>JBGVTJ010000060.1:0-16983 GCA_041862515.1 Thermodesulfobacteriota bacterium | reverse complement strand
ACCAAAATCCCCTCCATCGTGTCCTCAACTGGAGAAAAATTTGCCTCAATATTTGGAGCAGCAGAAAACTGCCCAGGATGATCCACTATACAGCTGTGAGCATTTCCTTTACGTCCTTTTGCGCTTGCTACGAGATTGGTTCCTGCGGGGGTAGTAATGGTTACTTCGTTTGCTTGAGTAAACAGTTGTGCAACTTTTTCACACACAGGACGTTGTTTTTTGAAATCAGCTTTGTATGCTTCCGAAGCTATTAGTTCCTCTGAAGAAGCCGTAAGAGAAAGCACCCTGGCTCCTTCGGTTAGGGCCCCTTTCATTGCTTCTGTATGAGATATAGATTTGCTTACAGGTATCAGGATGACCTCTGCTTTCTTCATGGCTGCAGCAACACACGCAGTGGGTTCCTGGCCATCTAATTCTCGGGGAATCATGATACACATCTCCACATCGGCACCAATGGTATAGGTAATCCCGGCCAAGATCTGTGCACTGCTTACCGCCTCAAAATCCGTCACGATAAGTACTTTTTCTCCTTTTTTGATAGAAGCACAAATTTCAACAATAACCCTTGCCCCTTTCATCGCAAGAATCTCCTTCATCCCTAAACCCTCCTCCCCATTTTGCTTTTCGTAATACTCTGAAAGGCTTGTAATTTATCACTATTATCTTCCCATTCCCCTTTATCCACTCTTGCCTAGGTCAACCCCTCGAGATACCAAAAAAGGTTTCCCTACCGTTTCCCTCTCTTGTTTCATGGATCTCCATAAGGATTAAGACGAGGGTGTTGTTGAAATTGGGCCAAACTTTTTCATTCTATGAATCTTTTTTTGGGGACTTTAGTACTTCCTACCCTCACTCGTGGTTTGGCTTTCTCGGTATTGAGCTATCGTAACAGACTGGAACGAGATTCACAAGAAAAAGGAATGGGCCTCTCCCTGTGTAGGCAGCTTTAGGCGTATATTTTCTCAGGATTCTCAGAAGTTTCAATTTAATTTAAAAAAAGTTTGACTTCAGACACCAATGTGCTATAAGGAAAAAAGCCTATTATTATGATTTTGAGAAGTTCATAATTCCTCCCTTCTGGGGTGAGCAATGAAAGAGGGTTTCCAGAAGATGCCGATTTGGAGTCTCCGAGGAATGTTACACCTCCTTGGAGGCCCTTTGCCTTTTGGTCCTCGGTAAAGCCAAATCGTTCGAAAGCCAGAATCGCAATTGTGCATATGAGGGATCCAATGGTTTTTGTGTGAACGAGTGAATAAATTCTCATTGAGAGAAAGGAGGTGAGGTTTCCAACTTCTGGACAAGGCTATATAGACCGAAAGGGGGTGAAGAAACGAGCAAAAGCATAATTGGTTCTTCAGCAATGAAAGGAGGACAAGAAATGAGAAAAAGCACAATTGGATTGCTAGTGGCATCACTGCTGGTGTTCATATTATGTGCTTCTCCCGCAGTGATGGCCGCCGAGAAAGTGAGGATAGGGGCCCTGTTTCCATTTAGCGGACCTCTAGCGCTGCTTGGCCAGGAGTCCTTTAACGGAGCTACTGTTGCAGCAGATATCGTAAATGAGAAAGGTGGTCTCTGGGGGAAGCAGATTGAATGGGTCAAGGGGGACGGGGTTGATCCGAAGAAGGCCATGACCGAATGCGAGCGACTCATTTCAGTGCAGGGAATAAAGCTCATTTTCGGGACCTATTCCAGTTCCCGGTCCTACGCTGCCAGCGAAGTTGCCGAAAGAAACAGAGCCATCTACTGGGAACAGGGGGCGATTGCCGATCCCATTACGGAGAGGGGTTTCAAATATCTCTTTAGGACATGTCCCCGAGCTAGCCAGTTTGGTATTATGGCGGTGGACTTTGCCAAGGAAGTGGTTGCACCCAAGCTGGGGATAGATCCTAAGGCGTTGAAGGTGGCTATTATGTTCGAGGATTCCCTCTACGGAACCACGGTTGGCAGTAGTGCTGCCCAGTATGCCCTGAAACAGGGGATAAAAGTGCTGGCTACCGATAGCTACAGCCTCAAAACCGTTGACCTCTCACCCGTGGTAATGCGGTTTAAGGCTCGAGAGCCCGATGTGATTATCGCCACGAGTTACCTTCAAGACGGCCTGCTGTTCTGGCGTCAGGCAAAGGAAGCGGATCTTAATGTCAAAGCCTTTATCGGAACCGGAGCCTGTCATGGCATGCCGGACTGGGCAAAGACCTTTGGCGATGAGGCCAACTATATCTTCAACATCGACCCGGCCATTGGCATAAACCCGGACGTTCTGAGTCCCAACACCAAAGCGGTCTTGAAGGAATTTCGGCAGAAATTCAACAAGAAATTTGGACACCTCCCTGCCACTCATGCTTCCCTGGGTTTCGTGGGTGCTCAAGTGCTGTTCGAGGAGGTTCTCCCCAAGGCTGGTTCGCTCGATCCGGAGGCTGTTCGAAAAGCCGCACTCGAAGTGGACATACCGAAAGGGAACACCATTTTCGGCTTTGGGGTGAAGTTCGCTCCTCCCGCACACCCGGCTGCTGGACAGAATCTCTTAGCTCACCCTGCTTTGATGCAGTGGCAGGAGCAACAGATGTGGGTTGTTTATCCCGTGGAATTCGGGATAAGGAACCCTCTGCTTCCCCTGCCAAGCTGGGAGCAGAGAGCGAAAGGGGAAACCAGTTTTGTAAAGTAGCATCATGGGGAAGAACTCAAAGAATGGAAGGGAAGAAGGGGGTGTTTCCCCCTTCTTCCCGATGAATTCCTGATCCACTCTCCTGAGGTAAGAAATGGCAGCCACACTCATACAGTTAGTCATAAACGGATTGTTGTTGGGGGGAATCTATGCCCTGATAAGCATTGGCCTTACGTTAATCTTTGGTGTGGTGGAGATCATTAATTTCGCCCATGGTGAATTTCTCATGCTCAGCATGTATGCATCCTTTTGGTTGTTTCAGCTGTGCGGCGTGGATCCCTATGTTAGCTTATTCATGGTAATTCCCTCCTTCTTCCTCATAGGGTGGGCCGTCCAAAGAATCATCATTCAACCCATAATCCACGCTCCTCCCCTTAATCAGATATTCGCTACGGTCGGGATGTCATTGGTCTTGCAGAATGGAGCACTTTTTCTCTGGAAGGCGGATTATCGGACGGTGAGGACTGCTTACTCCACCTTCTCCTTAAAGACGGGCGGTTTGATGATAAGTTTTCCCCGCTTGGTGGCTTTCATTCTCGCCCTGGCGATAATAGCCGTTCTGCTTATCTTTCTCAAGAGAACCTATACCGGCAAGGCCATCCGGGCACTTGCGCAGGAAAAAAGGGCTGCCATGCTCATGGGGATTGACATTTACCGGATGTACAAGATTGCCTTCGGTATCGGTATAGCCTGTGTGGGAGCGGCCGGGGCGATACTTATCCCTATTTACTACGCCTTTCCTACCGTGGGGGCGCTGTTTGTATTAATCGCCTTCGTGGTGGTAATACTGGGAGGATATAACAGTCTCGTCGGTGCCCTCGTTGGCGGCCTCATTATCGGACTGGTGGAGGCTTTCAGTGGGTTTTTCCTCTCGCCCCATCTCAAGGAGGCAGTGTACTTTGTCATATTTATCCTCATACTCCTACTGAAACCTACTGGACTGTTCGGTCGAGGATAGATCGAGGGATAGAAAATAGGTAAGGACATGAGCTTCAATTCAATGAAAAGTTCTCGGAATCCGTTTCACCCCCGGTTCTACTTCCCATTGGCCTTGGTGGTATTTCTATTTGTCCTTCCCATCCTGCCCCGGAATCCATTTTATGAAGACCTTATCCTTATGATCTTCTTCTGGGGTACGTTGGCAGCAGCCTGGAATCTGGTGGGAGGATTCGCCGGTCAGATCTCTCTGGGTCATACTGCCTTCTTCGGGATAGGTGCCTATACCTCAACGCTTCTATGGTTGAAATTTGGTCTATCTCCTTGGCTTGGAATGATTGCAGGGGCCGGCTTAGCAATTCTCGTAGCTATCGGAATTGGCGTTCCCTGCTTCAGGTTGAGGAGCCACTTTTTTGCCCTCGCCACGATAGCTTTTGCCGAGGTACTCCGTTATGTCGCCTCCTATTGGAGGGGTTTAACCCAAGGCGGGGTGGGTTTGTTGATTCCCTTCAAGCCGGGTATGGAAAATTTTATGTTCCGCGGCAAAATTCCTTATGCTTATATTGCCCTTGGGTTGATGCTCCTCATCATTCTTGTTTCTTATATTACCAGAAATTCCCGATTCGGGTTCTACCTCATTAGCCTTCGAGAGGACCAAGATGCGGCAGAGACTCTGGGTGTCAATACCTCCCGCTGTAAGCTGATTGCTCTCATAGTCAGTGTCTTCTTCACTGCTGTTGCGGGTACGTTCTATGCTCAGTATCTCCTTTTTATCGATCCTGATACTGTTTTTTCCCTGCCCCTTTCTATTGAACTCGCCCTTTTAGCCATCATTGGGGGACTCGGGACCGTAATCGGCCCCGTCATAGGGGCGTTCATCTTAATCCCCCTTGATGTACTTTTGAGAGGCTACCTGGGGGCTATTTCCGCCGGGCTCAACTTCATCGTATACGGCATTGTCTTGGTGGTGGCGGTAATCTATTTTCCCCGAGGAGTGGCCGGTTGGTTGAAAACCTGGTACGAGCCCTTCTTGAGGAGGCTCCCTGGGGCAAAACAGGCCCTGGTAACGGAGGTGACTGTTCCCTCCCCTGCTCTCACAACCGAGACTTCAGATCCTCAGGATCCGGATCCTGAGGATGAAGAGGCAAAATCTCCCCTATTTCAGGTTCACTCGTTAACGAAGTACTTTGGGGGATTGGCCGCGGTGAAAGACGTAAGTTTTGAAATTAAGAAGGGGGAGATTCTCGGTTTGATAGGGCCCAATGGGGCTGGAAAGACCACTATTTTCAATTTGATCACCGGATTCCTTTCTACCGACTCGGGAAAAATTGAATTTAGAGGGGAGGAAATCACCGGTCTAAAACCACCCCACAAGGTCTGTCTGAACCATATTGGAAGAACCTTTCAATTGGTCAAGCCCTTCAACAATATGACTGTCCTGGAGAATGTAATGGTAGGTGCATTTTCCCGGGTAAGAAGGGCAAGTGAGGCCAGGAAGGAAGCAACGAAGGTGCTAGATTTTATCGGACTCTTAAGACAGAGGGACTCCTTAGCATCCAGTTTGACCATTGCCGATCGAAAGAGGCTTGAACTTGGAAAGGCACTTGCTACCAAACCTGAGCTTCTCCTGCTCGATGAGGTAGTGGCAGGCTTAAATCCTCGGGAAACCGAGGAGATAATCAGTATTATCAGGGCAATTTCTCGTCAGGGAATCACCTTATTCATCATTGAACATGTAATGAAGGCGATAATGACCCTCTCCCATCGGATAGTCGTCCTCCATCATGGAGAGAAGATAGCCGAGGGCACCCCGGCGGAGATATCCAGGGATAAGAGGGTCGTCGATGCCTACTTAGGGGAGGAGTATCTTGCTTAACCTGGAGAATATTAGTGCCCATTATGGTGATGTTCAGGCCCTTCGAAATGTCTCTCTGCAAATAAGGGAGGGCCAGATAGTTTCAATTATTGGCTCAAATGGTGCGGGCAAGAGCACTACCCTCAATACCATCTCGGGTGTTATTCAGTCCTCATCCGGGACAATCGAATTTCTCGGCAAGAGGATCGAAAACCTTCCCCCACATCAGATCGTCGAACGGGGCATTGTCCAAATTCCCGAGGCGAGACTTCTTTTTCCTTACATGACGGTATCGGAAAACCTGGAGCTCGGCGCCTATACTCCCAAGGCCAGAAGGGGAAAGGAAGAAAACCTTGAGGTGGTCTTTAGGCTTTTCCCGATCTTGCGAGACAGAGAGAACCAGCTGGCCGGAACCTTAAGCGGGGGGGAACAGCAGATGCTGGCAATAGCGCGCGGGCTGATGGCGAACCCAAAACTTCTCATGTTGGATGAACCTTCCCTCGGCCTGGCTCCTCTTTTAGTAAAGCAGGTTTTTGAGACGGTGAAGCAAATTAACGCGCAGGGAATCACCGTACTTCTGGTTGAGCAAAACGTTTTTCACTCACTTTCTATAGCTAATCAAGCTTACGTTCTTGAGAATGGGAGCGTTGTCCTGGAGGGTCAGGCGAAAGAGATCTTAGACAATCCCCAGGTGAAGGAAGCCTACTTAGGAATATAATCCCATCTTCCGGAAGAAACAAGCGAGGTCTGGGTTCATATTGAATTAAGAGAAAACCGCGCTGAAGGCGAGTCCTCTTCTTGCCCGTTCGATGAAGGTTAGGGAAACCCGCCCCGTTACTTATTCCTTCTCCGAACTGGCCGCTTTGAGGCAGCACGGCATGAGACAATGAGCACGGTTCTCAATAACCGATTTGAGCTTGGATAATTCGGTGATCGATGGAAGAACTCAAGAATTTCCCTCCACTGGAAGGGAAGGTGAGTGGGGAAAAGGGATTTTCTGAAAGAATCCTCCCCGGGTTTCATTTGCAGTTTCGAGCCGGAAAAGGATTGGTCGAGCAATGAAAGCCCTGCGAAAGCTCCGCCGAGGACCTGGTCACGTGGACCTCGTGAATGTAGATCCACCTCGCCCCGGAGAAGGGGAGGTTTTAGTAAAGGTCCAATATGCAGGTGTCTGTGGCACCGATATCCACATTCTCCACGATCTCTATCCAAAGGCTCGTCCTCCCGTTACCTTGGGACACGAGTTCTGCGGCATCGTATCGGAGTTAGGCCCCAACGTCCAAGGATGGAAAGCGGGGGATAGGGTTACCGTGGAGTCTGCTGCCTATTTCTGCAGGGTTTGTGAACCGTGCAGATCGGGCCAGACGCAACGATGTGAAAAAAGACAGGCCTTTGGATCAAGTAGGGATGGGGCATTCGCATCCTTTGCGGTCGTGCGTCAGGATGGTATTTATCGGCTTCCCGATCGTGTTTCATTTCAGGAGGGGGCCCTTTGCGAGCCCTTGGCTTGCGCCATACATTCGGTCATGGAAAGGAGCTCCATCGAGCCAGGAAACACGGTGCTCGTGACGGGACCGGGCCCCATCGGCCTGCTGGTCCTCCAGGTTGCAAAGGCAACGGGAGCGACGGTCATCCTCTCGGGTACTCAACGAGATGAGGAAAGGCTCAAACTGGCGGAACGGATTGGTGCAGATCATTGCGTTCAAATTGACCAACAGGATATGCATCCCCTCATTTGTGAGCTGACTAGCGGCATAGGGGTAGATGTGGCTTTTGAATGTTCTGGGGCTAGGAGTGCATTGAGCGACTGCCTGCAAGGGGTGAGGAAGGGAGGAGAAATTGTTCAAGTGGGTCTCTTCGGTGGTTCCACTGAGTTGAACTATGATGACATCACCTTCAAGGAGGTTCAGATCAAAGGGTCCTTCACCCATAATGGGAGAACGTGGGAGAAAGCAATAGATTTATTGCGAGACCGAAAGGTGGACCTTATTTCATTGGTCTCTGGGGAACGCCCCCTGGATCAGTGGGGGGAGGCATTTCGACTTTTCGAAAAGGGGGTGGGATTGAAGTATCTCCTTTACCCTATCGATTGAACGTAACACTTTTGGGGGGGACCTTTTTCGCATGAAGAGACCAAAAAACTTATTTTCCCTTCATGGGAAGGTGAGCGTTGTTACAGGAGCTGGACGAGGATTGGGACATGGTATTGCCCACGCCCTTGCTGGTGCTGGATCGGATTTGACTGTTGTGAGCCGATCCATGCATGAACTCCAGCGTATTTCCCAAGAAATCATCACGGAAACCAAACAGAAGGTTCTCCCCCTCTCCCTTGATTTGACCAAGGAAGGAGAAATAGAAAGGCTCGTCAGCAACGTCTTGGAGGAGTTCGGAAGGATTGACATATTGGTGAACAATGCGGGGACAACTGTCCGAAAACCGTTTCTTGAGGTCACTCAAAAGGAGTTCGATGACGTAGTCCACCTTAACCTGAGAGCTGTCTTCTTCCTCACTCAGGCTGTTGTGAAGGAAATGATGAAACAAGAAAAGGGAAAAATCATCAATATTGCTTCTTTAGGGAGTCAAATTGGACTGCGGAATATTTCTGTCTATACAGCGACCAAGGGAGGGGTTGCTTCCTTAACCAGGACGCTCGCCCTTGAACTGGCGCGATACAACATAAACGTCAATGCGATTGCCCCCGGTTACTATCGGACCCAATTAACTGAGGCGCTTTTTCGAGACGAAGACGGATACCGTTGGGTTCTCTCAAGGATTCCGCTGGGAAGAGTGGGAGTACCTGATGATCTTGCCGGCGCGGCAATTTTTCTTGCATCTCCGGCTTCAGACTATGTTACTGGGCAGGTTGTATTTGTAGATGGTGGTTGGCTAGCTGGCTAATTCTAAGATAACGAGGGCGGTAAGAGCGCGCCTATTTTTTCGCGGGAGGGATGAAGCGTGAGTGCTGACAGGGTTTTTCAGACAGAGGTGTCGGTGCCTGAGGCAATTGTCCGTGTGCTCGAAGAAGCGGGCATCGATATGGTCTTTGGCATGCCGGGTGGCGATGCCAGGCTCATTTTTGATGCCCTCTATGATCATCGGTCTACAATCAGAACTATTCTCGTGCGCCAGGAGTCTCTTGCTAGTGTTATGGCCGAAGTATACGGCCGTCTGACCGGAAAGCCCGGCATCGCCATGGGGCAAGGTGCCTTCATCCTTTCATACGCAGTGCTTGGGGCGCTTGAGGCCTACCTTGGCAGTTCTCCCATGCTTTTGATGGCCGACCTTTCGGATAACGCGCCATTCTCACATCACGCTCCGTATCAGGCAGGAACCGGCGAGTATCGAACCTGGAATGCAAGGCAAAGCTTTGCCGGGGTGACCAAAATGACCATGGAGCTTCATGAGGCTGTACAGGCGGTCCAGAGTACGCAGCTCGCCATCAAGCATGCAATGACTGGGGAATGTGGTCCTGTAGCATTGCTCTATCATAGCGCGGCCCTCAAGGGCAGCGTGGGGCCTGACTCCCTACCGCGATTGTATCCCACTGAATGTTACCTGCAGGGCATGTCCTTATCTGCTGATACGGCAAAAGTAGATGCCGCTGCGCGTGCATTATCTGAGGCTAAGCGACCTGTCGTTATCGCGGGAAACGGTGTGCGCATCAGTAAGGCCTATGCTGAGTTGCAAGATCTCGCGGAATTGATCGGGACACCGGTAGCCACGACGGCATCTGGTAAAGGGGTCTTCCCTGAGACCCACGAGTTGGCCCTTGGGGTTTTTGGCACCTTCGGTTTGCCACTGGCAAACGCCCTTGTCGCCGATGCGGATGTGATACTTGTAATAGGATCAAAACTCTCACCCACCGATACGGCGAGCGAGAACCCTAAACTCCTTGATCCAGGGCAACAAATCCTTATTCAGATTGACATTGAGCCGAGGAACGCAAGTTGGACGTTCCCCTGCGAACACGTCCTTATCGGTGATGCATCCGTTGCTTTGTCTCAGATAACGGAAGCCATTCGGGTCTTGGGGAGTCCATCCCAGGAAACGCTTACCTCTCGGAAAGCCAGGGTGGCCGGGGCCCGAGGGAAACATGGCTTCTTTAACACTCCGGAGTTTGCCTCTGACGAGTTGCCTATGCTTCCACAGCGAATCATCGCAGAGATCCGTAAGGTCATTTCGGATGACGCCATCGTTGCGTGCGATGCTGGTGAGAATCGGCTGTTCATGACGCACTTTTTTCAGACCAGGCGTGCGGGAACGTTCATTTCGCCGGCCGCTATCGGCGGAATGGGCTACGCCATACCCGCAGCGCTCACGGCCAAGCTTCTCTATCCGGAGCGCCAGGTCATTGCAGTGTGCGGAGACGGCGGGTTTGCCATGGCAATGAATGGATTGATGACGGCCTACGAGGAGGGTATTGCAATTGTGACGGTAATCTTCAATAACCGCTCTCTGGGTTGGGTAATGCATGGCCAACGCGACCGTGTGATTGCCTCTGAATTCGCGGATATCGATCATGCTGCAATTGCCAGTGCTATGGGCTGTTGCGGTATCCGGGTTGAGGAACCCGGTCAGTTGGAAGAAGCACTGGCGGAAGCTCTAGTCAGCAATCAACCTACAGTTTTGGATGTGGTTACCTCACGTAAAACCTCTTTTAGGAATGTTATGTCGCCGCTTGCAATTCCTTCGGAGCCTTCTCGTAAGTGAAGAAGCGACCACGGTTTTAGATTGGGCCTTGAGGGACTTTTCGGAAATGTTGATTGCGGACACTATTTCGGTATGGGGCTTTAAGAGATACCACCGTAGAACCTGAGAGCTCTAGAGGTACAGTGTGTCTAGAGAAGGACAAGAAAAACTAACAGGGAAAGTGGCTCTGGTCACTGGAGCGGCAAGAGGTATTGGCCGGTCCCATGCTTTGCGCCTTGCCCACCTCGGTGCCGATATAGTGATCAACGACATCGATGTTGAGTCTCATAAGGAGTTCGGGGAGAAGCTTACTGCACCCACTGTAGTGGAAGAAGTGCGTGCCTTGGGTGTCAGATGCATCGGCATAGAAGCTGACGTGAGCAATAAAAATCAGGTCGAGGCTATGTTCAAGAATGTGCTGGCTGAATTTGGGCATATCGATATCTTAATCAATAATGCTGGCGGACTTGCCGGTGAAGTTTCCAAGAGCTTTGCCTCCTCTGTGTCGGCAAAAGATCTCAGAGCTACAATAGATCGAAACCTCATGGGGACCATCTTCTGCTGTCAAGAGGCTGCTGAGCCGATGAAGGCCCAGGGATGGGGGAGAATCGTGAACACAGCCTCACAGGCGGCGCTTCAAGCGCAGCAAGGAGGGGTGTACGCTTCCTACGGAGTAGCCAAGGCTGGGGTGATAGCCTATACCAGATATCTTGCTCAAGAACTGGCGCCTTACGGTATAACGGTGAACTGCATTGCTCCTGCTTACGTAAGCACACGCCGCCTGGAAAAGAAGGTTTTTAGTCTTCCGGGGTGGAGAGAGCAATACCTAGCCCAGATTGCTCTGGGCCGAATGGCTGAACCTGATGACATCTCGAAGGTAGTGGAGTTTTTGATCAGTGATCTTGGTGACTATGTCACGGGTCAGTGCTTGAGTGTTTGTGGGGGTGCAATCAAATTCTAGGCAGTCCAATAAAACGGGAAAGGATTTTCACAATGAGGGCTAAAGAAACCCGTCTCCGTAAACTTCTTCAGCTTCCCCCTGTCACGCAAATTGGCATTGTGGTCCCTGATTTGGAAGAAACAATTGCCTACTATCAGGAAAAGTTCTTTATCGGATTTATCTTGCGGATCCCGGATTTTCAGAAACTGGGATACCATGAGACGCACTATAAGGGGGAACCCGAAAAATTTAACAGCACCTTCGCCTTTTTCCGGCTCGGACCGATGGAGGTGGAAATTATCCAACCTCTTTATGGCCGGTCAATCTATCGAGACTTCTTGGAAGCGGGACGGCAAGGGCTACACCACCTGGGATTCGATGTGTACGATGATTTCGACCAACGATTGGTAGCGTATGCAAAGATGGGCATCGAAGTGCTCATGAGCGGACGAGGCCGTGATCGTGCTTTCGCTTACCTCGATACTGAGAAGATTGGTGGCGTTATTTTTGAGTTGATTCAAAGGGGAGGTCCGCGAAAACTGCCTGAGGGATGTTAGTTTTCCCTCATTGATCCAAAGTCAGGAGGAGGGGTTTTTCGATTTTTGAGACTTTTTCTTCCCTGGTATAGAGACTTGGGTAAGGCTCGAAAATTGACTTAGGAGGGGCAAACAATGGAAGGCAAGGAGAATGTTGAAAAGTTGATTCTTCCAGAAGCAACACATATCGGGTATGTGACTCGGGACATTGCAAGAACCATGGAAGATTTCCAAAAGTATTTCGGCTTAGAATCCTTTACGAAACTGATGCCAGATTATTTCAACAGACGCTATCGTGGTAAGCCGGGAGACTTTAAAATGCAGTTAGCCTTTGCGAGAGTCGGGAACATTGTTTATGAGCTCATTCAAGTTCTCGAGGGAAAGACCATCTATGAAGACTTTATGAATGAGCACGGAGAAGGTATCCACCATCTGGGTTATGAAATCTCGGACCTTGCTAAGTGGACACAGGCGTACAAGGAAGTTGGGATCGAGCCGATTATGAGTGGGGAGCGTACAGGGGTTAAATGGGCCTACTTCGATACACCGGCGGTCATTGTGGAACTCATTGAGCGGGGTCCAGAAGGTAAGGTTGTCTGAAATGGATGAAATCTCATGTGTGAATTGAAACCCGAAAGGTCAGCTATATGCTGAAAGAAGAAATGAGGAGCTTCTCCTTAGAGAAACATTGCGTTGAGATGGTAAAGCTCTCCTATCTCAAAAATACCACAAGCTCATCTACTGTCTTCCGCGGTTTTACAGGTGGTTTCTCAGCGGGGTAACCCACTGGAATGCAGGCCACCAGATCCTCCCCTTGTGGAATCCCCAGGATTTCTTCAATCTCTTCCTTGGCGATGAGTGGTCCGGACATCCAACAGGCTCCGAGGCCCAAACTGTGTAATACTAAGAGGAGATGACCAATGAATCCCCCGATTTGCTGGATACTGGTAGGGGCCGAGCGGCGATTCTCCATCATTTGCATGGCAAGGGGGTCTTTTTCCCCCTTTTTGGAGAGAATGAGATCGGCTACGCTCTTATATCCACAGCTCAGGGCCACGATCAAAACAGGGGCTTCCCGGAAGAAGGGGGCGTTTTTCCTATAGCTTTCTGCGGTCTCACGATATTCTTCAGCCTCGGGCCAGTTGGTGAACGTATCCACCTTCTCCTGGAACGCATTTGCCACTTTGTTTATGATCTTCCGGTTTTTAACCACAAGGAATTTCCATGACTGGAAATTACCCCCACTTGGAGCCCAACGGGCCAACTCAAATGCCTGCACGAGGAGTTCATCAGGCACATCCTTATCGAGGTATTTTCTTATTGATCTACGATTCCTTATGGCCTTTGCGAGTTCCATCATTTCCCCCTTTTTCCTCTCCTCTCAAATGTCTTCAAGATTATCATACCATATTTGAAATGTAAAAATGGGGATAATGAGGAAGTTGAGCTTTTTTCCATTTTGCAGAAATCACCCTTTCTATATCCAAAAAATATGTCGCAGGCTGAGTATCTCCTTTCTTAACACGGACAGGCACCCTGAATTCGCGGAAAAATAGTTGATTATATCTTCTGTTCTGCTAAGATGGTAACCGCTAACAGTTTACATGCCTCATTTTGTTCAATATGATGTTCATAACATAATCTGGAGTTTCCTGAGTTTCTAGGGAGCACCGCTACTCATGAGCGATATTTGCCGGAGAAGGGTCACATCAGAACAGGCCGTTGCCCGGGTTCCCTGGAGCGAACATTAAAGAATTTTGGCTAACCATTCTTAGTGAAGCGAAACGACCACAAATCCAATGTCTGAGCCCACAGGGCGAGTTTTGGATTTGCAGTGAAGCGAACCGTAGAATAGTCCAAAATTCTTTTCAGTGAGCGAAAGGGAATTTGGGCAACAGACCCGAGCAACCGAAGGGGCCAACGGTGTTCACTTATGAAAAGTATAATCTCCTTTATAATCAATAGGTTAGAAGAACCTCGTCCAAAAAAGTCAGGAAACTTCAAAACATAATATATTGACATGAGATTGAAAGAGAATCGATCGAGAGGAGATTTCCATCTATCGGGAAGTCAATACGATAAGAGAGTTGCCTATTGTTTTGGCTTCTCGTTATTTGGAGTTGAGGGGATAGGCGATCAAGAAACACGGTAGCTGAATAGTATCGTAGAAAAGGAAGAGCCTAAAGCTCATGGGCAACGAGGTCCAGATCCCAGAAAGGGGGTATGCTATGGCGCAAGTACAATTGGATTTTCAGATTCCCACGCATCTAAGGCGTGAATTCGTATTTCAGACCGCTGGCACTCTTCCACCTAATACGATTCTCTTCGGCTTTGACACGGTTAGAAAGGTCGGAGAGCAGGCCAAGAAGCTCGGCGGAAAGCAAGCTATTCTGGTGACAGACGAGGTTATGGCACAATTGGGTTACGTTGAACTCGTCAAGGAAGCGATGAAAAACGAAAGACTGAAGGTAGAGGTCTTCGCAAAGGTAGATCCTGAGCCGCACATCAAGACTGCCGATGCACTCTACGAAATGGTGTGCCGCACAAAGTTTGACGTCGTAGTCGGTCTGGGCGGAGGCAGCTCAATGGACATGGCCAAGCTAGCCTCCATCGTGGCCACCAACCGACAGAAACCCTTTGAAATAATGAAGAAGCAAGTGGTCAACAAACCAGCTTTAAAAAAGATCCTTATCCCCACCACAGCGGGAACGGGGAGTGAGGTCTCGAAGTACCTTGTCGTCTCGAAGGGCAATGATAAATATTTCATCGGCACACCTTACGCTTACGCCGAGATCGCCATCATCGACCCTGGACTCACGGTGTCCATGGCACCAAATGTAACTGCTTCCACAGGCCTCGACGCCCTTTCCCATGCCATCGATAGCCTCATGAACAAGCTTGCCAATCCATTCTTTGATTGCTTGGGCTTTGCCGGCGTCGAGCTCATTGGCAAGTATCTTCGCCGGGCTACGTTCGATGGGCAAGACCTAGAGGCACGCTATTACATGGCCATGGCCGCGACCATGTCCATGATGTCCATGAACGGCACCGGGGCCCTGTATTCCCACAGTATTTCTTATGTGCTGTCCATGTTCCAACCCTTGGCCCACGGGATCGGCTGCGGCGTGGGATTACCGTACACCATGGCGTTTAATCTTCCCATGATGGAGGAGAAACAGGCGCTGATTGCTCGGGCCATGGGTGAGCGAATAGAATCCCTATCCACGCGGGCGGCTGCGCAGCGAGCCGTGGGGCTCGTCCACGACCTCATGACAGACGTTAAGATGCCACTGAGCCTGAAAGAAATGGGGTTCAAGCACGAAGATATCCCCAAGATGGCGGAGGCTTGCATCACCCGCTACCCGCGGGCCAACAACCCCCGGCCAATGTCCAAGGAACAGTGTTTGGCCTTGTTCGAGTCCATGTGGAAAGGGAAGATCACCTACCTCTGAGGGTGCCCTTAGAATCGGTATGCATAGCTAATAGGGCCTCTCCCAAAACGGAAGCATATGTTTAATCGGACAAGACACCAGGACATAACTTTGGCAACAGAGACCAATGGAATCTCCAGCTATCATGGATATCTGGTCCCCTCTCAGGCGCCCCATAGTTTTCTCCGGCAGAATGATTTGCGATTGAAACATATGATGGCCGGGGTTGAGCCCGAACTTTCTGATTGATCTACTACATACAGAGTCAAGGGGTAAGGTGAATCCCAAACCAGTATGCTATCCGTGGTTTCCATCTTTGATGAAACCACATGCAACCAATCCGGGGTATTCAATTCGGAGTTGACAATCTTGAAAACGAGGTTGCTGAACAGTTAACACACTCAGATGAATCAACGCCATAACCCAGGCCTTGGTTCTTTTCGGTTTCAGGCTGTCACACCTAACCTATCACCCCCATGGCATAAGGGCAGCCATCAAGCAGTATCCGTCTCAGTTTCAACAGCAATGTTCGCGCACTGGCAACGACACCCGCTTTCCGCCGGAACGAGCTTTGATCCGGGTATACTTCTCTCGCATGACTCCATCCTTGGTGATCAATTTCCACGAGGCCTCCATCAGTATCGCCCGAAGCCCATTTTTGCCGATGCCCGTAATCCGACCCATTCGGATCTTCTCCGCACTGGAATACTGTGATGGCGTCAAACCCACATATGGCGCGATTTGTTCTGCCCCCCGGAAACGAGATACATCTTGAAACTCCACCAAGAACTCCATAGGCGCAATTAGCCCAATACCAGGAACACTGCGCTCCGTAGGCCACCACTCGATCATGAAGCCAAAATCCAAAATAACCCGCCTCATACACAACGTGAATGGAGTCTTCCAGATACCGATCCAACAGCCGCCGCAAAGACTCCCACTGCCCAGGCACAGGTCCACTAAAAAGCTCCTGGTCCTCTTTCCTCACCGTTACGTGCCACTTGAAACGGTACAAATCCACTCCCACAAAAACGGCCTTGCCTTCTTGTCCACTTCTCTTGTACCCTTCCATATGAGCCTCCTGACTTGAGGGTTTTTTGGTGCTGATTTGGTTAACCCCCTCTCGCCAGTGAGGCTCAACTTTCTGTCATAGTTACTTGAAATATTGAAAAAAGCAGGGCCATCGCTGACCCTGCCTCATAGTCAAAATATCCTCGCATTACCACTTTCCCTTTGCATATTCGTTAACGTCCCAGTACTGGCAACACGCATCCGCAAACAAGATAAAGGTCGTCGCGCACTCTGCCACTAGTGCCGATTTGCTTTGATTTTCTTCTCAGAATTTCCCTCCATGAAATACATGGTTTACCCCATCCCCTCCTCAGCCAAGTCATGCTTTAGTATTAGCGAAACGTTGTTCCAACAGGTCTAATAAAGCATCGGTGGGTGACCGGTCAGGGTACCGAATCACGGAAAAGGGCCCTTCGGGACATTTCCAAAATCCTCATTGTTTGATGGAAAGAAGGTATGAGTGATGAAAAAGACACTCTTCACGGAGGCGGTTACGGAGGCTGGTACTGCCCCTCCTGCCGACATCCCATGGGTCCGAGCTGGGGTTACGGAATGGGCCCGGAGATGATGGGTCCCCATATGAGGGTGACCTAATTGAATCTGAAAAATACTGCGGGGGGAAATTACTGACCAACGTTGCCTGAGGTCGGCCAAAGGGCTAAAGCCGTCAGATTTCCTGAGTTAGAACGCATACCATGTTTGAAACCAAGACATTGTCCCTCATGACTTTGTTCCTACGGTTGCATGGACTACGGGCTCCCTATGGGAATAGGACGACTTTTAAGGTCTTCTTTTGCTCTGCCAAATCACAGGCCTGGTTAATATCGGACAATTTGAACGTATGGCTAATGAGTGGCTTG
>JBGVTJ010000059.1:0-12001 GCA_041862515.1 Thermodesulfobacteriota bacterium | reverse complement strand
CCACAGTAGTGAGGAAATTTCAATGGAGTCCGAGGAGGAGGTATTGATTATTCACGTCAGGGTAATGAAGGGAGGGTAGAGAAAGTTATTTTTTGTCTTGACAAAAGAGGGGGTATGTTTTAGGATTCTTGTGCTAATTATCACATAATAGCCCGGGATCGATTTTTCCCCCTGGAAGTAGATCCGTATTAACCACTAGGATTTCTGTTGTTTTCCCATCTAAAATCGTTGGAGAAGAAATGGAGGGTTACGTCAGGTTCAAATGAGAAGTGAACCCCTGATAGGCTTGTTGCCTGAACAATTTTTGAAAGGAGGTAATTAGTATGGCTGTTGAGAAAAGGTATCCCGTTCCCTCGGACCTCGAGATTGCTCAAGAAACCGAGTTGAAGCCCATCACGGAGATCGCCGGGATCTGTGGAATCACCGATGACGAATTAGAACCCTATGGTAAGTATATGGCTAAAGTCAACCTGAGCATCCTCGATCGGCTGAAGGGCAAGCCAAACGGCAAGTTCATTACCGTAACGGCCATCACCCCAACCCCACTGGGTGAGGGGAAGACCGTGACAAACCTCGGCCTTGGGCAGGCCATGTTCAAGGTACTGCAGAAGAAGGGCAAGCTCGCAATCAACTGCCTGCGCGAGCCCTCGAAGGGACCCACCTTTGGAATTAAGGGAGGTGCCTGCGGGGGAGGGTACTCCCAGGTGCTCCCCATGGAGAATATTAACCTCCATTTCACTGGGGACATTCACGCCGTGGAGACAGCCCATAACCTCTTCAATGCGGCGATGGATGCCCACATTCTGCACGGGAATAAGCTCAACATCAATATCCACAATATCAACTTGCGGCGCTGCGTGGATCTGAATGAGAGGGCCCTTCGCAATATCGTCCTGGGGCTCGGCGGGAGACTGGATGGAGTTCCTCGAGAGGGCGGGTTCGATATCACCGTGGCCACGGAGACCGCGGCGGTTCATGCCTTGACCTCTGGACTCAAGGATCTCCGGCAGAGGCTGGGAAGGATGGTCTGCGCCTTCAACAAGGATGGGAAACCGGTAACGGCGGAGGATCTGAAGGTGGCAGGGGCGATGACCGTTCTCCTGAAGGATTCCATCAAACCCAACCTGGTCCAATCCGTGGAAAATCACCCGGTATTCGACCACGGATTTCCCTTTGCCAATGTCGCCCATGGAAACAACTCGGTCCTAGCGGACATGGTGGCCCTCAAATTGGCTGATTATGTGGTTACGGAGAGCGGCTTCGGCGCTGATTGTGGCGCGGAGAAGCTCTTTAACGTAGTCTGCCGTCAGAGCGGTCTCAAACTGGACTGCGTAGTTATTACCTGTTCTATCAGGGCGCTCAAGATGCACGGCGGGGCCTATGAGTTTAGGGCCGGTCAGTCCTATAACAGGCAGGCTGCGGAAAAGGAGAACCTGCCTGCTTTGGAGAAAGGGGCCGAAAACCTGAAGGTCCACATCGAAAATATGCTCAAGTTCGGGGTACCGGTGGTGGTAACCATCAACAAGTTCACGGCAGACACGGATAAGGAGGTAGACTTCCTCATCAAATACTCCAAGGACTGCGGTGCCATTGACGCCGTTCCCATCGAGGCATGGTCCAAAGGGGGCGATGGCTGCATCGAAGCCGCGGAGGCAGTGATCAAGGCCTGCGATCAACCCAACACGTTCAAACTCCTCTACCCCGACGATATGCCCATCAAGGAGAAAATCGAGACCGTAGCCAGGGAGATTTACCGGGCTGACGGAGTGGATTACACTCCCCTTGCCGAGCAGAAGATTCAGCTCTACACGGATCTGGGCTGGGGAAATCTCTCCCTCAACATGGCCAAGACCCACCTCTCCCTCTCCCATGACCCGAATTGGAAGGGCGTGCCGAAAAACTATCGGGTCCCCATCCGGGATATCCGGGCATCTGTGGGGGCCGAGTTCCTCTATCCCATGCTGGGGGAAATGAGGACCATGCCGGGATTGCCTTCTCAGCCGGCTTTCTGGCCAGTGGATGTCGACGAAAAGGGCATAACGAAGGGGCTGTTCTGATGGCGCGGGGAGCATATGGATCGCCATTGAGATAGTGGGGGACATTTGGATATAATTTAATAGTGAAATCAAGGGGTTTTATGCCTAAATGCGCTATCACCTTTCGTCCGACCGGAAGGAAGATAGAGGTAGACAGGGAGGAAAATATATTAGAGGCTGCCATAGCAGCGGGAATCCATGTCAATGCCTCTTGTGGCGGAAGCGGGACATGTGGTAAATGCAAGGTCAAAATAGTTAAGGGAAAGACGCGTTCTCCCCAAAACCGAAAGCTGTCCAAAGGGGAGTTTGACCAGAAGTACCGGCTTGCCTGTATTACCTCGTGCCTGAGCGACCTGGAGATAGAGATTCCCATCGAGTCCCAGGTCGATCCATCGGTATTGAGGCTGAAACGGGAGGGAAGGTACCTCCTTTCTCCCCGAGACATCGATCAACTCGTTGAGGGTTGGGAGATCGACCCAGCCGTCTTCAAGCGGTACGTAAAACTGGATCCTCCTAGTTTGGAGGACAATGTAAGCGATCTGACCCGGCTCGTAAACGCCATCCACAAGGAATATGGTATCAAGGGAATATCCACGGATTTCCGCGTTATTATGAAGCTGAGCCGCCTTCTCAGGAAAGCGGATTGGAAAGTGACGGTTACACTCGTGCTCACCCGGAAGGGATACAAGCTCATTAATGTGGAACCGGGCGATGTGGTATGCGATAACTACTCCATCGTGATTGATCTGGGCACCACCACGGTCTTCGGACAGCTCCTCAACCTGAACAAGGCTGAGGTGTGTGGTTTTCCCGATGGAATGGGCACCTTCACCATGGCAGAGGCTTCCGATTATAATGCCCAGATCAGCTATGGCGAGGATGTGATCAGCCGGATCGTCTATTCCCAGAGGCCCGGTGGATTAGCGAAGCTCCAGGAGGTGATTATCTCCACGATCAACGGGATAATCGAAACCCTTTTGCACATGAGCGGAATAAGGAGGGACCTCATCTCTCATCTGGTCATTGCGGGAAATACAACCATGACCCATCTCTTCTTGGGGATTGACCCTAAGTACATCCGAGAGGACCCATACGTTCCCACGGCCAATTTTGTTCCGCCCGTCAGAGCCGTTCACCTGGGGGTCGATCTGGGGGATCATGTCCATATCTATATCTTTCCCATGGTGGCTAGCTATATGGGTGGGGATATCGTCTCGGGGATCTTGGGCTCGGGGATCTTTCAGCGAGAACCCCTCACCTTATATATGGACATCGGGACCAATGGGGAGATTGTCCTGGGAAATAGGGATTGGTTGATCAGCGCTTCCTGTTCCGCTGGGCCGGCTTTTGAAGGCGCTGGCATCAAATTCGGAACCCGGGCCACCAGAGGGGCCATCGAACGGGTCAGCATCAACCCCAAGACTTTCGAGCCCATGCTCTTAACCATCGGAAGGGCAAAACCCATTGGGATATGCGGCTCGGGACTCATCGATACCGTGGCAGAGCTCTTTCAGGGAGGGATCGTCGACCAGAATGGAAAATTCAAGCGAGAACTCAATTCCGATAGGGTGAGGGAGGGAAGTGACGGATTCGAGTATGTCTTGGCCTGGAAAGACGAGACGGGCATTAAGGGGGATATCGTCCTGACGGAGATCGATATCGAGAACCTCATCCGGACAAAAGCCGCCATATATGCGGGATGTAAGATCCTCCTGGATAGCGTGGGCCTAGGATTTCGGAACGTGGAACAGTTCATCATCGCGGGTGGTTTCGGCAATTACATCGATCTGGATAAGGCCATCTTCATCGGCCTCCTGCCCGAGATGGATACCCGGAAGTACCTCTTCGTGGGAAATGGATCGCTCCTGGGGGCTCGGCTCCTCTCCTTTTCGAAGGACCTGCTGAGGGAGACGGAACGGATCGCCCATATGATGACCAATCTCGAGCTGAGCAATAACCCGTCCTTTATGAGCGAGTTCGTGGCAGCGATGTTCCTGCCCCACACCGATGCCACCGCCTTTCCAGAAGTCACGGAGAGGCTCCATGAATATCAGAGGGCGAAGAATGCCTATGCGTCATAGAGGGGAGAGAGTTGACTTACACCATCGCGGTTTCAGGTAAGGGAGGAACCGGCAAGACCACCCTGTGTGGAATGCTGATTAAATACCTTTTGGATACGGGAAAGAAACCCATATTAGCAGTCGATGCGGATTCCAATGCCAATCTGAATGAGGTCCTGGGGGTAGCGGTGAAATCGACCATCGGGGAAGCACGGGAGTTGATGAAGAGGGATGTCCCGACGGGGATGACCAAGGAGATGTGGTTCGAATACAAGGTTAATGAGGCCCTCATCGAGGCGAACGGATATGACCTGCTCGTCATGGGGCGGCCGGAGGGGCCCGGTTGCTATTGCGCCGCGAATACCCTGGCCAGGAAGTACATCGATATCCTTTCGGACAATTACGGCTATGTGGTTATCGACAACGAGGCGGGAATGGAGCACCTCAGTCGGCTGACGACTCAAAATGTGAGCCTCTTGATCATCATATCGGACCCCAGTAGCCGGGGGGTGAGTACCGCGAGCCGCATCCGTGATCTGGTCCTGGAACTCAATCTGGACATCGGTCGGAGCGTGCTCATCGTCAACCGAGCGCCGGGGGATCTAAATCCTGCCATTACCCGGCAGGCCGAGGGCTTAGGCTTGGAACTGGCAGGGACCATTCCGTCAGACGAGACGATATTTCAGTTCGATTTAGAGGGGAAGCCCACCTTCGGACTCCCCGTCGATTCTCGAGCGGTTCAATCAGCCCGGAAGATTTTCAATGACCTTATCCACTAGTGTTCAGAAGGGGGGAGAAGATGACGGCGAAGATCATAAGCGGTAGTGAGGTGGCCAAGGAGATTCGGGAGGAGCTGAAGAAGGAGGTAACGGAGTTGAAGGAGAAGCATAATCTGACACCAGGATTGGTCACCGTTTTGGTTGGCGAAGATCCGGCCTCCGTGAGTTATGTGACGGCCAAACAGAGGACTGCTCATGAGCTGGGTTTCCATTCCATTCAGGACAGCCAGGCCGCTGATATGGCGGAGGATGAGCTCTTGAAACTCATCGATCAATACAACAAGGATTCCAAGATCCACGGTATCCTCGTCCAACTCCCCTTGCCCAAACACATCGACGAGGGGAAGGTACTTTATGCCATCGATCCCCGCAAGGATGTGGATGGCTTTCATCCGGTGAACGTGGGGAAGCTGATGATCGGGGAACCCGATTATCTCCCCTGCACCCCTGCGGGAATTCAACAACTCCTGATCCGCTCTGGGACGAAAATCGAGGGAGCCGAGGTAGTGGTGGTGGGCCGGAGCAATATCGTGGGCAAGCCCATCGCAAATATCCTCCTTCAGAAGAGAGAAGGGGCCAATGCCACGGTCACGGTTTGCCACACCCGGACCAAGGACATGGCCTCTCACACGAGGAGGGCGGATATCCTGATCGTCGCAGCGGGGAAGCCCAAGGCCGTAACCGCGGATATGGTGAAGGAAGGGGCTGTGATCATCGATGTAGGCGTGAATCGCATTGGAAAGACCCCCGAGGGGAAGGCCATCCTGTGCGGGGATGTCGATTTCGAGGGGGTGAAGGAGAAGGCGAGCGCCATAACGCCCGTTCCCGGTGGCGTGGGGCCGATGACTATTACCATGCTGATGATGAACACCGTTAAGGCTGCCAAACTGGCAGCAGGGATCGCTTAGAAGGGAGGAAGGAAAAGTGGCAAAAAAAGAGAAGAAGGCCCCTGAAAAGAGGAAAGGAACCGAGGAGGAGTATCAATACGAGGAGAAAACTTCCTTCGATGGGAAAAAGGTAAGGGTCCTGGGGCCCACCTTCGAAAAGGGGCAACCGGACAAACCCGAGAATTGGCGGCAGAAGCTGAGAAATAGGGAGGAGAAGCTGGATTACCTCAAGACGGGGGAACGTTACTGGTTTAGCGAGGACTGGTTTGGAAGTGAAAAGAGGAAGACCCCCGCTTAATCTTCTACGATAAGGGAGGTGTGAGACGTGGCTTTCGAGATTCCGAAGATCCATTATACGGGAAAGATCAAGGAGATTACTTTGGGGAAGGGTGATAAGGCGGTCACCGTTGGAGGGGAGACCTCCTATCCCCTTCACCTCTTCGAGGGTGAAATGCCCCACAAGCCGAAAATCGCCATGGAGGTCTATGACATGGCGCCGGAGGATTGGGCGAATGCGGTTCTGGAGCCCTTCAAGGGTGTTACCGACGATCCCGTGGCCTGGGCCAAAAAGTGCGCCGAGGAGTACGAGGCCGATATGATTGCCCTTCAACTGCGCAGCACCGACCCCAATGGCCTCAACCGGCCCGCCGAGGAGGCGGCGGAAACCGCCAAAAAGGTAGTCGGGGCCGTGGACGTGCCCGTTATCGTTTGGGGGAGCGACAACGACGATAAGGATGCCGAGGTCCTGAGGAAGGTTTCGGAGGTCTGCGAAGGGGAAAATCTCGTCATCGGGCCGGTAGTGGAGGGGAATTACAAGATCGTTGGCGCTGGGGCCATTGGATATAAACACACAGCCATAGCATCGACCCCCATCGATATCAATCTAGCCAAGCAGCTCAATATCCTGCTGGGAAACCTGGGTGTCCCCGACGAGCAGATCATCGTCGATCCCACAACAGGAGGCTTGGGGTATGGTATCGAGTATACCTACTCCGTGATGGAGAGGGATCGGATGGCGGCCCTCACCCAGCAGGACGAGAAGCTCCAATTCCCCATGCTCTGCAATATGGCCAGGGAGGTCTGGAAGACGAAGGAGGCAAAATTGAGCGAGGGGGAAGAACCCACACTCGGGGATCCAAAAAAGCGGGGTATCTTGATGGAGGCCATTACGGCAGTGCTGCTCCTCTTGGCGGGAGCCAATGTGTTAATCATGAGGCATCCCGACGCCGTCAAACTGGTGAGGGAGTTTATCGAGGAGATGACCGCCGCTTAGGTAAAAAAAGAGGATGGGCAGTGCTATAGTTTAATGTATTACCATATCGCGAGCCGGTTTCTGATTTGATAGATCGGTAACGAGACCTTTAGGGTACATGGGGAGACAAGGAGGAATCAAATGGCCGAAGAGACAGCGAAAAGTGTGGATCAGGCTACCCTTGCGATGATCGAAAAGGCAAGGGCCGATGGATGCGAGGTTGTCTTCGAGCGGGCGGAGAAGATGAAGCCCTGTCCCATTGGCTCAGAAGGAAGCTGCTGTAAGATTTGTTCCATGGGGCCCTGCCGGGTTCCCGCCCCCAAGAAGAAGGAGGGAGAGACGGCTGGGGAGAAGAGGAAACGGACAGGCGTGTGTGGTGCTACAGCGGAGACCATCGCCGCACGGAACTTCGCCCGGATGGTTGCGGGAGGGGCGGCAGCCCACTCGGATCATGCCCGGGGGGTAGCTGAGCTTTTTTTGGCCACCGCCAAGGGGGAGGTCCCGGATTACCAGATCAAGGACGAGCAGAAGCTCTATCAAGTAGCCATGGATTTCGGCGTCGAGATCGGCGACCGTTCAGTGCGGGATATCGCCATCGACGTGGGAGAGATCGCATTGGCCGAGTTCGGTCGTCAGGAGGGGGAGGTGTTGTTCGTGAAGCGGGCCCCCCTCAAACGACAGGAGCTTTGGCGAGAGACCGGGACGGCACCCAGGGGCATCGATCGTGAGGTCGTGGAAATTATGCATCGAACCCACATGGGGGTGGATCAGGACTATCGTAACATCCTTTTGCAGGCGGCCCGGTGCGCCCTGGCCGACGGGTGGGGTGGATCGATGATCTCCACCGAACTTCAGGACATCCTCTTCGGAAACCCGGTGCCCGTTTTGGGCCGTATGAACCTTGGTGTGCTCAAGGAGGATGAGGTTAACGTGCTGGTCCACGGCCACGAGCCCCTGCTTCCCGAGATGCTGGTGGTAGCCGCTCAAGACCCGGAATTGATCAAGTTGGCTCAGTCCAAGGGGGCAAAGGGCATCAACTTGGCAGGCATGTGCTGTAGCGCCAATGAGGTTTTGATGCGTCACGGGGTTCCCGTAGCCGGAAACTTTCTCCAGCAGGAATTGGCTATCACGACGGGTGCCGTGGAGGCCATGACCGTGGACGTCCAGTGTGAGATGCAGTCCCTGGCGGATGTGGCCAAGTGTTACCATACCAAACTCATAACCACCTCCCCCAAGGCCAAGATCGAGGGAGCCATGCACATCGAGTTCCATGAGGCCGAGGCGCTCAACGTTGCCAAGAAGATACTCAAGGAGGCCATCGAGAACTTTCCCAACCGGAGGGCAAAGGTGTTGATTCCCTCCGAGAGCACGGATACCGTAGTTGGGTTCAGCCACGAGACTATCAACTACCTCCTGGGAGGGTTGTTTCGGGCTGCCTATCGGCCCCTGAACGATAACATCATCAACGGTCGCATCAGGGGCATCGCCGGGGTGGTCGGCTGCAACAACGCCCGTACCATCCACGATGATGCCCACCTGAAGATGATTTTGGAACTCATCGGAAGCGATGTGATTGTTCTCACCACGGGATGCAGCGCCATGGCCGCTGGGAAATATGGCCTGTTGACCCCGGAGGCTGCCCATAAGCATGCCGGCGAAGGCCTGGCCTCGGTGTGTGAGGCGGTAGGGATTCCCCCTGTTCTCCACATGGGTGCCTGCGTGGACAACAGCCGAATCCTCATGGCGGCCACGGCCGTGGTCAAGGATGGGGGTTTGGGAGATGACATCAGTGACCTTCCGGCGGCCGGTGCGGCACCGGAGTGGATGAGCGAAAAGGCCATTGCTATCGGACAGTACTTCGTTTCTTCGGGAGTCTACACCGTCTTCGGTGTCACCTGGCCCACCCTGGGAAGCGAGGAGGTTACCAAGATGCTCTTCGAGGGGTTCGACGAGATCTTCAAGGGCAAGTGGGCCTTCGAGGCGGACCCGATCAAGGCGGCCAGCATGATGATCGACCACATCGATAAGAAACGAAAGGCCCTCGGAATCGACAAGGCCAGGGAGCGCATCCTGTACGATATGGCTGCCCGGAGGGAACTGGAGGCGGCCTAAGAATGGTTGGAGGTTGGAGGCTCAAGGCGTTGTTGATCAGGTTTCCTGGAGCGCGAAGTTATTTAGTGCTGCGGTCAAACAAATAATAAATCCTAACGTGAATTCTCTCTTGTACGCAAAAATTTACAAAGCCTACGTTTCTAGGTTTCATCAGTTTCCATGTTAGAGCTGTGATCTCATTCAGAAGGAGGTTGGAAAAGTGTCCAAGATTATCTGTTCTGCAGCAATCAGGGGAGCGCACAAGATCGTGGAGCGGGCCGAGAGGGAGTATGGGGAGGCCCTGGAGAGGTGGGGACCCAATGAACCCGTGGGATTTCCCAATACCGCCTACTACCTCCCCGTGATCTATGCCATTTTGGGCATCCCCGTTGAGAAATTGGGTGATATGAAGCCGGTTTTGGAGAGGTGCCAGGTTCTTCTTCCGCCGATGGTGAAGGAGGAGACACCATTGCCCTACTTGGCCCCCGCTCTGGATGCGGGGATGGCTACCTTCTTCGCAGAGGAGATCATCGAGGCCATCCGCTACCTGAAGGATCCCAATTTCTACACAAAGCAGGAAGACCCCACCGATAGCAACATCTGGTTGGGGGCGGCGGATGATGTCATCTTTCGAAAGCGGGGCATCGAGTTCGTGGATGGGACGGCCCCCGGGTTTGCGGCCATCGCCGGTGCCGCCCCAAATCCCGAAATCGCGAAGAAGATCGCCATTGAGTTACAGGAGAAAAACCTCTATGTATTCATGTGTGCGCAGCACGAGGGAAAGCGCTTTAGCGAGCAGCTGTTGGAGGTCGGCGTGCAGATCGGCTGGCCCACCCGGTTGGTCTCCTACGGGCCGGACATCACCGCGGCCGTCTTCGCCATGGGCTTTGCCTGTCGTGTAGCCATGGCTTTTGGGAACGTAAAACCGGGAGATTTCAGGAGAAACCTCATCTACAACAAGGACAGGACCTTTGCCTTCGTGATGCCCCTTGGCCACGTCACCGATGAGTGGTATGCCAATGCCGCCGGGGCGATCAACTGGGGATTCCCCACCATTGCCGACACCCCCATTCCTGAGGTCCTTCCCACCGGTGTGTGCACCTATGAACACGTAGTCTCCAATGTTCCCCACGATCAGATTACCGCAAAGGCCGTTGAAGTGAGGGGGCTGAAGGTTACTGTCAGCGAAATCCCCGTCCCCGTCTCCTATGGTCCAGCCTTTGAGGGGGAAAGGGTTCGAGGCGACGACATTCACCTGGAGGCCGGTGGGGGCAGAACCACCGCCGTGGAGTGGATTACCACCGGATTGATGGATCAGGTGGAGGATGGAAGGGTGGAGGTCATGGGGCCAGAGGTAACGGATGTGGAGCCACCGGGTTTGCTTCCCCTTGCCATCAAATGCGAGGTGGCCGGGCGCGAGATGCAGGACGATTACGAGCCCATACTGGAGAGGCAGATCCACCACCTCATCAACTATGCCCAGGGGGTGATGCACATAGGGCAGCGGGACATCGCATGGCTGAGGATCAGCAAGACCGCCGTTGATAAGGGGTTCCGCCTTGAGCACTTGGGGAAGATCCTCCATGCCAAATTGCACCAGGATTTCGGGGCCATCTTCGATAAGATCCAGGTGAAGATCTTTACCGAGGAGGACAAGGTCAGGGAGATTGTTGGGCAGGCCAGGAATATTTATGCGGCACGGGATGCGCGAATCGAGGGAATGACCGATGAAACGACGGATATCTTCTACTCGTGTACCCTCTGCCAGTCCTTTGCTCCCAACCACGTCTGCATCATCAGCCCCGAGCGGACGGGTCTCTGCGGGGCATACAACTGGATGGACTGTAAGGCCTCTTACGAAATTAATCCGACGGGCCCCAACCAGCCGGTTCAGAAGGGAGAGGTCATCGATGCGAGGCTCGGGCAATGGAAGGGATGCAACGAGTTCCTCTACAAGGCATCGCGACAGAACTTCGAGCAGTACAACTTCTATAGCATTGTGCACGATCCCATGACCACGTGCGGATGCTGTGAGTGTATTGCCGCAGTGCTACCCCTCTGTAACGGCATCATGACGGTCAACCGCGATTATCTGGGAATGACCCCCTGCGGCATGAAGTTCACCACGTTGGCCGGCACCGTGGGCGGTGGGGTCATTACCCCGGGGTTCGTGGGGCACGGGAAGTACAATATCACCCAGAGGAAGTTCCTCAGCGCGGAAGGCGGTATTCTTCGGGTGGTCTGGATGCCGAAGATGCTCAAAGAGGAGATCAAGGAACGGTTCGTCAAGAGAGGTGAAGAACTGGGCGTACCGGACCTCTTGGATAGAATAGCTGATGAGACCGTTGGCGAGACCGAGGAGGCAATCCTTCCTTTTCTGGAGGAGAAACAGCACCCCGCCCTGACCATGGATCCCATCCTGGAGGCGTGAGGTAACGTGTTTTTGGTCATGAAGCCCCTCGAATTTTGGCTATCGGGCCATGTAAGGACAGGGTGATCGAAAATGGAAAGGAGATGGAGCGATGGGACTGACCGGAATTCAAATCTTTAAGTTGTTGCCCAAGACAAACTGCGGTGAATGCGGAGTTCCGACATGCCTCGCCTTCGCGATGAACCTCGCTGCCGGAAAGGCCGAATTGGCTTCCTGTCCGTATGTATCGGATGAGGCTAAGGAACAGCTTTCCGAGGCGGCAGCCCCACCCATACGACCCCTCACCATTGGCGTCGGGGATAATGCGGTGAAGATCGGCGGGGAGACCGTGCTCTTTCGCCATGAGAAGACCTTCGTCAATAAGCCCGGGATTGCCCTGTTGGTCTCCGATGGGATGGATGATGGGGAGATTGACGCCCGATTGAAGCGGTTCACGGAACTCAGGTACGAGCGGGTGGGCCTGAC
>JBGVTJ010000058.1:0-7214 GCA_041862515.1 Thermodesulfobacteriota bacterium | reverse complement strand
GGGG
Organism: Thermodesulfobacteriota bacterium; assembly: GCA_041862515.1. Lineage (GTDB taxonomy): Bacteria > Desulfobacterota > BSN033 > WVXP01. The sequence continues at coordinate 7,210 of JBGVTJ010000058.1, read as the reverse complement.
GAGGGGGACGGCCGTGGAGAAGATATATTCCCTGGATGAGGCGGGGGTTAGAGTGGTTGAGAACCCCGCGGATGTGGGGGAGGAGGTAGCAAGGGTCTTGAGGGGGAAAAGTAAGTAGGGAATTTGGGAGAGAGGGTTCTATTGAGGCCAAGGAGGTTATGGTGGCAGGTTTTTTGGTGACCGGGGGTGCTGGGTTCATAGGATCTCATCTGGTCGAATACCTGGAAAACCGGGGAGAGCGAGTGAGGGTTCTGGATAACTTCTCCACGGGGAAGATGGAGAATATAGAGCCCCTTATGGAACGCATCGATTTAATCACGGGGGATGTTCGTGACCGGAAAGCCTGCGAGGAGGCGGTAAAGGGAATCGATTTCATCTTACACCAGGCCGCGGTGTGTTCCGTACCCAAATCCGTTGAGGATCCCGTGACAACCAATGAGGTAAATATAGATGGGACATTGAACCTCCTGATAGCGGCCAAAAACGCTAAGGTAAAGAGGTTTGTTTGTGCGAGCTCATCGTCCGTTTATGGGGATAGCGAGAAATTGCCAAAGGTTGAGACGATGAATCCATCCCCCGGTTCCCCATATGCAGTTACAAAGTATGCCCAGGAGAGCTACTGCAAAGTCTTTTATGAGATTTATGGCTTGGAGACGGTTTCGCTTCGCTACTTCAATGTCTACGGGTCAAAACAAGACCCTTATTCGCCGTATTCAGCCGTCATCCCTTCCTTCATGAGGTGCTTACTGCTGGATGAATCCCCCACCATATACGGTGATGGAGAACAGACAAGGGACTTCACGTATGTATCCGATTGTGTTCAGGCCAACTGGAAGGCCTGTCATGCCCAAGGGATTGGAGGGGGCGTATTCAATGTTGCAACGGGAAAGAGGATTTCCATAAACCAATTATACCGGGAACTGTTGGATGCACTGGGGAAAGAGATAACCCCAATCTATGCGAACCCAAGGCAAGGAGACATTAAACATTCGCTGGCCGATATCACCATGGCGATTGCGAAGATGGGATATTCTCCCGGGTTCGATATTGGGGTTGGGTTAAGAGAATCTCTCCAATGGTATAGGGAGAATTTCTTGGGAAAAGGGAGTATATGATATGGAAAATGATTTAAGGGATAAAATTGCGGATTTAAACAGAAGGGTGGATGAAATCCGGGGTCATCTTTGACGTAGATACCAAGGTAAAACGCATTGAAGAGATCGATAAACAGATCGCCGATTCAGCATTTTGGGAGGGGGCCGAGGAAGCCCGCGGCGTACTGAGGGAGAGGACAGCCCTTTTAGACCTTGTGGAACAATGGCAGCGGATAAGGAAGGAAGTGGAGGATGGGGCGATATTACTGCAATTGGCTGAGGAAGAGGATGACGAAAGGGAGATCGAAGGGGTCAGGAGGAAACTGGATCAGGTTGAAAAGGAAATCCGCGATCTCGAATTGAGAGAGATGTTGGGAGGGCAACACGACCTCAATAATGCCATCGTGAGCATCAATGCCGGGGCAGGCGGTACGGAGGCCCAAGATTGGGCGGAAATGCTGCTGAGGATGTACCTGAAGTGGGCGGAAAAGAAGGGTTACAAGAGCGAAATAATCGATATCTTGACGGGAGAGGAAGCAGGCATAAAAAATGTGACGTTCACGGTGAGTGGGGAGTATGCCTACGGAAATATTAAGGCTGAGATAGGAATCCATCGTCTCATCCGGATATCGCCTTTCGATACCGGTAGGAGGCGACATACGTCTTTCGCCTCTGTTTTCGTATATCCTGAAATTTCAGAGGGAATCGTGGTAGAGATCGATGAGGCGGACCTTCGAATCGATACCTTCAGATCAAGTGGAGCCGGGGGTCAACATGTCAACAAGACGGATTCGGCTGTGAGGATTACCCATATTCCAACGGGCATTGTCGTTCAGTGCCAAAACGAGAGATCCCAGCACAAGAACAAGGCTACGGCGATGAAGGTATTGAGATCGAAGTTATACGAGAAAGAGCTCCAAGAAAAGGCGGAAAAAGAGAAGGAACTCTATGCGAGTAAGAAGGAGATTGCATGGGGGAGTCAAATTCGATCCTACATTATGCACCCGTATAAAATGGTAAAGGACCACAGGACAGGTGTCACCGCAGGGGACGTGGAAGGTGTACTAGATGGTGATCTAGATCGATTTATCGAGGCCTACCTTTGGGATTATTTGGGATGGGGAGGGAGGAAGGATGGAGAAAAGGCTTGACTTCTCTTAAAATGAATTTTAAAATTGTAATAGTAATATAACAAAATTATTGAAAAATAGAGTTAATGGAAAAATGCTTTAAGCATTTGGAACAGCGAGTGCAAGAGATTCTTCAGGGATATAATCACCTAAGGCAGGAGAAGGAGGCATTGACCGATAAGCTCCGTCGCAAAGACGAGAGCATAGAGGAACTGAATGAAAGGCTTCGGGCTCTGGACGACAGAAAGAGTTCTGTCAAGGCTAAGATTGAACGGCTAATCCAGCACATCGAGGATTTAGGTTTTTAGACCATTGAAGGGCATGAAGTGGAGAGATTGGTAGAGGTCAATATTTTCGGGCATGACTACACGATCAAAACCGATGCTGATACGGAGTACATCCAAAAGATAGCGAAGTATGTAGACGAGAAGATGGACGAAATTGTCCGGAATACGAAGACGGTTTCGACACTGAACACTGCTATATTGGCGGCCCTCAATATTGCTGATGACTTTTTCAGGGAGCTGGAGAAGAGGGAGGAGCTTCTGGCAGAGGTGGAAAATCGATCGATGGAAATTGTCAAAACCATTGATACTCAGCTAAAACAGTACACTGGAGAGGAGGAATATTCCGAATAACAAATTCCCCTGCTGTGTTCGTGCTGGCCAGAAGATTTTGAGCCAACACCATAAAGAAGGGAACCTTCTCTTATTGTGGTGAGCAAGCCCTTTCTGGAAGGGAAGCCTAAAGCAATAACAAGGTGCCCACCTGATGAAATCAGGTTCAAAGGGACTGACTACACGGCACGTGGCGGGGGAATTAACATTTTTTCAAAATGGGATGAGCTCGTAGGGTGAGTATTGATCCATATGATTGATGGGTAAAGGGTAGATCGGGGCGAGTGTAATAGGGGGATCCAAAGGGATACCTGGAGAAAACTGTTTAAGAGATTATGGTTCGGACTGGGATAGAATGCCCAAAAGTTCAAAAATCTTAAATCTTCCTACAGAGTTAGTTGAAAATAGATCGGTAATGGATTTTCGCCATTTTTATGGAAAACAGCAGTGTACGGCACCAGAGAAGAAGGGAGATTTGGATAAGACCCCGTTACGCAAAGCAAAAAGCATATCCCTGTTGGATTGACCTCAGAAAAGGATAGACCCTAAGTACTGCCTTCTCTTATTTTCACTCACCTCATCACCCTACCATCATTTCATCCCAATTAGGTTCGTCATCCATTAACAGCAAACAGGGAGGAGGTGTGTTTTCCGTTGAAAATATCCCTCACTATATTTATCGTGATTTCCTCAGTTTCAGCTTTGCTCGGCCTTCTCGTTGGGTTTTTTGGCCGCAAAAAATTCGCGGAAGCGAGATTGAGGACGGCGGAAAGTACGTCGCAGAAGATTATTGAAGAAGCGGAAACCAAAGCGGAGATCTTGAGGAAGGAAGCTCTCCTTCAGGCTAAGGACAAACTCTATCAGGCCAAAGCCGAATTTGAAAAAGAGACCATCGAGAGGCGTCAAGAACTGCAAGCGGAAGAGAAGAGGTTGCATCAAAAAGAGGCTAACCTGGATAAGAAGGTGGAGTTGATTGATTTTAAGGAGGTGGAGGTATCTCGACGGGAAAAAGAACTTTCTGCAAAAGAACGATTGGTTGTCGAACAACAGAAACAGTATGATGAGCTGATCGAGAAACAGCGCATCAAATTGGAAAGCATCGCCAAAATCTCATCGGAAGAGGCAAAACGATTGCTCGTAGAGTCTATGGAGAGCGAGGCCAAACACGAGGCGGCGAGACGGATAAAGGCGATCGAAGAGGAAACCAGGGAAATCTCGGATAAGAAGGCCAAGGAGATCATAAGCTTAGCCGTCCAACGGTATGCGGGGGATTATGTGGCGGAACGGACCGTATCCGTTGTTAATCTGCCCAACGATGAGATGAAGGGAAGAATCATCGGAAGGGAAGGGAGAAATATCAGGGCCCTCGAGGCCGCGACGGGAATCGACCTGATCATCGATGATACGCCTGAAGCGGTTATTCTATCAGGTTTTAATCCCATCCGCAGGGAAATAGCCAGAATTGCCCTTGAGCGACTGGTCAGCGATGGACGAATTCATCCTGCTCGCATCGAAGAGGTCGTTCAGAAGGTAGAACAGGAAATGAACACAACCATCCGCGAAGCGGGGGAACAGGCGACATTCGATGTCGGTGTTCACGGGATTCATCCTGAATTGATGAAGCTCATCGGAAGGTTGAAATTCAGAACAAGCTTTGCCCAAAACGTCTATCAGCATTCTATTGAAGTGGCTTTTCTTGCGGGAATAATGGCTTCGGAGCTCGGGGTCAATGTGAAACAAGCCAAGAGGGCTGGTCTATTGCACGATATTGGCAAAGCTCTCGATCACGAAGTCGAGGGCTCCCACGCTCAGATTGGGGCAGAGATGGCCAAGAAATATGGGGAATCCTCCGTTGTGGTACATGCTCTAGCCTCCCATCATGACGAGGAACCGATGGAAACACTCCTGGATATCTTAATTCAAGCGGCCGATGCCTTATCTGGGGCAAGGCCTGGCGCTCGGCGTGAAATGTTGGAGACCTATGTGAAGCGATTGGAGGATCTCGAGAAGATTGCCAATTCCTTCCCAGGGGTTGATAAATCATACGCGATCCAGGCTGGCAGGGAAATTCGTGTTATCGTGCAAAACGAGAAGGTCTCGGACGAAGAGTCTCTGATGTTGTGCAAAGATATTGCCCACAAGATCGAGGAGGAACTGAGTTACCCTGGGCAAATAAAGGTTATGGTCATTCGCGAAAACAGGGCAGTGGAGTATGCCAAGTAATTTTTGCTTTATGATTTGCTTCGCTCAAGGGGCTTGAAGTGAGAATTCTGTTCATTGGTGATATTGTCGGGAAGGCGGGAAGGAAGGCCATTTTAACTCTGTTGGGCGGCCTTACTGAAAGGGAGGGGATTGATTTTATCATCGCTAATGGGGAGAATGCGGCTGGGGGAATTGGTATTACCCCGGTAATTGCAAGGGAAATTTTGGAATGGGGCGTGAATGTAATTACCTCGGGGAACCATATATGGGCCAAAAAGGAGATCATTCAATTCTTGGATGGAGAGGAGAGGATTTTGAGGCCTGCAAATTATCCCGACGGTGCGCCTGGAAAGGGGAGCAACATTTTCACAACACGAGGGGGGGAGAAGATAGGGGTGGTGAATTTAGAGGGAAGGGTGTTTATGAAGAACTTGGATTGCCCCTTCGCTGCAGCCGGAAGGGAGCTCATGGAGCTCAAAAGGGAAACGAATTGTACGGTCGTTGATTTTCATGCAGAGGCTACCTCTGAGAAGGTGGCATTGGGCTGGTTTTTGGATGGAAGGGTAAGCGCGGTTCTGGGAACGCATACCCATATTCAGACTTCCGATGAGCGGATTCTCCCCAGTGGAACTGCTTATATCACAGACGTGGGGATGACGGGTCCCATAGCCTCCGTAATTGGCATAAAGCGAAAGGTTGCTATAGAGAGATTTTTGACCCAAATGCCCAGAAAGTTCGATGTTGCATCGACGGAGGTCGAGTTACAAGGGGTTATACTGGAGATTAACCCCAAAAACGGAAAGAGCGAATCGATTCGAAGGCTCAAGGTGCCACTGGATGGGTAGAAGATCAAGTTTGAAGAATGTTTTCGAGGTACTGACTGAACGGGGTTTTATTGAAGGAGTGACGGATGAAAAGGCCGTCAGGGAGTGTCTGCTGAGGCCTACAACCTGTTACATTGGGTTCGATCCAACAGCTCCCAGCCTCCATGTAGGAAACCTTGTACCCATTATGGCACTGGCCTATATGCAGAGAAGTGGCCATAGGCCCATTGCCCTGGTAGGAGGGGGCACGGGCTTAGTGGGGGACCCAAGCGGCAAGATCGAGATGAGGAAAGTCTTGACCAGAGGGGAGATTGATGAGAATCTCAATGCGATGGGGAAACAGTTTTCCAAGTACCTGGACTTTTCCAAGGGAAATGCATTGCTTCTCAATAATGCGGATTGGTTGACGAGGTTGAACTACATTGAATTTTTGCGAGATATCGGGGTTCATTTCAGTGTTAATCGAATGCTCAGTTTCGAGTCCATAAAGATGGGTCTGGGAAGGGGGCTCTCTTTTATCGAATTTAACTATCAACTCTTGCAGGCCTATGACTTTTGGCATCTCTTTAAGCAATACGAGTGTGTCCTCCAAATGGGGGGGAGCGATCAATGGGGCAATATTGTGGCGGGGATCGATCTAATTCGTCGACTCGAGGGCAAAACAGCCTTTGGGATCACGTTTCCCTTAATCGAAACGGCCGATGGGAAAAAGATGGGAAAGACGGAGCAGGGAACCGTTTGGCTCGATGGTTCCATGACTTCCCCCTATCACTATTATCAATACTGGATCAACACCCATGATCATGACGTAGAGCGTTTTCTTTCACTCTTTACCTTTCTCCCCACGGGAGAGATACGGAGCATACAGTGTTTAAAAAACGCTGAGCTCAATATGGCCAAGCACGTTTTGGCCTTTGAAGCAACAGGGATAAATCACGGCCGGGAACAGGCCCTGGAGGCGTGGCGGTCATCGGTGTCATTATTTGGCGGAGGGGAAATTCCTTCGGACTTGCTCCCATCAAGCAGCATTCCTCGGGAGAACGCAGCCGAGAGGGTGGAATCAATTCCAACGACGGTCATAAACGAAGAGAGATTGTCAAGGGGGATTGTCGCCTTCGAAATTTTCAGGGAGACGCTCTGCGCTTCCGGTGCCGAAGCGAGGCGGCTGATCCAACAAGGGGGGGCCTATATAGAGGGAAGGAAAGTGGAGCGCTTCGACGAACCATTGAGGTCGGAGGATTTTCGAAATGGGGAGGCGATCTTGCGAGCCGGGAAGAAGAAATTCCATCGGGTGAAGGTGCGGTAAAAAGGGTCTCCACCAGAATGTGGAGCTCGAGGGGTGA
>JBGVTJ010000057.1:0-9995 GCA_041862515.1 Thermodesulfobacteriota bacterium | reverse complement strand
AACAACTGAACCTTCCTCATTTTGAGAGAAATATTTTTGCCACTCTTTCATTTCTTTGAAGATTAGATATTTCGGGAGGGAATTCCCTTGTCCCTTCATTATGTACGTGAGGTGGCCCTCTCGAGGGGTCACAGGCGGGAAATACTCACCCCTCCCTCCTCCTCGAAGGATACCCCACTTCTCCAGCAGATTACGCTCAGGGAAAACCTCGAACTCTTCATGGGGTTGTAGACTACTAAGGAATGGTGGAAATCGATCTCTACTACTGTGTTAACTGTCTACAGGCTGTTGTCCAAATACCCTTTCGCTCTCTGAAAAGAACTTTTGACCATTCTAAAGTTCGCTTCACTGCAAACCCAAAACTCGTCTTTTGGGCTCAGAAATTGGGTTTGCGGCCGTTTCGCTTCACCAAGAATAGTTACCAAAAATTCTTTAACGTTCGCTCCAGGGATTTCGGCAACAACCCCTCTATATGGAACAGTATTCAGTGCTTACATAGATCTTTCCCATGGAGGTGATAAAATTCCAGAAATTTTGTCTTGTCCCGAGCTTTCTCGCGATATGGCGGTAAGGGAAAGGCGCCTACAGTTCCGTCACATCCCCGATGATTTCGATCTTCGATCTCTCCCTGAGGGCGGCCAGCCATCTCTGGAAACCCTCCTCGCCCTTCCTATAGCGAAGCATATTTTCCCAGGACTCCCTTTCCGATTCGAACTTCTTCATATCGGGCTTTTCCGCCCCCTTGAATCGTATAATGACCCAGTCCTTTCCAGCCTTTAATGCTCGATCCGGATAGGGGTTTTCGGCATTCAGGGGGGAGATGACCTCTGCCAAACCTTCAAGGACGCCAATCTGGGGGATGTAATTCGTCTGCTTCTTAAAGAGTCCCGTCTCCTCTACCTTCAACCCCTTGGCGGTGGCCACCTCTTTCATCGATTTGTCCCCCTTCACCTCGGCAAATAACTCTTTCGCTACCGATTCGGCCTTCTCTCCTGCCTTTTTCTCCCTCAATTCCTTCTCCACCTTATCCTTCACTTCCGCCAATTCGGGCAAGCGGGCCTGCTGTTTTCCCCTCAGCCCAAAAATGTAGAAATTCTTGGAAATCTCTACAGGCGGGGAAATCTCCCCCTCCTTGAGGGAAAACGCAATGGATATCATCTCATCGCTGCGGGGAATTTCCTTGATGTTTTCCCCATGACTAAAAAAACCCGTTTCATTTACCGGAACATGATACTCTTCGGCAACCTGTTTCATTTCGACATCCTTGTAAAGGGTATAGAAGGCTTCTTCCGCACTTTTCTCCGCCAGGCCCCAGGATTCTTGATCCCTCAATGTAGACTCAACGGACTTCCGCACCTCATCGAGGCTTTGGGTCCTCTCCTGCTTCATGTCCTCGACCTTAATGATATGGAATCCGAACTGCGTTCTGACAACGCCACTGACTTCCCCGGGTTTTAGGGAGAAAGCCGCATCCTCGAACTCCTTTACCATTCTCCCCCGAGGGAAATAACCCAAATCTCCACCTTTCTTGGCAGTGGGTCCTTCGGAATTTTTCTCGGCTAAAGAGGCGAAATCCTCCCCCTGCTTGGCCCGGGCTAGAATTTCCTCTGCCCTCTTGCGGGCTTCCTCGACTTTCGTGCTCTCCGCATCGGGAGGTACCTTGATGAGGATATGTCTCGCTCTCACCTGTTCTTGAATAACGAAATCATCGATATTCGCTTCATAGTGGGCCTTAATCTCCTCCTGGGAGATATCTACCTTATCCCTGTAATCCTTGGGTCGAAACACCAGGTATTGGAGGTTCACCTTTTCGGGGATTCTGAAATCCTCCCGATGGTTGGAGAAGTACTCCTCGACCTCAGCCGGCGTCACCTCCGATTTCTCCACAAAACCCTTCTCCTCTATCTTTATGTATTCGAGATTTACCTTCTCATTCTCCATGAGGTACGCCTCTCGGACTTCCTCCTCGGAGACAATACCGGTATTTTGCAGGATGAGATTCCTCAGCTTGTCGATGAGGAGATGCTGTTGGTGCATCTGCTCGAAATCCTCTGGTTTGGTCCGGTTGAGGCTGAGTATCCTCAGATACCTTCCCTTATGAAACTTTCCATTGACTTGAAAGAGGGGCGATGATTGGATACTCTCCCTGAGTTCCTCGGGGCTGACCCTGAAGTTCATCCGAAGGGCCTCCTGGTAGAGGAGGATGCTGTTGATGAGCTCATTCAGGGCCTGCCGTTTTAACCCAAGAGCCCTAATCGCCTCGTCGGAAAGCTGGCCTCTAAATCTATCCCTGTATAATCCCAGCAGATTTTGATATCTTTCATTTAAGTCTTTTCTGCTGATAAGCTGTCCATTTACCTCTGCTACTATGCCCTCACGCCCTCCCCTAATACGCCCCCACCCGAAGTAGAAGGCAAAAACGATGACAATGAAAAAGAGGCCCACCTTGATAATCCATGACGTGGCATGGGTCCGCATGTACTTGAGCATTGAAGATTTCCTCCCTTCACTTCCGAAAAAGAAATTCCAAAAACAACATTTATTTACTTGACCACAGGCCCTTATCTGGTAATAATAAGTTATTTGAACCCTTAAGTAAAAAACCACATTGAGTGCAGATTGTCAACCGATGTAGATGTGGATTGAGCCTGAATCAAGTGGGAGGCATTATGGTATTCGATAGTCTGTGGGGAGTTTTTTCCAATGATCTCGCCATCGACCTCGGAACGGCCAATACCCTGGTCTATTTCAAGGGAAGGGGGATCGTATCATGCGAACCATCGGTCGTTGCCGTGCAAAAGGACAATAAAGGGGAGATGAAGGTGCTCGCGGTGGGGAAGGCGGCAAAGGAAATGGTGGGAAGAACCCCCGGGAGCATTGTTGCCATCCGGCCAATGAAAGACGGGGTGATCGCCGATTTCGAAATTACGGAGGAGATGCTGAGGTACTTCATTACCAAAGTCCACAACCGAAAAACCCTCGTGCGACCAAGGGTTGTCGTCTGCATCCCCTCCGGGATTACCCCCGTCGAGAGGAGGGCTGTGAGGGAGTCCGCCGAGTCGGCCGGGGCACGGGAGATCTACCTCATTGAAGAACCGATGGCTGCTGCCATTGGTGCTGGGCTCCCTATCACCGATGCATCGGGGAATATGATTGTCGATATCGGTGGGGGCACAACGGAAGTCGCGGTCATATCGCTTTCGGGCATTGTCGTGAGTCAATCCATCCGGGTGGCCGGTGATAAAATGGACGAAGCCATCCTCCAATTCGTTAAGAGAAAATACAACCTCCTGATCGGCGAAAGAACTGCAGAGTCAATCAAAATTGAGGTCGGCACCGCATATCCCGAAGAGACCCCGAAGACGATGGAGGTGAAGGGAAGGGATCTGGTAACCGGAATTCCCAAAACATTAGAGATCAGTGGGGAAGAGGTTCGAGAGGCCTTAGCCGAATCCATCAACACCATCGTGGAGACCGTGAGGATTTCCCTCGAAAGCACTCCCCCGGAGTTGGCAGCGGACATCGTCGATAAGGGAATCGTGCTGGTTGGAGGTGGGGCTCTTTTGAGAAACCTGGATGTTTTGTTGCGGGAGATAACGAACCTTCCCATCACGATTGTCGATGATCCGCTTTCAGCTGTGGTTTTAGGCGCTGGCAAGGTGCTGGACGACCTCGAGTTGCTCAAATTGACAACGGTTCACTTTTAGCCCGTCTTCTACGCCTATGGTGGAAAAGGAAATATCGATATTCAGGAGATACCGAGTTTCAATTTTCGCCGTCATCTTTCTCACCACCGCCCTGCTCACCATCTCCTCCAGAATCAATAATGTGGGAAGGCTTGCCTTTATCGATTGGGCCCTCCTGGAAATTACGTCCCCTTTCCAAAAGGCGATCACCTATTCCACGGACGCGATTGGTAACCTTATCGATTCTTATGTCTTTCTGGTCAACCTAAAGAGGGAAAATGTAGCCTTGAGGAAAATGGTGGCCGAACTTCGAAAAGAGAATAATCTCCTGATGGAAAAGGCCATCACCAGTGAAAGGTTGCGAAATCTCCTCCAATTCAGCAAGAAGATCCCCAGGTCCATGTTGCCAGCCCAAATCATCGGAATCGACCCATCAAGTTGGTTCAGGACGATACTCATCGACAAAGGAACCAAGCATGGGGTTAACCGGGGAATGGCTGTTGTCTCCCCGGAGGGAATTGTAGGACACGTCCTACAAACATCGCCCCACTATTCAAAGGTTCTCCTGATCACGGACTTCAATAGCTCGGTAGATGCCATTGTTCAGAGGAGTCGCGCCAAAGGCCTGGTAGAGGGGAACGGGGATAACCGCTGTCGCCTAAAATATGCAGAACGGACACAGGATATTCAACCGGGGGATAGAGTGATAACGTCAGGGCTGGGCGGTAGGTATCCAAAGGGTTTGATGATCGGTACAATCAGCAAAATCCAAAAAAAGAGTTACGGCCTCTTTCAATACGCGGAAATTATGCTGAACGTCAATTTCGGTAAACTGGAGGAGGTGTTCGTCATTACCGAGACTCATCCCGTAGAAATCCAATGATGGTATCCTTACGTTCACGGAAATGCACCCGATAAAAAGGTATTCCGTCCGGTGAATAGGGGAAACCCATGAAGAAGAATCTCCCCTTGGTTGGCCTCATCTTCTTGAGCTTAGTAGTCCAAACAACCGCATTGGGTGCGTTTCCTCACCAGCTGACCAAGCCAGATCTCCTGCTCATATTGACCGTCTATCTTGGGCTCTACTCAAGCCCCCTTGCCGGAGCAATTCTCGCCTTCCTGGCGGGCTATATGATGGATATCTTTTCGGGAAGCATCTTCGGCGTTCAAACCTTCTCTAAAACCGCCATATTCTTCTTAACCATTCTCATCAAAGACCGATTTTACGTAGAAAACCCTCTGTTCCAGGCTGGGATTATCTTCTCATTTAGCATCATCGAGGGATTCATCGTCATTTCGATCCTCGGGATGGTGAGCCCCATCGAAAATCTCCTCTCTCCTTTCTTTCTTTTCATCATCCCACAATCCCTCATTACGGGATTGATAGGACCTTTCTTCATAGCTCTGATCAAACGGGTTCTCATCCTTTCACACGGGGAATCTGTCAAATAATGAGGATATTGGTGGGTTACATACGATGCGATTGGGTTCTCAAGGCATAGAGGATTTGCAACGTAGGTATAAGCTATTTTTGATTGCCGGTCTCATTGGTTTTCTGGCCCTGGGTTTGAGAATGTGGCACCTCCAAATCATAAAGGGAGAAGAGCTTTCGAGATTGTCAAAACATAATCGGATAAGAATTCGTGAGATACCGGCCAGCCGAGGAATGATCTTGGACCGAAAGGGACGAATTCTCATAGATAACCGGCCCAGCTTCGAGGTGCTCCTGGTTCCGGAAGATATCGTGGATATGGAGAAAACTACCGGGTTTTTGCATCGCATATTGAGGGTTACGCCCGAAGAAGTGGGGAAAAGGCTTGAAGCCAATAACCACAGGCCCCCGTTCAAACCAATTCGAATCCAATCGGACATTAGCAGGTTACATTTGGCCCTCCTAAAAACCCATCAATTGGATCTGCCCGGATTGATCGTCGACGTCCGCCCCAGGCGGGCCTATAACTACGGGAGTATGGCCTCTCACCTGGTCGGCTACCTTGGGGAAATCGACGGCCGTGAACTGAAACGGGATCGATTCAAGGGATATCAAATGGGCGACATCATTGGGAAGTACGGGGTAGAGCAACAGTGGGAGCCCTTCCTCAAAGGGATGGATGGGGGCCGTCAAGTGGAGGTGGATGCCTATGGGAGGGAGATAAAGGTATTACAACGGGTCGAGTCTCACCCGGGAAATAACCTCTTGCTCACCATTGACCTCGATCTCCAGATGACCGCTGAAGCCCTGCTCGAGGGAAAAGAAGGGGCCATTGTGGCCATGAATCCACAAAACGGTCAAATCCTGGCAATGGTCAGCCACCCCTCCTACGATCCCTCCCTCTTTGCGGGGGGGATCAATCACGATGACTGGGAAACCCTGATTCAAAATCCCTTTCACCCTTTACAGAATAGAGGCATACAGGGTCAATATGCCCCCGGATCGGTATTTAAGATGATAACCGCTATTGCTGGTTTGGAGGAAGGGGTTATCTCTCCCCAAGAAATCCTTTTCTGTGGGGGGAGCTACCAACTTGGAAATCGTACGTACCGATGCTGGAGAAAGGGGGGGCACGGAAAAGTAGACCTTCACCGTGCCATTGTGGAATCCTGCGATGTCTTCTTTTATCAAGTCGGCCAACGGCTGGGAATTGACACGTTGGCCAAGTATGCAAAGGGGTTTGGTTTGGGTAAACCGACGGGAATCTCCCTCAACGATGAAAAACCCGGACTTATCCCATCCTCGGAATGGAAGAAAAAGGTCTATGATGAGGCCTGGTATCAGGGAGAAACCCTTTCCTGCGCCATCGGACAGGGGTATATCTTGGTCACCCCACTCCAACTGCTGAACGCTATCTCCGCCATCGCAACCGAAGGAATCCTCTACCGTCCCCAACTCGTAGAGCGGATCGAAAGGGCAAATGGAAAGGTGTTGAAATCATACGAGCCTATTTCAATAGGCAAAATTCCCATCTCCCCGGAGAATTTGATGTTCATCCGAGAAGCCCTCCTTGGCGTCGTGAACGAAGACCGTGGAACAGGGCGCGTTGCCCGGATCAAGGATGTGACCGTGTCGGGCAAGACGGGAACGGCCCAAGTCATCAGTTTAAGAGAGGACGTGGCGGAGGAGGATATCCCCTATGAATACCGTGACCATGCCTGGTTCGTGGCCTATGCTCCCATGGAGAACCCTATCATTTCGGTGGCGGTTCTGGTGGAACATGGAGGGCACGGCGCTTCCGCCTCCGCTCCCATCGCCAGAAAGGTTATGCAAAAATATCTCGATATCCTCAAGGAGGAGGGAAAGTTCCCGCCTCTGGTCGCGCGGGGAAGGGAGATGGATTCCCTCAATTCCAGAGATTTCACTCGATGATCCCCTGAGAGGTCTTGCAACATGATAGATCGAAGATTGCTCACCCACTTTGACTGGCCTCTCCTCATCTTCGTCCTTATCATCTCCTTTATCGGGGTTTTCAACCTCTATAGCGCTACCTTTGGGGAAGTGGAATCCCATTTATATGCCAAGCAGATCCTCTGGATAGGAATCGGTCTGGCCTCCACTCTCCTTATCACAGTCTTCGACTATCGATTTTACCGGGATTTTGCCTATCTCTTCTACGGAATCTCCTTGATCTCACTTGTGGCCGTATTCATTTACAGTGCCATGCACCCGGAAGTGTCCCGATGGATAAAGATAGGACCGCTTTTCTTCCAACCCGCTGAACTGGCTAAGATCGCCATCATCCTCGCCTTGGCAAAATATTTCGATCACTTCCCCAAAAAGGACGGGTATGGATTAAGGGAACTCATCTTCCCCTTTATCATCTTATCGGTTCCGTCCTTGATGGTTGCGAAACAACCCGATTTGGGTACTGCGATCAGCCTCCTGCTCATCGGTTTTTCCATCATCCTCTTTGTCAAGATCAAATGGAAGTCCCTGGTGATCATGATCATCGGAGGGATCTCGATTCTCCCCTTTATATGGAATTTCCTGATGCCTTATCAGAAAAAGAGGATTCTCACCTTTTTCAGGCCTGAGCTCGATCCCTTGGGGGCCGGATATCACATCATCCAGTCAAAGATCGCTATTGGCTCAGGAGGGGGCTTGGGAAAGGGATTTCTCAAAGGCACCCAGTGCAAACTCCACTTTATCCCCGCCCAGCACACCGACTTTGTCTTCTCGGTTTGGGCTGAAGAGTGGGGACTTGCGGGAGGGCTCATCCTCTTAGCCCTCTACCTCTTACTTATAGCGTGGGGGGCCAATATTAGCATTCGATCCAAGGATCGATTCGGGGCCATTGTGGCCTTCGGCGTTGTGTCCATGATCTTCTGGCATGTGATCATTAACATTGGCATGGCCTTGGGCATGATGCCAGTTGTGGGAATGCCGCTTCCCTTCATGAGTTATGGTGGCTCAGCCATCCTATCCATGATGGTGGGGGTGGGTTTGTTGCTGAATATCAGCATGCGTCGGTATATCTTCTAAAGGTTGCCTCCAAGGGGGAAAGGCTGCTCATATCCTCTCATTCGGGGGTACTGCCTAGGATCTTAGCCTCATCCATCGTTACCGCATGTTCGTCTCCATGGTATTGCACTGTGATAGCCTCTCCTTAAAATCCGCTGCCGAAATGGGGGGAGTGGCGACCATTTCCTCCAAGCTCTTGATGAGATGGAGAAGGGATGGGGCCTCAGATTGTTCTATTATCCTCAGGATTAGTCTTTCAAGTAAATCGACTAGCCCCAAAAAATCTTTTTTCC
The DNA here is from genome assembly GCA_041862515.1 of Thermodesulfobacteriota bacterium. Taxonomy (GTDB): domain Bacteria; phylum Desulfobacterota; class BSN033; order WVXP01. Next base: position 1,560 of record JBGVTJ010000057.1, on the reverse strand, counting down.
TTGCCTCCCTGAACCCCTTGATCGAAGGTCCGCTAAACAGTCGACAGCTACTGAATTCGACGATCTTCTGGACCTCCTTCATATCTTTGATGTTCCTGGCTGAGAGATCAACCTGAGCTATTCCATGGCTGTGAAGGTAATGCAATGTATCCACCAAGGTGAAGGCGATCCCCAGGATATCACGGGTCGAAAGAAATCTTCGGGTATTCTCGAGGTCAGGGGCTCTATGGTAATCCGATACGATATAGGTCCTGTTATCCTCGGTAAAGAGGTTATATCTTCGGACTATCCCCCAGTGCTTCAACCGTTTTGTGATGATCTCCCTTTCCACTTCCATTCCTTGATCGTTTGGAAATTCCCTGAGCTCATAGATCCGCTTGCCCTCGATATCCGTGACAACGTAATGATTATGCCTTCCGTCCCAATATAAAAAATCCTTCACCTTATACCTGTCCCTCAAGACCGTACCCGCCTTCAATGGCTCGGGTGCTGAGCTTGTCTTGCTGGCACCGTTGATCCTTGTTCCCTTCAACGCGACCTCACCGGGATTGTCTACGGCTCTCCCGATTCCAATCATCCTTTCGATAATTGTTTTCATAACCTGCGGTCTCCCTGACGAGTGAGCTTTGAAGCACCTGTCCACAGTCAGCAATCTCCGTACCAACCCACATAAAACTATTCGAAGGGAGGATAGATTATAAGATATTGATTTTACTATTCTTTTTAATGAGAGTCTTCGTATGGAATGAATTTCGGAGATTGAACAAGGGGAACTATGCGAAAATCGAATGCTGCTATTCGGTTTTAGGAGAGTTCATATTTCTTGATTTTCTCGTAAAGGGTGGAGTATGCGATACCCAAAACGCGCGCGGCGACGCTCTTATTTCCTCCATTGGCCTCCAGGGTTTTCATGATGGCTGCCTTCTCGATCTCCTCCAATGTCTTCCCGACGAGGGAATCAAGGGTGGTTCCTCGTGGTCTCCCTTCGGAGGGGAGGGGCATGATGAAATCCCGGGGTTGAAGGACCTTGCCATCTCCCATGGCCATGGCCCTGGTGATGACATTTCTCAGCTCCCTTACATTCCCCGGCCAATGGTAATGTCTCAAGATCTCATGGGCCTCTGCGGAAACAGCCACCCCCTCCCCACTGCCATACTGCTCGCTGAATTCCCTCGCGAATTTTTGAGTGAGAAACGGAATATCTTCCCCCTTTTCCCTTAAGGGAGGAAGGTGAATCTTCACCACGGAGATGCGGTAGAAGAGATCCTCTCTGAACCTACCCTTTTGGACCTCAGAAGCTAAATCCCTGTTGGTTGCCGCAATAACCCTTACATTAACCTTAAATACCTCATTTCCGCCCACCCTTCTCACCTCTCTCTGTTCCAGTACCCTGAGCAGTTTTGGTTGCATTTCCAGGCCCAGTTCGCCTATTTCGTCAATGAAGATCGTGCCCCCATTGGCCATCTCGAAGGCCCCCCTGCGGGCTTGAGTTGCTCCGGTGAACGCCCCCTTTTCATGTCCAAAGAGCTCGCTTTCGATGAGGTTCTTGGATATGGAGCC
>JBGVTJ010000056.1:0-8321 GCA_041862515.1 Thermodesulfobacteriota bacterium | reverse complement strand
CTTGTCCTCAATTCCCCTTGCCAGTTCGGCGTAAAATGGGTTCCTAATATCTGGCACGACCAGCCCGATCAAGTTGGACCTTTTCAGGGCAAGCTGGCGAGCTCTGGAATCCGGCTTATACCCAAGTTTGTTCACGAGCCTCAAGATTCGATTCTTAGTTTCTTCTCGAACTCTCTGGTCATTGTTGAGTGCCCGAGACACGGTCGTATGGGAAACCTTCGCGATCTTGGCAATTTCTCTCAGGGTCAATCTCTCTTTTTCCATGAGAATGTCATTAACCAATGACAGCTCGGCGAGACGTATTGGAAAATGAGGATCTTCGTAACAGCAGAGTCACCGGCTGGCGCTTTTATGTTACGTGTAACATCTTGTTTTACAAAAGGCGCAATTGATGTTACCGGTAATATCGAGTAGGGAAATTCGCTTGTCAAGTCTTTTTTTCATCCCTCCATTACATGCGTTCATAAATAGAGGGTGGAGAGTCAACATGAGAGAGGAGGGTGGAAAGGTAAGGGTGATTAGATCTGTGATGGGCAGGATAAATGCTGCCCCTCTCATACCTTCGTATTCTCCCAATCAGGTGTACTTTGGGAGTAAGGTTTCGAGAGCTCTTGCGGGATGGGAAGGGAGCCGCAGGCGGGCTGGCTCGAGGGCTAGAGATGATCATCGCCGCTCGTATATGCCACCCACAATCCATTCATGCAAGAGCCAATGCCCGATTTATCCTGGGAATACGATACGGATCTTGCACTACCGCTGTTGCCATGCCCATCAATAACGCCCCTTTTGCCTGAAGGGCCTTCACATGAAACACCGTGGAAACCCCTCCAGTGGCCACAATGGGTATCTTCATAGGCGCCAGAATGGTGGTCATTTCCAAAGTCCGCTTAAATATCCCAGGCCCGCTCTGACCACCACCCCCGACAGAGATCGCCTGCTCGGGGAGGCCTACATCCGAACACTTTCGGTAAGGGGCATTCCCTAAATTGACGTACGTCTTTTCGACGGACTTGATCACCTCCGTATACACCAACAGATCCTGATTAGACTGATCAGGAGACAGTTTTACGCCTATCACGTCATCCGAATGTTTTCGCATAAACTGCAGCAAGGATTCAAGTAAATGAGGTGATCGCGTCATATCCTGACCATAAGGCGTATTGGGGCAGCTTATGTTTAACTCAAAGTAGTAAGAGATATCTCCGAGGGAGGATAAGAACCGGTGGAGCTCTAAAAAATTATCTTGATATTCTGAAATCGTATGCCCCCCAATACTAATCCCGATAGGGCGACCATAGGTAAAGAGCGACGATTCTCGGAGCGACTGAACCAGTCCTGCGACACCTTCTCCCGGTAACCCCAGCGCATTGAGAAGCCCGGTCTGGCCGTCCACAACAATTTCCTGCAACCTTGGACGTGGATTACCCTGACTAACCTCTTTCAGAATGGTCTTAAGCGTCGCGCCTCCCAATCCAAGACGCAACCAAATCTCAACGACTTTTAAGTCATCTTTGAATGAAGCTAACGTTAAGGGAGAAGGGAAATGGAGATCGTACAGGTGTACACCGATCCCTTCAGGAATGGAAAAATCATAGGCCAACCACCCCACATAAGGATCAATGTCCTTGAGCTTTTTATTGCCATAGAGAACCGCATCCTCCAGATCACGTTGTCGCCCATTTAGACGCTGGATCCCATAAACCACCGAGATCACGACCCTGCGTACAATGCGGTAAATTAGGGATAACAAACAGATTCTGAGCATTATACCCGGTTTGTTTGATTCTTGAACCGAACGGTTTAGGACGTTGTTTGAACTCAGTTTTGTCAATCTTTGAATAGTCTAACTCAATCCGCAATGATCAGGAAAATGTGTGCTTCTCAGGCAGGGGGTTCGCTGCGGGTTCAATGCCAGCGCGTAAAATGGACGAGGAGGAGAAGGGAGAGGTATTATGAAGATTCTATACATCAGGACCATATTAACGCGCTCACATATCCGTAAATAGCCCCGGGGTAGAGAACGATCTTAAGCCCCACCTCAAACAGAACATATAAGGCAGCCGCAACCACGAGCCCCAGCGAAATGGATAAGAACCAGCGTTCATGGGAGGCAAACCTCAAAAATAAAATGAGAAATAACGCAATTCCACCCACATGTCCTGCAAAATGGATCATGAGTAGGAGGAACATCATCCATAATAAGAGCTGGACTGCCTTGCGCAGTTTCTCCGCATCTATTTTGGGCAATAGAGAGTTCTCAACGGTTTTAGCTCGGGTTTTTTTGATTTTATTCACCAGCACCGCTAACTGTCCCACGAGCATGATTGCGAGCGGGATCATGACGATCAGCGGCGCACGCCTGGTAACGGGTTTATATCCCAGGGTCGCCACGAAAAATACCACAAGCAGCACAATCAAAAAGAGGCAAAAAACCAGATCCACTCGGACATTCGTTTTTTCATTGTCGTCAGCTGCCAAGCGAATACCCCTCTCTTTTGCCCTTCAACATCTTGAGCACGTTGTATAGCAGCACCACAATGGTTAGCAACATCAAACCAAAAGACAGAGGTTCCATGAAAAAGGTGCTCCCGTATAGTTTGAGTGACAGATAGAGGTTCCTCTCCACCATGAGTCCCAGGACGAATCCGATGATGAAGGCAGGGCGCGAGTAATCCAGCCTCTTCATGGCATACCCCAGTAACCCAAATACAAGGGCTACAACCATGTCAGACCACGTACTGTGGATAACAAAAGAGCCGGTAAGAATAATCGTCAGCAGTACCGGGACTAGCAACGAGCCGCGCAGAAAGGTCACCCTCGCCAATGGGTTGGCCACCACTATCCCCAGAATTGTCCCGACGAAATTCCCCAGAACGACGGTCCAGATCATCAGAAAGACCAGGTCCAGTCGCTCCACCATGAACTTGGGGCCTGGCTCCACCCCCAAAATGATTAAAGCCGTAATCAGGATAGCCATGGAGGAGCTCCCGGGGATTCCAAAGGCCAGGGTGGAGGCCAGGGCCCCGCCCTCCACGGCATCGTTGGCCGATTCAGGGGCAATAACACCCTCTACCGTCCCGGTGCCAAACTTCTCCGGATGCTTAGAGGTCTGCTTGGCGTGGCCATATGCCACAAAGGCTGCGGGCGCGCTACCGAGTCCGGGAATCAACCCCATGCTCGTACCGATGGCACTGCAACGAATTACCAACCACCAATGGCGCAAGGTATCCATTACCCCCTCAAAAATTTGCCTCTGCAACGCACGGGGATGCTCATCCGTAGCTTCGCGGGCCAGGGTCCCCCCTTCGACCCACAGGTGGATCATTTCCGAGACGGCAAAGATACCCAGCAGGACTGGTACCATGGACAATCCATCCCACAGCTCGAGTATGCCAAAGGTAAAGCGCGTTTCTCCCGTTACACTTCCCATTCCAACAAAGGAGAGGAGCAATCCCAGTGCCCCTGCAATCAGTCCCTTATTGATGTTTCCGCTGGTACCCAGAACCGCAATGAACGTAAGAGCCAGTACCGCAAGCATAAAGAACTCCGGCGGGCCGAACAGGAGGACAACTCGCCTCAAGATCGGAAGCAGGATGGTGAGTACGAACACCCCAAAGAAGGCCCCCAGGAAGCAAGCGGTCATGGCTGCCCCGACCGCCCTGCCCGCCTCACCATTCTCCGTCATTGCCGGGCCGTCCAACAGGGTTGCAGCATTCTGGCCTGTTCCCGGGGTGGCAAACAGGATCGCGGTTACCCCGCCACCCTGGGCCACAGCGGCATGAGCGGCCAGGATAAAGGTTACGGCCACAGCTGGATCCATCCGGAAGACAAAGGGGATCATCATGGCCATGGCGAAATGCCCGCTGAGCCCGGGGATGATGCCGATGATCAACCCGAGGGTGGCGCCCACAATAAGGTATGGGAGTACTCCCGGGCTGACAGCCGTAACAAATCCCTGGAGTAGACCATCAATGACATACATTTAGATGGATCCTTTGATGGCTTGAATGAAGATCTGCTTTATATCCTCTTCCGGAATTTCCAACACACTCTTGACCAGCTTTAACATCTCTTCACCTGCAAGGTAATTCAAAGGCATTTTTGCCTTTCCCGCTTTCTCGCTAAAGCTCGGATCATGCATGGCTTTATAGAAGGCCTCTCGCAGAAACTCCAGCCGCTCCTTGGGAATCCCAGGCGGCCCCGCTATAGGTCTTGCCGTTTCATGCATGCCCGCCAACGTGGAAAGGATTCGCTTCCCCTTCTCTGAAGGTGTAACTTCAAAAAAGGTCGGGATATCAGACAATCGGGGATCTCTCTTACCCTTATCGCCACTTTGCAGAATGACGAATTGTTCACCTGCCTTCACCATTTTGAGGCGACTGCTGTATGAACCCCATTGACCTTCTATTTCACCACGGAGCATTCCCAGGTCTACCTCCGTTGAACTGTCATAGCCGTGGATGACCTCAACAGGTAGGTTCAGCACTTTGTTCGTTATGACAGCGTCTACATAGGTGCTTCCTCCCAATCCGGTGGCGCCGATCTTAACCGTTCTCTTGGCATTCATCAATTCTTGGATGCTCGTGATATCGGAGCCTTTACGCATGACCAATACTCTGAGGTTTATGGCCATCCGACCAATCCAGCTAAACTTGGTGAGATCATAGCGGACTCCTTTCACCTCGGTTAACTGGTTGGTGATCGACCCCACACAGTTTTGAATGCCGATTGTCAGGCCATTTGGACGCGCGTTGTAAATCTCGTTTGCACCCAGCATGCCTCCAGCTCCTGGCATGTTTCTCACAATGACCCGTGTCCCGGTATACGTCTCCAGGTAGGGAGCGATTAAACGCGAATACACATCATATCCGCCGCCAGGTGTATAGGGCACAATAAAGGTTAAGACCTTGCCCTTGTAGAAGGCAGCAGCATCTTTCACAGACTTTGCCTCTACTGCCCCTACACCCAGCGTAAGTCCCACTGCAATAAAGAATACCAGTGCCCCGTAAACTATCCTTCTGAAACATCGTGTAAATAGTAACTGTTTCATACCGATACCCTCCCTTTCTTTTTGGAGTTACAAAACGGCGAGCTTCTTTGGACAGCCACGCAGTATTATATATTCCCCAATTCACCTTGTCAACAAGGGGAAAACTCTATGAGCAAGCCTCCCACACCTTCTGTCCGTGCCCGCCAATCATTGCCAAAATGTCATATGCGCTATATCTGATAACTCTCATGGAAGAGCATATCAACGACTTTGCAGATCATTGGGTACCCGAAAGTTACTTCTACTCTTCAAATTCAGGTGCATTTTCCAGCTGTTCCAGGTCATCCAACCCCATGTATTTCATTATGCGGCTCTCGGCTGCAATAAAGCGTACTGGATTATCCGGGCTGGCATTGAAATGTTGGTGGATCGTATTGGGCGGAATATACACGGAATCTCCCTGTTCCCATTCCCATTTCGATGGCGTTTCCTGGGCCTTCCAGGAGTACTCCTCACCAAGTTCCATATCAACGTCCCAGTGTAGCGAATACCCTTTACCCTCCAGAATGAACATATATTCCTCAGCCATGTGGCGGTGTTTTCCGGAGCGGCTGCCACCGGGAATAAGTTGCATGTAGATGTCAAGAGTTTTGATCCGGGTGTCCATTTTCTCATTGAGTAAATGCTTGATGGTTCCTTGCTGGCAGACTTCCCACGGCATCTCATCCGATGAGATGATGTCCTTCGAATCCTTTTCCTTCTCCTCCCTTTCTTCAACCTCCTTCAGCCTCTCTTGGTAGTACGTTGCCTCCACCTTCCTAATCAGTGCTCTCTCTTTTTCCTCGTAACTCATTCCTTATCCCCTTTACTCTTGAGTGATCTGGAATCACACAATGCTGGGTTTAAAATCCTCATATCCGGGAACCGGTGTTGTTGGCTGTTCCTCCAGTGTCTCCTGGAAGAGCATGTTCATAAACATATACAGTGGCTTGGATTTAATGATCAGGGCCCGAGCAAAATGACGATCGTCAGCATTGAAATGTTGGTGCACGCACGCATTGGGCACAATACAGATATCCCCGGCCTTCCAGTCATGCCTTTTTCCGTCATGAATATCGTATCCCTTTCCATCCAAAATGTAGAAAGGTGCTTCGTTCATGTGGCCATGTTTCTGGGATTTCCCCCCCGGTACGAGCACCACTAAATGAGCGAATATCGCCTGGGCCGTGTTGTGCTTGGGGGCCAGAATCGTACAGTTAAAGTACTGGGGGCCATGGGCAAATTTCAAATCCTTTCCCTTGATTACCCTGGGAATACCGCGCAGTTTCTTCAACTCCTTGGCCAAATTGTAGGTGAATGCGGTTATTTCTCTGACGTACAACCGAGGTTTTTTATAAACCTTTTGTCCCGCTGCCCACTCTTCGTACTGTTCCTCGATTGTTTGTTTTCCCATTTCCCTTTCCTCCTATAAAAATCCTCAGTGTATCTCGCTGGCTTCCCTTTGCACCGCCGTTCCCCATCCGTTCTCGGACAAGCTCCTGGCGTTATTTGGAGCCGTCCGGGCAGAAAGGCTCGGTTAAACCTTCATACGTCGTTTGGCCTGAACATCGCCATTGATGAAATAATCTCCCCGCACCGCTCGCTCTGCCTCCTTCTCCAGTTCTTCATCCCATTGTCCCAAGGAGTATCCATGCCATGGAGCCTGAGGAGTCAGCTTTGGTAAGCCCAACTCTTCCCAAATTCGTCTTGCGTTTTCCATATATTCCTTTTTGGGCAGGGAGATAGGCGGATAAGGTTCCTTCAAGATAGCGTTGATCAACAAAGCAGATTCGTTTGCCGGATCGTGAAGTGACGCAATATCCGTGCTATCGCTGGCCCCAGAAAACGGGGGTGCATGTCCTTTTTCAAAACCCCTTACGATCTGGACATCCAGGTGGGGTCGCATACGGTAACACATGGCCCACACCACTGCGTCCAGGTTCTCGGGATCAATATCCATATCAACCGCCACAACTATCTTTCCCACACCTTGATGAAAAGCGGTCGCCGAAAAGAGAGCGCGCCACACCTCGGACTCACTCGGTTTGTCCATCTGGATGATGAGGAACTTCCTGAGGTTCGTAAGGGGTTCGTGGAGGACCACGCGATTAACGCTCTTGATGCTACAGACATTCTTCAGGTGATTGAGGAACATCGGTTCATACCCAACTTTCTTGACCACGGAACTCTCGCTCGGGGTTACCTGACTGATCCAGGATACGAAAATTGGTTTCTTCTTGTGGGTTATGCACGTCACCTCCATATAAGGGTTGATCTGACGAGGATGCATGTATCCATGGGACTCCCCAAAGGGGCCTTCCGGTTCGAGAAATTCCGTTGAAATCTTCCCCTCAATCACAATTTCGGCATCGGCCGGGACTTCAATGTCTACCGTCTTGCATTTCACCACGGGTATCGGTTTACCAATGAGGCCACCTGCAACCGCAATCTCATCTACACCGCGGGGCACTTTTTGCACAGAAGCATAGGAAACGACGGGCGGCGCGCCAATAACCAGTGCAGCCTCTAAGGGTAGGCCCTTTGCTTTACACTTTTCCCAGTGAACCTGAATATCCTGCCCCAGTCCGGAGGGGAAAAGTCCCACTCTACGTCGCCCCTTCATTTGTCCACGGTAGTTGCCCACATTCCGGATACCGGTTTCAATATCCTTAGTGACCCAATGGGAGCAGGTTGAATAGGGGGCATTGTCAAAGCCCGGGGTTGAAATAGGGGTTGGGAATCTGTCTGTACCATTTCCTTCTTCATCTAATTCATCACCCATTATAACCACTTCCTGAGCTGGAGCTTCCTCTACCGTAACGGAGGCAACAGGCGAAGCCAGGGCTTTTTCCCAAATCTCGCACACCTCTTCTCTGCTGCAACCGATGCCCAGGCAGTAGATTTCTGGGTTAGCGGCTAACGCTCCAACCACGACCGGAATGTCATATTTCCTCCCTTTGGCATCAGTCACGTTTTCGAACAGAAAAGCCTTTCTATCCTGCTCTGCAATCCCCCCCCGGTATTGCCACCTGACGAGAGGGTGAAGCTCTGTGTCCTTGTTGATTTCCCGGGTGACCCGTATGAGTAACCCTTTCTGTTCTAAAAGATCGACATGTTCATGAAGATCTTTGTACTTCCTCTCACCCATTTTTTTCCTCCTAATTCTTGATGATCTCGTAAAAAGTCAAAATTCGATGGCAAAGTAAAAAGCTCCAAATTCAAGGCGCGCAAATCCTGAGGAATGAGGCGTACTTACAGTACGCTGCAATGACGAAGGATGCAGCGCAACGCA
>JBGVTJ010000055.1:0-10152 GCA_041862515.1 Thermodesulfobacteriota bacterium | reverse complement strand
TGTTTTCTCTTGACGGGAATCCTCTTTTCCCTTACATTAATATAGATGCGGTTGCGAAAAAAGAGACGGCATATCAAAGGACTCCTCATCTTCCTGGCGATCTTTTTTATCATGCTGGGCCTCGCTGCGTCAGGGGTCTATCTCTATTTTACCCATGATCTCCCCCGGGTCAGCTCCCTCAAGGATTACAACCCCCCCATAATCAGCACTGTCTATGCCGATACGGGGGAGCTCATCGGGGAATTTTTTGTGGAAAAACGCATCGTTGTTCCGATTGAGAAGATCCCGCGATTCGTCCTCCAGACCTTTGTCTCGGCGGAGGATGCCCGGTTTTTTCAGCATGAGGGCCTTGATTACTCAGCCATACTCAGGGCCTTATGGAAGAATGTCATGGCCGGGGAAATCGTCCAAGGGGGGAGTACCATTACCCAGCAGGTTGCCAGATCCCTCCTTCTCTCCTCCGAGCGAAAGTGGTCGAGAAAAATTCGGGAAGCCATTTTAGCCTACCGTATGGAGAAGTCCCTTTCAAAACAGGAAATCCTCTACCTCTATCTCAACCAGATCTACCTTGGACACGGGGCCTATGGAATCGAGGCAGCGTCCCAGAACTACTTCGGAAAACATGTTGAGGATTTAAATCTCGCAGAGGCCGCGATGCTCGCCGGCCTCCCGCAAGCACCCACGAGAAACTCTCCGTATAATCATCCCAGAAAGGCCAAAATGCGTCAGGCCTATGTCTTGGAGCAGATGGTCGAAAATGGGTATATCAGTCGTGCGGAGGCCATGGAAGCCCTGGAAACTATTTTGGAGATTCACCCCAGGAGGAGCAAATTCCTGGAGGTAGCCCCTTACTTTACCGAACATGTCCGCCGGTACGTCGAGGAAAAGTACGGGAGGAATACGTTATACAAGGAGGGCCTTCAGATCTTCATCACCCTCGATGTTGCCATGCAAAAAGCAGCCCAGGAGGCCATTCGCAAGGGACTCAAGGAACTAGATAAACGTCAGGGTTACCGAGGACCCCTTAGGCATCTGGATCCGGAAGAGATCGAATCCTTCTGCACAGAGGTCCAAGAAGCATTGGGGCAATCTCCCCTGACCGAAGGGGAGGAAGTCCTTGGAGTTGTTGCGGAGATCAGGCAACGAGAGAAGGCTATCCTGGTAAAGGTAGGCGATAGGATGGGCCGAATTGAACTGAAGGAGATGAAGTGGGCCCGAAAACCCGATCCCGAGGTCCCCTATTACAGGGCGAGGGTCCATAACCCTGCAGATCTCCTCCAGGTAGGGGATGTCATCAACGTGAAGGTTAAGGAGTTTTCGGGCAAGACGATGGCGCTCTCCTTAGAGCAGGACCCATTGGCCCACGCGGCTTTATTGAGTATCGACCTGAAGACGGGATACGTGAAGGCCATGGTGGGGGGAAGGGATTTTCAGGAGAGTCAATTCAATAGGGCCATTCAGGCAAAACGGCAGGCTGGCTCTGCCTTTAAACCCATCATCTATGCCTCGGCTATCGATAAAGGGTATACCCCGGCAACGGTGATCGTCGATTCACCCATCATCTACGATAGTACGCAGGATTACCAGTCCTGGAAACCCAGAAACTACGAGGAGAAATTCTACGGGCCAACTACCCTCCGTAAGGCCCTTGCCAAATCCAGGAACGTGATTACGGTAAAGATCGTCCAGGATATAGGGCTCTCCCCTCTTATCCAATATGCTCAGAACTTAGGCATCGAATCCCCTCTCAATGAGGACCTCTCAATGGCCTTAGGATCTTCCTCGGTCTCCCTCCTTGAATTGACGAAGGCCTACGCCGTTTTCGGAAATCAAGGACGTAGGCTTGAGCCGATCTTCATCAAGAAGATCACCGATAAGGACGGAAACATCTTGGAGGAGAATGTCCCTTCCGGAGAAAGAGTCTCTCTCCATGACCGGAATGACCAGGGACCGGAAGGAGACGACGGGTTAGCTGAGCGGATCATCAGCCCAGAGACCGCATACATCATAACGAACCTGTTGGAGGGCGCCGTACAGAACGGGACGGGATGGAGGGCGAAGGCTCTCGGGAGGCCCGTTGCGGGAAAGACGGGGACAACCGACGACTACTCTGACGCCTGGTTTATTGGATACACCCCTGACCTCATCACGGGGGTCTGGGTGGGATTTGACCAGGAAAAGCCCTTGGGGAAAGATGAGACAGGTTCAAGGGCTGCTTGCCCCATTTGGTTGAACTATATGGAAACCGTGTTGAAGGGAACACCCATCAAGCACTTCCCAGTTCCCGAAAAAATCATTTTCGCCAAAATTGACCCCGACACAGGATTGCTGGCCTCTCCTTCCACCCCGAACCCCTTTTTCGAATGTTTTAAGGAGGGAACCGCCCCTACTCGGTATTCACAGGTAAAGGCCTCCCGCTCCACGGAATTCTTCAAGTTCGATATGACCCGTCCCGTTCAATAAAAAAGCCGGAGGTGATGAGACCTGCCAGGCTTTCATGGGGACCGGGGGATGGATGGACTCCCCATCAGAGGTTTCCTCGGAAGTATTCCTTAATCTTTCCCAGAACGATTTTAGGGATGTCCTCCTTCTTGGTTACGTTATAGAAGCTCATATTCCTCTTCTTCTCCATGGCTTCCCTGAATCTCAGTGCGTACGTATTCTCCCCAATATAGACGGCGGTGATTCGATTGTTAATATTGTTAAAGTAACCAATCACCTTTCCCAAATTGGTGATCTTCATATCCGTGATAATGAAAATATCCGGTTCCTTGGCGGCAGCCAGTAGGGGATCAAGTTCGTTGAGATTGAGGGCGGTTCCACCCCCGAAGTATTTGCACAGAACCCCGTAGATCTTAGCTCTCTCCGAGGTGAAATCGAGAATAGCTTTTCCCCCCATAGGGGCATCACTAAAATTATATACGGCCACTGTGGCATCATTCCTCAGGTAAGCATCCGAAGCACATGCGGCTCCAAGGACTGCATAAGATAAATTCTTCCTCGGATTGGTCATACTCCCAGAGGAATCGATGATGATGATACAATCCGGTATGGACTCCCTTTCACCGAAGGTACTCCCTTCGATCTTGTTCCACGTCTGGGTGATCCCGGGCATAATCTTGCCAAAACTGGTCCACACATCCACATCCTGAAAAGGCCTCCCGATCTCCCAGGGACAATGGGAATGGGGGTTGAGGAATCCCCTTTTCTCCATGGGTACTTTCTTGATGGGGATGGAATAATCTTCGGCCAGTTTCATATAATAGATCAAATCGGCATCCAACGGGGCCCTCTCTCCCCTGCCCATTCCCCCTTCCATTCCGTACCCGACATCCTTCAGCTCATCCTTGAAATCTTCGAAGGTCTCCTTGAATTCCTTGAGCCCCACGTTCTGATTGGCGAAATCCCGGAGGCCCTGATCGATTTCTTCCAGGGTATATCCATCTAGGCCATGTTCCCCCATCGGATTCGTCTGACTTCCCTCCTGGCGGGATTCCTCCTCTTCTACTTCCAAGAGGGTCTTGATGACTCGGGCGAATTTCTGGATGCTCTTGTCCCACTGTTTCTTATCCAAATAGGGGATCCTGGCCAACCTCCGCACAACCTCCTCATCTTCGTTGGCGCAGAGATCTATGCCCCATATTCTCTGATAGAGGGAAGAAATAACCGCATCTACCTTTCCCTTGTCAATATGTTTATAGAGCTCGGGTAGCGGGGTATTTTTCCCCTTTACGCAATGCGTATCCGCCACCACATCCATAAATAATCCCGCTGCCCTTTTGGCCTGTTTCTTATCCTTCACGACCTGCTTCGCCTCTGTGAACAACCTGAGGTGAGTGTGAAAATCCCAGGGGCAATAGGTATAATGGCCTATCCCATGGTCCAAGAGGGCCTCAACCACTTCTTCAAAGCCCATCTTCTGGGCAATCTTATCGTAAAAAGCGGTATTGATGGTTATCTGTTTATCCTTCATCTCCATGGCAACATTCTCTGTTCCCTCCGAAGCCTTGGGTACGGGCAGCTCAGGAAAGAAGTGCTTCTTCCTCACCTTCGGCCAAATCTTCTTAATGATCTCTTCGGGGACCATCGTGAAACAAATCCCTCAATAATAGACGTTGGATTGACGATAATTTCGAGGGTAGATCACCTTTTCATCTTCATATACCTTCCCATCGACGATCTTACCCAGACCCCGCACCCTTCCCCCTACGAAGATCTCTCCTCCCATCATCCATTCCCCCGTGTGGAGGCCTATGTTCTTCGTGACCCTAATTCTTCCACTCTTCATCCCGGCTCCCGTATAGTTCTTAGCATTTCCCTCAACCACCAACTCTCCCCCTTCCATTCCAATCCCGGTAAAATCACCCAAATTCCCCTCAACAGCTACCTTCTTGCCCACCGGAAGCCGATAACCGAGGAGGTTTATTTGGGTCTTTAAATCATTCAATTTCAGGATGATTTCCTCCTCCTGGGCATAATTGCACAATGCAGAGATATAGATACCAGCGGGTCCGGTGATGAGATAGGGAATCTTATCCGTGCTATCCAATTCATAGCAGAACTCCTCGATGTCCTCCGCCTTATATTCGAACTCCTTGACTGCCTTTTCCGCCAGGGTGTAGGCTTTGATCACGGTATTATACTGGACCAACCAGACCAGCTCCTTGACCTCCTCTTCCAAAAGCTTCTCATAGCCTTTGGTGATCTGGGACATTACCCTTTCCCTCGATCGGATAATGGAGTCCAGGGGTATCTCCCTTTCCCTTGTCCGATGATCCCTGAAGTCATCAAAGGGGTTCTTCATTTAATCCTCCAATCCCAAGTCCTTTTTGATCTCGAAATAAACGGGGTGATCGCCACCCACTGGCTCGAGGTCTTCCCCCTTGAAGAGCCGATATCCAACTGCCAGCGCGCTTTTGAGGTGCTCACTCTGCTCACCATAACGATTGAAGATGCCCCTCACCGCATCTTTTGCCAGATATATTTGAAAGGGATTGTCCCTCTTATCCTTTTCCTTGTTAGAGAGGTATTCCTCCTTCCATTGTAATCGATGGGCCAGGGTGTATGGCATAATCGCCTTGATATGCTCAATACCGACCTCGGCATCCCCTATCAGCCAAGCTAATGCTTGGGAATAGGTTTTAATAGAAGTAGGGAGTCGATTGGATGCACAATTCCTAATGTCATGGCACAGATACCCCGTAAAATGACAACCCTCTTCGCAATTCTCAATGGATCTCTTTTGCCCATATTTATAGCAGAAGGAGAGCTCGGCGAGTAACATGCGGGTAAATGCATTGGCGTCCAAATCCAACTCCAGTCTTGTTATTGCAGTGTGGATGGCCTTCCTCTCTTGGAGCCCCACCGTTTCAACCCCCAGTTTCTTCTTCAAGAACTCCCCATAGCCACCGCAGATCTCCTCCATCTGGCGCAGCTTAGTTTGATAGGATACCTTACCTTTAAGGATTTTCTGGATGGAATTTTCGGCCTTGGAATTTCGAAGGATACGGTCTTTCTCATTAAATTTTCCGACCAGATAGGCGATATTGGGACCAGGGTGTCGGGACTCGACGACGACGTCGAAACGGTCGATCATGGGTGCGATAATAGTATTCGTACCCCTATCCTGGTAATTGGCCGTTGCGAAGAGGCAGTATTCCTCATTGATAATCATCTCATTCAGGTATTCCCAGTTTCCCCTGTCCACCCCATCGAGAATCATACTCTGCTTCGTCTCGGGTAGTCGGTTGATTTCGTCGACGATCTTAATGGGAATCTGGGCGAAGTGTGACCAAACGACCTCTTCCGTCCCTCTATTCAGTTTTCCCAAATCCGGCCTGCCGATAATCTTCTCCTCCGTCTGCTCGGGGTGCCCCGAAACTTCCGCTCCCCAAATGATACCTATGGGGATTCGATAGAGCAAGGAGCCCACGTATTCCGCAGATGTGGTTTTCCCCAAGCCCGGTTCCCCTATGATAAGCTCCTTCCCCCTATTGAGACCCGTCAGCAAGCTGAAGATGAGGGCCGAATTGAATTTTTTCCCCTTGACTTCCAGATCGGGTCGGTTGAAGTAGAGATTATCCCTAATAAAATCGTAAATCCCCCTGATCTTCTCTCGATAATGATCCTGCGTCATCCCTCTTCCTCGCTGTTAAATCGCCTCTGCTTTCAAATAAAAGGTATCATTTCGATTTTCTCAAATCAAGATAATCCGAAGAAGGAAAAAATAGGCCCAATGCATTCAACCGCTGAAGCGAGAGAAGCGATCACCTACTGCTCTAGGCGAATTGCCAGTCCTTTCGTTGGATCCTCATGCTTCAGCAATATCCCATCTCTTATGGAGAGATCTCCTATATCGATCCTTCCGATTCTACAACGATACACGCCATCCCTTACCCGTCTGAAGGTTACCTCACTCACCCTGGCCTCCGAAAAATGAAAGGCCCTCACCGAATATATTGCCTGCTTTCTCAGTTCGGGGTAGATGGCCTTCACCAGGACAGCCAATAGGGAGAGGGCATTGTTATCGATGCAGTAAACTCCCTGCTTCCCCACATCCACGGATCCCTTCCAGTGTTCCGAGCCATCTTTTGTAACCTCACCCGTCACCTCTGTCCCATGGAAAGCATATCTCAACTCCCAAAGGCCATTTTGCGCGGGTATTTCGGGTAGCTGAACATCCAGCTGTCTCAAATAAGCCACGGGTTCTCCGTTTTTTCGAAAAACCAGTTCACTATTTCCCCGCTGATGGCTGTTGGCCTCTCCAATATCTATATCGGCTTTCAAGATGAAGTGCACCCCCTTCTCTTCAAGAGAAAAGACCTCCTTTCCGATTTCAACTCCCCTTCTCGTATACTGATAGGTATGGGTCCTGCCATGTGGGAGGCGAGCATAGCGGGAGCAATGCGAAAATGATATTCCCATGATGAGAAGTACACCGATTACCTTGAGGGATTCCATTCTCATCCTTCTCTCCTCAGCCATGGGAAATGAGGACAACTTCAAAGTCCACCTTGAGACCAGATGCTGAATCTCCGCCCAAAGCGAAAGATGAGGTTCAAAAGGATTACTGAGACTAGAAAATACATTATATAGCAATTTAACGTAAAAGAAACTATAATTTTTGAAAATCATCGCTCGCCATCGCCTATGAAACCCTTGTTTCATACACAGCTAATCCACGATCCCTTTGGCGACCCGGGGATTTATATCGAATTCATGTTTGATAGGAGGGCCCTCCTTTTCGATATGGGCGATCTTCATCCCCTTTCTCCTCGAAAAATATTGAAAATTAGCCACATCTTCGTCTCCCACACCCACATGGATCACTTTATTGGTTTCGACCATCTCCTGCGAATCTGCCTTGGGCGAGATAAAGAGCTCTCCCTTTTCGGGCCCCCCTCCTTCATTGACCATATGGGGAATAAGCTGGCCTCATATACATGGAACCTGGTGGAAAATTACTCAAACAACCTGACGCTGCGGGTCACTGAAGTCAATTCTACGGCGCGGAAAACGGCCTGTTTTCGCATTCAATCTGGATTTAGGCTGGAGGACGTCACCCGTGTTGACTCATCCGATTCGATCCTGTTGGATGAACCAGCATTTCGCGTGAGAACGATGATGTTGGATCATAAGATCCCATGCTTGGCTTTTTCCGTGGAGGAGAAGCAGCATGTCAATATCCTGAAAACTCATTTGGAGAACATGGGGCTTCCCATTGGTCCCTGGTTGAAGGGGCTGAAAGAGGCCGTGATACGGAAGGAATCAGATGAGGCGCTGTTCCGGGTATGGTGGAAGGAGAAAGGCAAAACAAGGGAGAGGGAAATACCCTTGGGAGAACTGAAAGCGAACATCGTAAAGATCGTTCCTGGTCAGAAGATTACCTATGTCGCCGATGTCATCTACCATGAGGAGAATGCACGGAAAATCGTCGAGCTGGCCGAGGGATCCGATATGCTGTTTATTGAAACCAGCTTCTTACAAAAGGATGCGAGGTTGGCGGCGGAAAAGTTCCACCTCACAGCCCAACAGGCGGGCCATCTTGCTCACCTGGCCCGAGTCAAACAAATGGTGCCCTTCCATTTCTCCCCTAAGTACACCCATCAAGGCGACCTCTTGATCCAAGAGGCCATGAAAACCTTCAGGAATTCTCTTTGATGTCCTGCCGGGGTAAAATTCCCCTCGCAGGGATTTGGACATCAATCCCTTAAATCCTTACCCCAGCCCGCTTGAGCTTCCTCAAGATGTCCCGGTTAGTAGGGGAACAAAAGAATGTAATTATCGCCCGAGCCACCTTGGGGCCGATACCCGTTATCCCTTCAAGATCCGAGGGCTTCGCCTTGGACAATGCATCCAAGGAGGAAACGTAGTTCGCCAGGGTTCGCGCTGTTCCCAGTCCCACCTCCGGAATTCCCAGGGCGAAGATGAGGTTCTCCAGGGGCCTCTGTTTGCTGCTGGCAATGGAGCTCAGAACCCGATCCGCATTCTTCCCCTTGATCCCGACCTTCTCCAAATCCCCTTTTGTCAGGAAGTAGAGGTCGCCCACATGCTCTACCATCCCACTTTCGACGATTCCATAACAGAGGGCATCTCCCACCCCAACCATATTCATTCCGTCCTCGGAAACGAATTGCCTTACATGTTGGGCGAGCTGGGCCGGACAATTGCCCCCGGTGCACCGGGAAAAGGCTTGGCCTGCTATCTTTCTAACCGGAGCGCCACACGAAGGACAGTATCGCGGCACCTGAAAGGACCTCTCTTTTCCCGTTCGAAAGGCTTCGACGGGCTTAACCACTTCCGGCCTCACGCCTCCTGCACGACGTACCACAACCTGATCGCCAATTCTCAGATCCTTCCTCCGAACATCCTCTTCGCTATTCAGGGGGGCAACCCGAATAGTGGCGCCATCCACTCGGACGGGCTCAAGAAGCCCAAAGGGCTTGATCGCCCCCGTCCTTCCGACGACGATAAAGATGTCCTTGAGCTGAGTAGTTGCCTCGACGGGTTGAAACTTATAGGCCAGGGCCCACCGAGGTGCCCGAAGGATCTCCCCGACCTTTTCACGATCACTCAGAGAATCTACCTTGACCACCACCCCATCAGTATCATAGGAGAGCCGATTTCGTCTTCGACTCCAATGCTCAACGTATTCCCATACCGACTCAATGGATTGATGTCGTTTATTATGGGGATTTATTTTACATCCCAAGGATGCTAAGTATTCAAGGGTTTCCCAATGCCTTTCCACATTTCTCCCTTCAATCGAGCCAATCCCGAAGATCCATATGTCCAATGGCCTCCCAGCCGTTACACCGGGGTCTTGCTGTCTAAGGGATCCAGAAGCGGCATTTCTCGGGCTGGAGTAAAGGGGAAGCCCTCTTTTTGAGCGCCTCGTGTTAAGGCTTTCGAAATCCCTCTTGTTGATATACACCTCGCCCCTCACTTCACAGAGGAGAGGGGGCGAGCCACCTTCCAGATGGGAGCGGATGCCGGGGATCGCTCGAATATTTGCCGTCACATCCTCTCCCTCCATTCCATTACCCCGGGTGGCTGCTCGAACCAAATTCCCCTCTTGATAGAGCAGAGTAACGGCTACTCCGTCTATCTTCAACTCCGTTACATAACCGACCTCATTCCGCCCAACCATTTTACGAACTCTTCTGTCCCAGGAAAAGAGTTCGGTGCGGTTGTTTGCATTTTCCAAGCCGAGCATGGGGCTGAGGTGTCTGACATGGGGAAAGAGATGGGCTGATGGGGAACCCACCTTCTGGGTCGGGCTATCAGGCGAATAAAATTGGGGGTTAGCTTTCTCCAGTTCTTCCAGCTCCCGAAAAAGGGTATCGTATGCATGATCGCTGATGATGGGTTCGCTGAGCACGTAGTAGCGATAGTTGTGCTGTTCTATCTCCCGCCTCAGCTCCTCAATGCACCTTTTTACATTCATTGGAAATTATTGGGGAAATAAGGTTACTTATATGAGACAGTACCAAATTTTGGCGGCTATTTCCAACCATTTTCCCCTTGAGCAAAGGGGGATTTTCTGATACCCTCTTATCGGGAAAAAAACCATTGGAGATCTCTGGGAATTCGGAAAAGGAGCTCTGAGCGCGACTCAAGTTTTTTTGGTTCTGTGGCCTCCTCAATTTTTGG
>JBGVTJ010000054.1:0-12815 GCA_041862515.1 Thermodesulfobacteriota bacterium | reverse complement strand
AGTGGAAAACGGCGCTGAAGATCACACTGCCCTTGGTAGCTCCCGCCATTATCAGCGGTGCCATACTCTCCTTCTTAGAGGCTCTAGCGCTCTTTGGAGTCCCGGCTGTTTTGGGAATGTCGAGGGGTATTTTTACCCTAACGACGCAAATTTATCAGTTATTCCATTATCCACCCCAATATCAGCAGGGCGCTGCGTTGGCCATTCCCTTAGTTGTTATTACTGGCGTATTACTCATTTTTCAGTACCTTTACCTCGGCAAGAAGCAATTCGTTCTCATCTCGGGAAAGACCACCCAGCCAACCATCATCAAATTGGGCAAGGCCAAATGGCCGGTCCTGGGTTATTGTTTTTTGGTTGTGAGCTTAAGCGTTATCATCCCTTACTCCATGCTATTGCTCATTTCTTTAAGCAAAGTCTGGGGTTCTCCCCTAACCCTGAACAATATGACATTGCATAATTATGAGTTCATTCTTTTTCATTACAGATTAAGTCAGAAATCGTTCCTCAATAGTTTTTTCCTCGCATTTTTGGCCGCAACGATTGCGGTTTTTTTGGCATTGATCGTCGTGATCTACAACAAGAGGACCGAAAATGTTGGCCGCCGGTTCCTTCATTTCATGATGATTTTACCCTTTGCCATCCCTGGCGTTGCAATGGCCGTTGCCTTCTTATGGGCCTATATAAGACCGCCATTTATGTTGTACGGCACGATATGGATTCTATTAGCGGCTTACGTTGCTCGGCGGATTCCCCTGGCTTACATGGCCTGCTCGGATGGTATGACGCAGATTAACCTTGAGCTCGAAGAATCAGCACGTATTATCGGAGCTTCATGGTTTAGGTCCATTGTTAACATAACTGTTCCACTATTGAAGATAAGCTTAGTTTCTGGGTGGATTTTAATCTTTATCTCTTCTTTTCGAGAAATTTCCGCATCCATACTCCTCTACAGCACTGATAACGAAGTGATAGCGGTGACTATTTTTACCCTTTTTGAGGAAGGGGAATTTGAGGCTCTGGCGGCACTTTCAATTTTAGTACTACTCATCACCCTTATGTTCGTTACTGGGTCAAGAAAGATCGTGGGGAAAAGTTTCGCCCAGGTTTCATGAGAAAATAGAGAGAATAGTAGGGGTTAAGCCCTTATGACGAGCATGTAAAGAGGAGAGATCGTCTATGGCGAAGCTCAGGATCAAGAATTTAACGAAGAAATTCGGCGAGGTTAAGGCCGCCGACAATTTCTGTCTGGATATCGATGAGGGTGAATTTGTTGCCCTTGTTGGACCGAGCGGATGTGGGAAAACTACCACACTCAGGTGTATCGCTGGTTTTATAGACCCCGATGATGGTGAGATTATCCTCAACGATAGGGTTATTTCGACGAATAAGTTCGTCTTGCCTCCAGAGCAGAGGAATATGGCGATGGTCTTTCAATCGTATGCGGTTTGGCCTCACAAAACGGTGTACAAAAACATCTCCTTCGGCCTCGAGTTGAGAAAACTTCCTAAATCTGAGGTAAGGGACCGAGTGATGAAGAGTTTGGAGTTGACGAAATTAACAGGTCTTGGAAACAGATACCCGAATGAACTCTCCGGAGGCCAACAGCAACGGGTTGCCCTCGCCCGGGGGCTCGTGGTTGAACCTGATGTCCTCTTGTTGGACGAACCGCTTTCAAATCTTGACGCTATCCTCAGGGAGGAAATGAGGTTTGATTTAAGGGAAATACAACAGAAGCTTAAAATCACTTCCATTTACGTTACGCATGATCAAACGGAGGCCATGGTCATTGCGGATCGGATTGTGGTTATGAATGAGGGGAGGATCGATCAAATAGGCAGTGCCGAAGATATCTATCATAGCTCAAAGTCGAAATTCGTTGCTTCCTTTGTGGGAACAACCAATTTATTAAAGGGAACGCTTCAGAAAAAAGATGAACTTTTCGTTGAAGTAAGGACGGAAAAGGGAATGGTATTGAGAGTCAAAAAGGGAGAGGAAAATGCATTTCCCGATATCGATTCTGATGTTCTCATTTCCGTTCGCCCCGAGTCCATTGAAATCGAGCCCTCTAAGATAGCGAAGACTGACAATGTGTATAGGGGAAGGGTTGTTCAAAAAACATTTCTGGGCAGTTTTTATGATTACAGAATCAAAGTGGAAAAAGAAGTTTTGAGAGTGCAAACGTCATCCCATAAAGATCTCAATGTTGACTCTGAAGTTTGGGTGTATATAGATCCTGCGCTATGTAATTACTTGAAGGGATAAAGAGAACCAAACTGAATAGGAGAACTCATCCTATGGATGCGGAGAGAATTGGAATTGTCGGTTATGGAGAGGCTGGGCAGGCCATCGCCCAGGGATTGTGTTCAAACAAAGGGAGTTCTATCAGTGTTTTTGATATTAAGTTCAATGACGAGGAATTTAGGGAATCGCTGAGACTTAAAGCTCAGGAACAAGGTGTAATCGTTGAAGAGGATATGGGGTCTTTGATCGGGAACAATGTCATCATTTTGAGTGTTGTGACTGGGGAAGTAGCGACTCAAGTGGTCAGGGATTCCTTACCGTTCATAAAAGAGGGAAAGGTGTACGTGGATATGAATACTGTTTCGCCCAGAGAGAAGATACTCATGGGCGAATTGATTGAGCAAAAAGGAGGATCTTTTATTGAAGTGGCAATCTTGGGTGCGATAGCCTCATACGGTTTTAAGAGCCCAATGTTAGTTTGCGGAAAAAGAGGAAATCAGCTCGTCAATTTGTTAGGGAATATGGGGTTTAATGTGACATTCGTCTCCAAAGAGATCGGAAAGGCATCCTACTTGAAAATGCTGCGAAGTGTCTTTGCTAAAGGCGTTGAAGCCCTTCTTCTTGAAATGTTGGTCGGTGCCAAGCGTTGTGATCTTGTGCAACCCCTCATGGACACTATTGTCGAGCATATGGATGGAAGCTCATTTCAAGAGATCGCGAATACATGGATCACAACCAATGTTGTTCACGCAGAACGGCGAACTGAGGAAATGGAGTACGTGATCGAAACCTTGAATGAGCTCAATGTGAAACCGATTATGGCTGAAGCGGTTCGAAATCGATTAAGGACTTCCTCTCAATCCGGTCTAAAGGATTTCTTTAAAGGGAAAAAACCTGACGATTATCGTGAAGTCATTGACGCCATGGTAAGAATGGATTTCAGGTAACGTAGCTTATCTCCTATCAATTGTATAATTGATCAATTCTCAGGAATAAGCCGCAAGTTCTTTACCCTTCAGCCAGCCGCAGATTGCGTACACGTCTTAAGATCTGCTTCCCTCCGTATCTAGGAATCTCATGGACGAAGAGACATCTTGTAGAGGATAAAGGCTATCCACACAACCCCTAGGCCACCAAGGCCAAGCAAACTGTAAGACCAACCCCACGTTATGTAGGTACCGGTTTGTGAGGACATTGGATTGGTCCAATCCAAAATGGCACCAAATGTCAAGGGTGAGATAGCACCGGCGCTGAACCCCAGAAACGACCGCAGGGCAAAGGCAGCGCCCCTATACGAGGTTTCGACCCTCTCGGTTAATCCTGCTGAGAGGATTGGGGAATCCCCTAACGCAGAAAACCCATAAATCATCCCAATCACGATAACCAAAACGAGAGGAAAACCAATGAACCATCCCATAGCAAAAGAGCAGGCTGTACTGATACTCCCGAGAACCAGGATCATGAATGCGCGTCCAAGCCTATCTGAAAGGAAACCCATGGAGAGTGACGCAAAAAACCCCATGAGGTGAAAGAACGCGACGATGTTAGCGCCAACGCCAGCTACCCTCAACGCCTCGGATCCGCTGACCGCAAGGCAGGCGGACAGAAATGCCGGGGTCCATGCCCACATCCCGATAAGTTCCCAGTTATGCCAAACATATGCCATGATAAAGAGTATGGCGGGTTTATTTCGCAAGACCTCTGCCGAAAACTTCTGCTCTTCTCGTCTCGGAGATATTGAATTCGGTGTTGAAGCCAGGGCGATCCATACCAAAATCGACCCCACCAATGGACCCAGGCAGGTGAGGAGGAAAGAAAGCTGATACCCTCCATACGGTAACGAGACCCCACTGATTCCCAGCGATACGGTATAACTCAAGGAAGTGCTCGCGATGAAGAACCCAGTGGCCCTTCCCCAGGTTTTGCTGGGATACCGATCCGCAATCATCATGATCCCGGGTGTATAGGTTCCTCCCAATGAGAGCCCAATAAGGGTATAGAGGAAGAGGCCGGAGTAATATCCCCGGGCAAGGATGGCAAAGGCCAGTGAGACAACGGCGGTGGCAGCATGAGCCCAGAGGAAGACGCGCTTGGGCCCGATTCGGTCGGCCAACTCCGAAAGGATAATCAGAGAGACAGCAAGCCCAATTTGAAATCCACTGGAAATAGATCCCGCAGCCGCAGCAGACATCCCCCATTCCCTCTGGAGGACAGGAAGGGCAGCCGCATAGGTCATGAACACGAAATACGTAAAGAATCTTGAGGAGCAGATTCCGAGAAGCCACCAGTCGCGTTTCATTGATCAACAGAAAGAAATTATGTTTTTTCGAAGCAACGTTTCCCCCCTTATTTGTGCGGCGTACAATTCATTGAAGCACATTCCTGGGGAATTTTGAGGTCTAGTTCTGAGGCAATTTGCTTAAGTTTTCCCAAGACAGATGGGAGAACAGGAACACCTTCCGTTTGATTTTCTTTGCGAGCGATTATTTCGGGCTCACCGGGAATGAAAATCCGTTCTACGTCAGGCTCAAGGGGTGAGGATTTAATGTCCTGGACCAACGAATCAAAATCTTTATTGAATTGGTCTATTGGGCGGAATCCTGAGATTTTCATGGCCCCAAAAAAATGCCCGATGTTCGCATGAGTATCCGCGTTTTTTGAGGCAGCAAGTCTGCTTCCGAAGTTTGCGCCCGATAATACCCCGGAAAGGATGTCTACCATCAATCCCAGTCCGTAGCCCTTATAGCCGCCGGTTATTTTCTTGCCGCCTAAGGGATATTGCAACACAGACATCGGGACTACCCCGTGGGAATCAAGAAAAGGCATGACCGAAGGATAGACCCATCCATTGGGAACCTCCTGTCCCTTGCGGACTAAAACGTCAATCTTACCGCTCGAAACAGCGCTGGTGGACATGTCCAAAATGAATGGGGGATCGTGTTTTCGTGGAACAGCGACACTAATCGGATTTGTTCCGAGGATTCCCGTTGTTCCTCCTGTCGGTACGACACGAGGTGACCCATTGCTCATGGCGATGCCGATCATCCCCGAATCGAGAGCCATCGATGAATAGTAACCGGCAATTCCGAAATGTTCGCTTCTCTTGACGGCAAGAAAGGCCGACCCGAATTCTTCGGCTCTCGATAGACAGGCTTTCATAGCGCGCCAACCCACTACCATTCCAAGTCCATTCCCACCATCGCAATGACCCGTGGTATGGGTTAGCCACTTGATTTTAATTGTTGGGCGCGTTTCGATGACCCCATTTTTGATACGGCTGAAACAGGGAAAGAGCCGCGCTACACCGTGACAATCGAAACCCCTGAGGTCCGCTTCAATCAAAACGTCAGCCGCAATTTTTGCATCTTCGGTAGGAACTCCCAGTCGTTCGAACACCTTTTCCGTAAAAACTCGAAGAACTTCTGTATCAATCAAGACAGGTTCGGATGACACTTTCATTTTTGTTTTCCATTTTTACCGGTATAAGAATGTTGGGAATTTCCCTGTAAAGACGAACAAAATTTACTATAATAATAAATACCATCTATACTGGTGGTTTAACATTCAAACAAATGAATTTTTGCGTAATACACTAGCAGAAAGAAAAGAAGGTCGTCAAGGCGATTTTCCTTTAGGGATAAGAAGTTTGGGGAGATTCTCGAGGTATGGAGCTGAAGACTCAGGTTGTGATCATTGGCGGAGGGATCACGGGTGTTGGCGTCGCCCGGGATTTGGCCCAGAGGGGCATAGAGTTTATCCTCATCGAGAAGGGGGATTTGGCTAACGGAGCCTCTGGGAGAAATCATGGATATCTCCACAGTGGGGCTCGGTACGTGGTAAATGATCCCCATGCGGCCATGGAATGCATACAGGAAAATCAAATCCTCAAGAGAATTGCCTCATGGTGTATCGAGGATACGGGAGGGCTTTTTGTCTCGCTTCCCGAGGATAGCAATACCTTCAGGGATCAATTTCTGAGGTCCTGTGAGGAGATTGGAATCCCTACGAGATGCCTGAATCCATCTGAGGCGTTGGCATTGGAGCCTAACCTCTCGAAGGATATCACTGGGGCCATCCATGTTCCCGATGCAGCCATCGACCCCTTCCTCTTGGCCTTCGGAAACGCCGAGGATGCCGGAGATTATGGGAAGGAGATCTTGGTCCGCACCGAGGTTACCCGTCTCATTCGCACTCGGGACCGCATAAGGGGGGTGGAAGCTCTGAATGGAGAAACCGGTGAGCCCCTCACCGTCCATGCTGATTTCGTCGTCAATGCCAGTGGGGTGTGGGCGGATCAAGTCGCTCGCCTTGCCGGCCTCTCGGTCCCAATGGAATTGTCCAAGGGGAGCATGGTGATCACCAACCGGAGGGTGAGCCATCGGGTGGTCCACAGGTGCAGGTTACCTTCGGATGGTGATATCGTTGTTCCCAATCACACGGTTTCCATCCTGGGGACTACCTCCGGGAAGATCGGCGATATGGACAACCCTTTTGTTGAGCCCTGGGAGGTGTCCTTTCTCATCGATGAGACGTCCAAAATGCTCCCCTGTTTAACGGGGGCCCGATACATTCGGGCCTATGCGGGGATTCGTCCGCTTTTCAAAGTCAGTTCTGGCCAAGATTCACGGGAGCTCAGCAGGGGGTTCGTCCTGCTGGATCATGGGCTACAGGATGGAGTGGAGAACTTCATCACCATTACGGGTGGTAAATTGGTCACCTATCGGCTTATGGCCGAGAAAACGGGGGATCTCATCTGCCAAAAGATGGGGTTAGATATTCCCTGCAAGACCCATCTGACGCCCTTGGCAGGGGTCAAAGGAGCCGTGCGTGGCAGGGGGGAGTACCTGAAAAGACTTGGCCAAGAGGGCGAAAAGGGAGAGTCCGAGATTATTTGCGATTGCGAGCTCATCAGCCGGGGCGAATTGGAGGATGCATTGAGAGGGCTTCCCACAGCCGACTTAAGGGAAACCCTGCATCGCACTCGGTTAGCCAAGGGGACTTGTCAAGGGGCTTTTTGCAGTTATCGCCTCTTGGGAGTTCTCCATGCTGCGGGTAAGGTGGAGGCGGTCAATTCCAATGCCCAGCTCAAGGGGTTTTTGGAGGAGAGGTGGAAGGGCATCCGGCCCGTTCTTTGGGGGGACCAGCTTCGTGAACATCAATTCATAGAGGAGATGTACATGGGCGTCCTCAATCTGGATAAGGAGAAATGAAGCATTACGACGTCATCGTGATTGGCATGGGATTGGCCGGGTTGATGGCGGCCAAGACGGCTGCGGAAGGGGGGAAGAGCGTCCTGCTTATCGGGAAGGGGATAGGGACAGCCCACACGTATACCGGATGTATCGATGTGTTGGGGTACTACCCAACGGGGTCCTCCGTTCCAGTGGAAAACCCCTTGACATCCCTCAGTCGGTTGATTGAGGAAATACCAAATCATCCTTATGCTCGTGTGGGGGTATCGGACATACGGAATGCCCTTACATCATTTCTGGGCCTCTTCGCCGAGCAGGATTATACCTATCTCTCCCAAGGTGAGAAGAACGCGATCACCCTCACCCCTATGGGGTCCACAAGGGCAACGTACCTTTTCCCATCGACCATGGAATGGGGAGGCATTGAGGATGATAGGGATGTCTTGATCGTGGGATTTGATGGCCTCAAGGACTTTTATGGCGCCTATATTGCCCACAACATCAACTCCTTACGGAAGGAGCGGCGTCTTTCCTTTGGGGCGAGGTCGATATCGCTGCCATTGTCCGAACTCTCCCCTCGGAGAACAGCCCCATCCTCAGTCCTTGCGCGATTTTTTGAGGAGGAGGAATTTCAGGATAAAATTGCCAAGGTGATCCATGCCAAGCGAAAGGGGGGTGAGCGGGTAGCATTCCCCGCGGTGCTCGGTGTAGATAGACCACAGGAGGTGAGGAGAGAACTGGAAGCGAGATTGGGGACAACGGTATTTGAAATACCCACCCTTCCTCCTTCAGTTCCGGGATTTCGGCTTTTTCATACGTTCAAAAGGGATTTACAGGGGAAAGGCGTTACCATAATCATGGGATTTTCGGCGGTAGCAGCCCCCGTTCGGGACGGCAGGTGCCTCCAGGTGACGGTAACCACTGCACCCATTGAAAGGACCTACTCCGCGGAGGTTTATGTTTTGGCCACGGGAAGCTTCTTTGGCGGTGGATTAGAAGTGAAGGGAGACAGAGTTGTGGAGCCCTTATTCGACCTTCCGGTGCACCAGCCCGTTTCCAGGGAGAATTGGTTCAGGGATCGATTCTTCTGCGATGAATCGCATCCCATTGAGAGCTTCGGGATCATGGTCGATGAACGGCTCAATCCCATTGATGAAAAGGGGAGGGTTGTGGTAAGCAATCTCCATGGAGCTGGATCCATCCTCTCCCACTGCGATGCGCTGCGGGAGAAGTCAGGGGGCGGCGTAGCCCTTTCCACGGGATACAAATCCGTGGGGGGAGGGATGCATTGATGGGAGGACAACCCAAAATCGAGGAAACAATAGACTTCTGCATCCGCTGTGCCACCTGCATGGAATACTGCCCAGTTCTCCGGGTTACGGATCGGTTTCCAGGACCCAAGCAGGCAGGCCCCGGTGGCCAGAGGTTTAGAGGCCGGGATGTTTTCCCCGTGGATCGCTGTATAGATCTCTGTATTGGCTGCACCATATGCGAGCTGGTATGCGCCTCCGGGGTAGACATCTATCACCTCAATTTAATGGCGAAGGCCAAGTACTACGACGAACATGGGATACCCCTGAGGGACCGAATTTTGGCCCATTTTAACCGCTGGATGGGCCGGTTGCCCTGGGCAGTGCCCTTCATGAACCGGATGTCTCGATCCCTCTTCATGAGATGGATTTTGGATTGGCTGTTGGGACTCGATAAGAGAAGGCCCTTGCCAGATTTCGAGGTTCCCACCTTCAGGCAGTGGCTCAGGAGCCGTCCCAAAGGACTTCCGCAAACTCCTGAATCTTCGGCCAACGGGAGGGTTGGTTATTTCTATGGGTGTTTTACTAACATCAGTGAAGTAGATGTGGGAAAAGCCGTCATCCAGGTTTTGGAGCAAAACGGGATCCAGGTGGTCGTTCCGGAGCAGGATTGCTGTGGCCTACCTATGCTGGGAAGTGGGGACTTGAGGTCCGCCCGAGCCATTGCCCGAAAAAACCTTACCTCTTTGAAGATCGCAATCGATTCGGGGATAGATATCGTCTTTAGCTCGAGCAGCTGTGGTTATATGATTCGCCATGAATATGCCAACGTGCTCGGGATTCCAGGATCCGAGGAGGTGTCTGAGAAGACCTACGAAATCTTCGAATACCTCATGGCCCGCCATGAAAGGGGATCGCTGAAACATCCCTCCGAGATGCGAAGGAAATTGGCCTACTTCGCTCCCTGTCATGTGAGGGCTGTTGGGATGGGCCTGCCTGCTCTGGAACTGTTGAGGTTGATCCCCGGAATTCACATCGAGCTCGTTGACGAGGGGTGTTGCGGGTTAGGAGGGCTTTACGGCTACAAGAAGGAGAAATACGATATCTCCATGGAGATAGGAAAGGATCTGGCCAAGCACCTCTTGGATTTGAGTCCCGATGCCGTGGTAACGGACTGCGAAGGGTGTCGTTTGCAAATAAGACACCTCACGGGTATCAAGGTCATCCATCCCATCCAGATTCTCCGGGATGCATACCTGGAAAAATGAAAAGGGCGGCGGTGTTGCAGTGCTGCAGATTCTATACATAGCGCCCTAAATAGTTGCGCATAATTCAAATAGGTATTAAATCCTAAATCGACTCGGCCGAGCTCGTCGCGGGCCGAAGCACGAAATCCTAAACAATATCTAAATCCAAATGGTCAAAAGCTTGTGGTATCAAGCATACTGTTTTGAATTTTTAGCTTAGGTCATTTGAATTTGTTTAGAGTTTGGAAATTAGTATTTGGAATTTGCTTGTATTTTTTCCTATCCGCAAATATTTATGTTGTCATGTATAATTTTAGCTACGTGATAAGTACACGGTCAGAGATCGTTTTGCAGGGATTTCAACCGGGAATCTTAATATGATACCCTCAATCCAGACATTCCATCCCGAGACCGCGAGGAATCTTTCCGGCGTCTTCTTTGATATTGACGATACCTTTACGAGTCGTGGGAGGATTCGTGCCATTGCTTACCGGTCCCTGTGGGAATTGAAGGAGGCTGGTCTCTGGGTGGTTCCCATTACGGGCCGCCCCGCAGGGTGGTGTGACCACATTGCCCGCATGTGGCCAGTAGATGGTGTTGTCGGGGAGAACGGAGCCCTTTATTTCTGGTTTGATGAAAGGGAGCGGAAACTCAAGAAGCGGTTCCTCGACCCTGAAGGAGTGCGGATTAAGAAACGACAGCGCCTGATGGGCATCAAGGAAGAAATCCTGACCTCAGTTCCAGGCTCGGCCGTCGCCAGCGATCAGCTATACCGCGAGACTGACCTCGCCATTGATTATTGCGAGGATGTGACCCCCCTGGATCGGAAGGCAGTCGACCGGATTTGTGGGATCCTCAAGAAGCATGGTGCGAGGTACAAGGTCTCCTCCATCCATGTGAACGGATGGTTTGGAGACTATGACAAGCTGGTGATGACGAAAACCTTTGTGCAGGAGCGCTGGGGGTTCGATTTGGATGCCAACAGGGAGCGGTTTCTGTTCTGCGGTGATTCCCCTAACGACGAACCCATGTTTCAATACTTCCCGAACACAGCGGGGGTGAAGAACGTCCTGAATTTCGCCGATCGCATGAAGTTTCTGCCATCCTTTATCGCAAACCGCGAGGGAGGGGAGGGCTTTGCTGAAATCGTTGAAACCATACTTCAGCACCGAGCACAATGAATGAAGGGGATGACGATTTTTGTTGACATAAGGGGATTATTTTGATATTAGGTTTTAAACATAAAGGGGTTTTGGAAGATGGCGATGGTACATGGAAACGGTGTTTTCTGGTGGTGGTGGAAAAGAAAAGGAGGGGTTTGCCCGATGATGGCCAATGACCGATAGACTGTATGGATGATTGAGGCCGTGGGCAAATCCCTTGCTCACGGCCTTTTAGTTAGCACTGAAAAAGCCGTGAGTTGAATGGAGACGCTTACGGCTTTTTCATTTCATGGAGTATGTAAACCCATATGAGAGGAGGAAGATGGTGATCAATGAAGCTATTTGCAAAGTGGTTTCAAAGGTGGATTTAACTGAAGGGGAAATGGGGGAGGTGATGAAGGAGATAACGATGAAAACTGCATCTCCTTCAGAAATCGCGTCATTCATCACGGCATTGAGGATGAAGGGAGAAACGCCTGAAGAGATAACGGCAGCGGCGAAGGTAATCAAGGATAAGGCCTCAGCGATCAATGTAGGCGATGACCTCGTGTGCCTGGATCGTGAAGAAATCACGGTGGAAAGGGAGACGATCCTCAGTACGACAAAGGGGGTAACTGCGGGAACAACGATATTTAATATCTCCACGGCAACGGCCCTGGTTGTGGCGGGAGGCGGTCTCAAGGTGGCCAAATATGGGAGAAAGTCTGCTTCTCCTCTTTGTGGATGCGCGGATGTAATTGAGGCTTTGGGGATCAACCTGGATATGACAGTTACTCAACTGGAAAGATGCATCAATGAAGTTGGCATCTGTTTTCTCTATGAACCCCTGGTCCAAAAAGGCATGGAACACATCATCGCCATACGGAAGAAGATCGGAATCAGGACGATATTCAATCTTTTGGATCCACTGATCAACCCCGCAGGGGCAAGGATCCAGGTATTAGGCGTTTATGAACCGAGTTTAACCGAGACGATGGCGACGGTTTTGGAGAACCTGGGAATCAAGAGGGCCTTTGTTGTCCACGGGAAAGATACCTTGGATGAGATTAGCATCACCGGAAAGACCAAGGTCACGGAGTTCAAAGACGGCGGGATGAAGAGCTTCTTCATCAAACCCGAGGATTTTGGGATGAAACGGGGAAAGCTTGCCGAGATTAAAGGGGGGACGAGGGAGCAGAATGCCCAGATTATCCTTGAGATCCTGAGAGCTAATCGAGGCCCAAAGCGGGATATCGCCGTTTTGAACGCGGCGGCCGCCTTTGCGATAGCCGGAAAGGCGAAGGATTTCAATGAAGGTGTCGAGTTGGCCAGTCATTCCATCGATTCAGGGAAGGCCTTAAATTCGTTGGAGAGGTTGATCGAGTTCACCAATACGGAACACAGATATGTAAGAAAGGCATATGAAGGAGAGGCGATATGAGATTAAACGAGACCATGTCCAAGGGTTTGATGGGGCAGGGCCTCGTTTTTGTTTTAAAGAAATCGAATAAGATCCGGGATGAAAAGAAGAAGTAGCCTGTTCTCTTTTACTCCACCTTTTCGTCAGAAT
Organism: Thermodesulfobacteriota bacterium; assembly: GCA_041862515.1. GTDB lineage: Bacteria > Desulfobacterota > BSN033 > WVXP01. The sequence goes on along the minus strand of JBGVTJ010000054.1, from coordinate 170 downwards.
AAGATCATACATTTTTGCGGATTGAGAAACAGGTAGAGTTCTTGCCCTTCTTCTTGTGGCAGGTGATACGGAACCTGCACCCTGATCATCGTATCATTCACGTTTACGAAAAAGAACAAAAAGTTGCCCAAGTACGCCTTATGGGCAATGGTACCCTTAAACAGGTTCTC
>JBGVTJ010000053.1:0-10351 GCA_041862515.1 Thermodesulfobacteriota bacterium | reverse complement strand
TCTTTTCGGATTTCTGGCACGGGATTTACGGGGCCGGAGATCGTTGCACCGATCACAATGGAAACATTGGGAATCAAGGCCAAATTTATTGTCGGCCATAGCGGTAGCGGGGACGCAATTCTGGCTGCCATGAGGGGAGATGCGGATGCCGTCGTGTTTTCTTATGGGACCATGCGCAAGCATGTGCTGGGCAAAGGCTTCAAGGCCTTGCTTCTCATCGGGGCACAAGAGAGATCCCCTGAGATGCCGGATGTACCGATACCAGCGGAAATCGGCCATCCCAAATTGGGACTCCTCGGGACCTACCGTGTTATTGGAGCACCCCCGGATTTGCCTAAAGACCGGGATAAGTATTTAAGTGACATTTTGCTGAAGAGCTTGAACGACCCGGAGTTTCAGGAATGGTCAAAAAAGGCGAAGCGGCCTATTACCATAATGGACGGTTCCGCCACCAAAAAAACGTTACTGGAAGTTATTAGCCTTTACGATAAGGATTATCGAGATCTCTTGGAACGGTACTTAAAGAAGTAAAAGGCAATACGCTATCGTACAAAAAAATCTGTTGCAGAACAAGAACGGCAATAGCATAACCCGTGGTCGGAAAGCCATATAGCGCACTGTTGAAAGGGGTTTAAGGGTTAGGCCCGGAACCGTGTGAGCCGGAGACCGTCAGACTCGTCAACCGATACTTCGTATTTGAAGTTTCGGAGAGCTTCTCCACAATTTGACGTTTTACACCTCTTCCAATTGGGAGATAAGCTCGTTGAATTGGGAACTATTTATTGCCACGCTGGCCAACTTGTTGGGTTGGCCGGGGATCTTATTTCTCATTTCCGGGACTATCATCGGAATGATTTTTGGGGCAATCCCGGGGTTGAGTGGTACTACCGCTATCGTCGTTTTGATTCCCATGACTTTTGGTATGGACCCTTCTACGGCGATGCTCTGGCTGGGAGCGGCTTACGGCGCTGCCACTTACGGTGGCGCCATTCCGAGCATATTGATCAACACCCCCGGAGAAGCGCCCAATGCAGCAACAGTTATTGATGGCTTTCCCATGTCCCAAAAGGGAAAAGCAGGCATCGCCCTGGGAGCTGCGGCTACTGCTTCTACCTTAGGTGGTTTTATAGGCCTCCTGATTACCCTGTCCCTGATTCCTCTGCTTATAAAGTTCTTGATGTCTTTTTCCTATCAGGAATTTTTCATGATGGCCTTCTTAGGATTGTGCATTATTGCCGTCCTCGGTGAGGGGACGCTCATCAAGGGATTGGCTTCAGGGGGCCTGGGCATTATGCTTTCCTTCATAGGGTTTGATCCCATTACATCGGAACTGAGATACACGTTTGGAATCGAATACCTGTGGGACGGTATCCCCGTTGTTCCTGCCATATTTGGGCTCCTGGCCATCGGCGAAGTCATGGACCTGATTATAGAGGGAAAGACGATTGCATCCCCGCGGGCGACACGATCGGACCAACGGCAGGTATGGACGGGGGTCATTGAGACGTTCAAAAACATGCCTTTAGTGCTTCGAAGTTCAGCTCTGGGGACGTTCATCGGTGCAATTCCGGGCGTCGGCGGCACAGTGGCAGGTTTCTTCGCCTACATGCAGGCAAAGCAAACGTGCAAGAACAACGAAACTTTTGGCAAGGGTGATGTTCGCGGCGTCATTGCGCCTGAAGCCGCCAATGATGCCAAGGAGGGGGGTGCTCTTTTGCCTACCTTGGCCTTTGGGATCCCCGGAAGCAGTGCCATGGCTGTCTTCCTGGGGGCTTTGACTTTGCATGGACTGGATGTGGGACAAGATATCTTTATAACGCATTTGGATGTTGTTTACATGTTGATCTTGGCAATGTTGGGATGTCATATGGTGGCCGCTGTTATCGGTCTATTGGTTGCTGACAAGGTTGCCATCCTCACGAGAATTCGACCCACGCTCTTCGGCCCCGTTATTTTTGTTGTCTGCCTCATCGGTGCTTATGCCCTTCGAAATAGTATGGGCGATGTATTTGTGACTGTCCTGTTTGGTTTGCTGGGCTACGAGATGCGAAAGTTCGGTTTTTCTCGAATTGCGCTGTTTCTGGGGCTCCTTTTGGGTGGCATGGCAGAGGTAAGCTTTCGTCAGACTTTAATGTCGGAAGCCGGAACCGCGGGATTCTTTACGCGCCCCATTTCCCTGGTATTATTTTTAACAATGTTGGTCATGATTACTTCTCCGTATATTCGGGGTTACCGGAAGAGAAGGAGGCAAAGTGTATGAAAACCGAGGAAAAGGTTCTCACTTTTTTTCTTCTGGGCATTGTGTGTTTTATGATGGTTTTAACTTTCGGGTACCGGCCTGGATCGAGATTGGTTCCCCAAGTCATTGGATTTTGTACTTTGGCTCTCATGATAATCTTATGCATGATGGTCATTTCTCCAAAGTTCGCTTCTTGGTATCAAAGAGTGGAAGGGAAATCGCCCCTCATGGGAATGAGCAAGGAATTGATCGAGTCGGGGAGAAAAGTGGATCAGACAGGAATAAAGAAAAGGGAAATCTCTGTCGCGGGGTGGTTATTATTTCTCACGGCTGTCACATATATTTTGGGATTTCTTGTTGCCATCCCTCTTTTTCTTTTTCTCTTTCTGAAACTCTGGGCGAAAGAGGGATGGGGGCTGTCACTGTGCATGTCAGGAGTTGTGCTGGGAGCTGTTTTTTTTATCTTTGCTTATATATTGCAAATCCCGTTACACGAAGGCATTATTTTCGGATAAAAACCCTTTCAATGAGCACCAGATTGCAGGCCTTGGCTGCAGTCCCATGAAACTCTTTGGTTCCCCAACCTCACGCTCTTTTTCTGGCTGATTGGCTCAAGGAATTACCATCGGGCATCTTCAAGCGCCTGGCGCCTCCTCTCAAAGCCCAGTCGCTTCATTGATTAGGCAGCTCGCCAACATGGCTCCGCAGCCTTCGTACCAAGTAATCCCAAAAGTTATTGATATTCTTCGGATAAAAGACTTGTTCCCCTTTCCCCTCAGTTTCCGCCGGCGTGCTCGTGCTCAGTGACCCAATCTGGGAAGCTGTCACCTGCAATCTGGCTGCCCTTTCCAAAAGAACGGCATAGACCGTCGCTTCCTCAACCGACGCCCCTGTTACCACCACACCGTGATTGCGCATGAGGAGCGCACGGTGTCCATTCAGGCAACGTGCTACGGCTTTCCCCAACGCAGGGGTACGAATGAGCAGAGTTGTTTCAACAAAGATGGGAATGCCAGCAAACAAACTACCCTCGTGGCTAATGGTCTTAATGGTACCCTCAGTAGCACCGACAACTATGCTGTAAAAAGGATGGGTATGGATGACACAATTTATGTCTGGGTACATCTTGTAGATTTCGGTATGGATAGGATATTCTGAATGCCTCCGCCCTGAGCCCACGAGTTTATTGCCTTCAAAGTCAATAATAATCATGTCTTGGGAGGTAATCTCCTCCAGCCCTAAGTCATGCGGATTCATGTGTAGGTAAGTCTGACCCGGTTTTCTTGCCGTCACGTGTCCCAGGGTCAGGTTTCCATGACCTCCCAGAGCCAAAATGTTACAGGCTAACGCCAGCTTCTCAGATAGTTCTCTATCAACTTCTGGCATAACCTTAACCCTCCCTTCTATGAGTACGTGGTGAGTTGAACCAAAATCTATCCATTTCTTGCCTTCGGTAGTTGAATATTTTTCGCCCCTGTATCTCGATGACCGCTCCGGTGTCTCTCGATCAAACCGTAAAGAAGCTCTGTACCTCCCGGGGAAACAACTCTTCAGCTTTCAGGCGACGGTGGCAGACACCTTGTTCGTAGGCGTATTCGAGAAAGGCTTCCAGCGTTTTCCGGTTGGGCTCAATGCCGTAGGGCCAATAATCGTGTCCGAAAATTTCCCTGGATCGGGCAGTGTACTCGAAACACCAAGGGATTGGGAAGCGGGGTGATGACATGTCGAGCGCCCGCTCAATGCTTCGGCGTTTGGCCTCCTCGAAGGCTTTTAACAGGTTCATGGCCACCCATGGATAGCGTTTCAACACGTCGGCACGTATGGCAACCGTGTGCATAATTGGGAAGATTCCGGTTTCGCGCCAGTATTCTTCTTCTGCAGCTCGATAATCGGGGATGAGACGAACAATTTCCGGTTTCGCGTCGAGAAAATGTTGCGGAGGCCGAGCGCTCAAGACTGCATCTAGTTCCCCCGAGAGAAGCAATTCGGTTAAGGAACGATCGAGGACGGGCGTGTAGCGGACGCCTTTGGGAATTTTGAGATCTACCTTCTCGGTGCGCCCTGTCTGATTGACACCAGCCTGATACCAGTCGATATCCTGAAGCGGTATGCCGACCTGGTGCACGAGATAACCCCGTGTGTATACGGAAGCCGTCTGTGCCCATTCGGGAACGCCGACCTTTTTTCCAGCAAGATCCTTCGGCTTCTGAACATCCCCATCCCGGCGCACGTAGATGGAGGAGAGGCGGAAGATGCGAGATGGAAAGACGGGAATCGCCGTGAGACTTTCGTCGTTCTGAGAAATGAGCGAGACGTACTTAGCCATCGATATTTCTGAGATATCCCATTCCCGAAAATAGATAAAGCGGTAAAAGATCTCTTCATGCTGCAGCTTAAGATAGGTGATCTCAATACCTTCTGCCTCTATATCCCCCTGGGCAAAATCGCGCACATGATCGTAGTCACCGATCGCAAGGGTGAGATGGATCTTATGCATCTTCATCTCCTCAGTCTGTTGCAGTTGATTTTCGACCTTCCGAATTGATTCCCCAGTTACTCATAATGGCAGCAGGAAACCTTCGATTGGCTGACTTGTGAGAATATCTCGTATTGTTCAACATGGCCACTATCCACTGGAGCCACTGAAACCAAAACCCAAACACGATTGATAACCGTTTCATCTTTTTTCGTTACTCTGTATTCTGGCCAGCTGCAGCTAAGATGGCCTCCTCTATCCTCTTGTATCCGGTGCAACGACAGATGTTCCCCGCTATTGCAGTACGTACCTCCTCTCGTGTAGGAGCGGGATTGTTCTCCAACAGAATCTTCGCTGAAAGAAGCCACCCGGGCGTGCAGAACCCACACTGCACCGCACCGCGCTCTATGGCCGACTTCTGCAGCGGGTGTAATACACCGTCTTGGGCCAACCCCTCGATAGTTGTTATCTCCTTGTATTGACATCTCACCGCAAGCGTCATGCAGCTCAGGATCGGCTCTCCGTCCACAATCACCGTACAGGCCCCGCAAGCACCAGAGTCACATCCTTTCTTTGTGCCTGTCAGTGCCAACTCTTCCCTCAGGACATCCAAAAGAGTCTCATTCGGCTCCACGGATAATTCGTAAACGTCTCCGTTCACATGCAAGGTAATGGTTTTCTTCAAGCCACACCTCCTTTTTTGATCGCAGCCTCCATTGACCGGTGTACTGCTGACCTAACATAGACCCTAACCATATCTCGACGATACTTGGGGGTTAAGCCGTACGTGTTGTTGATGGGGTGGGCCTGCTTATATGCTGCTTCTGCCAGTCTTTCTATCACTTTGTCTGTATCCTTTTCTCCCTTGAGCTCATCGGCTGCTTCGATCAAGAGGGGGGCTTTCTCCACCCCCGTCAATGCCACCTTAACGTCCTTCAAAATTCCATGTGCCCCTTCCAGTGCCAAAGTGACTGCAACCCCCAATAGGGGGTAGTCCACAGTTTTGCGTACCCTCAACTTGAGATAGGCCCCTCCAGAGTGGGCTGATGGGCCCGGCACCTGCACCTCCTTAACCACCTGACCGGGTTGCAGGGTGAGAGGTGCTTTCCCGTCACCGGAGTAAAGTTCACTCAGGGGTATGACCTTCTCACCCTTGGAGTCTGCTACCCCAATCCTTGCCCGAAGAACTAACAGGACAGGTGCAAGGTCGCCACAATAGGTAGCCCAGCACGTCTTGCTCCCTGGGATCGCATGGCAGACATCTCCCCCCAACTTGTGACATGGTTCAAGCCCCTGCCTCCACATGGGGGGGCGATTGTAATAGAGGCAGCAGGTATCCTGACAAAGATTGCCGCCGATGGTGCCCATGGCCTGAATTTGGGGGCTCCCCACATCCAATGCCGCTCGGGCTAGAATGGGATATTTTCCTCTGACCACTGCGTTGGCCGCCAAATGGCGGAGGGAAACCAGTGCTCCTACATTCAATCCCTCTTCCTCGGAATACCGTATCTGGTTAAGCTCTGGTAGACAGAAGAGATCCACCAACATTTTCGGGACCTTCAGCCTATTCTTCAAGGTCATCATGAGGTTGGTCCCACCTGCAATGGCCCGAGCATTAACTCCCTGTTCCTCCAGGAGCTTACAGCATTCGCTGATAGATTCAGGTTCGGCATACTCGAATCCCGGTACCTTCATGTTTGTCCCCTTTCTTCCCTGGCCGCACCACCATCCCCTTCATGGCTTAAGCCCGATTTTGGGGGGGCCCATCCTTCTCCCCTTGGGCTTTCCTCTTCAGAGCATCAAGAACCTTATCCGGAGTGATGGGCAGGTCCTTGATTCTTACACCGACAGCATCGTAAATGGCATTGGCAATGGCCGGAGGGAGAGGCACGTTGCTTGTTTCGCCCACTCCCTTAGCGCCGTAAGGCCCCTCTCGATGAGCACATTCCACAAGCATGGATTCGGTCTCGGGCATTTCCATGGCTGTTGGGACCTTATAGCTGAGCAATGAAGGGTTTAAGACAGTGCCTCCCTTGAACATAAACTCCTCAAAGAAGGCGAAGCCTATCCCAAACCCGATTCCTCCCTCAATCATTCCAACACAGTTAGAGGGGTGGATTGCCTTGCCTATATCGTGGGCTGCGTAGACTTTTAAGACCTTTACCTCTCCAGTCTGCCTATTTACCTCAACCTCAACACCATGGGCGCCGAGCAACCAGAAGATCATAAACGTCGAGAAGTACTTCCCTGGGACTTTCATTTCAGGGAAATAGAAGCCCCTTCCCAGAACGGTTCCGCTGGGACCGTAGTGCTCGCCGAGCACCCTGGGGATGGGAAGCGGTTCTTCCGGCACACCCTTAAGGTAAACGTTCCCATCCTTGATTTCCAAGTCCTCCGTATTCGCCTCCAAGGATTCCGCTGCCAGCTTGATAATCTGCTCCCGAGCATCCGCCGCAGCCATCTTGACCGCATTTCCCATATGAAAGGTGGAGCGACTGGAGGTGGTTGAGGCGTCGTAGGGGGTAAACGCGGTGTCCGGAGTCGCCTTTCTCACCCACTCCAGGGGCACACCTAACTCCTCCGCAACAATCTGGCACAGGACCGTTTCCGAGCCCTGCCCCACTTCCGTGGTGCTGCTCAAAACCTCCACCGTCCCGTCCTCGTTCACCTTGACAAAAGCCGCTGAGCCAAAGGGGGTCTTGATCGCCCTCTCCATACAGGCGATACCCCTGCCCCTATCCTTGCCAACGGGCTTCGTGCCCCATTCCATGCTTTTCGCCACCTTTTCAAGACATTCTTTAAGACCTTCAGAAAAAATCTCCTGGCCAGTGGTGTGCTCATCACCATCGGTGTAGACGTGGTTCATTCTGAATTCCAAGGGGTCTATTCCCAGTTCCCGGGCGATGATGTCCATGTGAGACTCGTAGGCCCAAGCCGCTTGCGGCCCGCTATAGCCCCGCATTGCCCCGGCTACCTGCCTGTTGGTATAGACACAGTACGAGTCCACCCGAACGTTCGGTATTGTGTAGGGCCCAGCACCCGACACACCTCCGAATCGGCATACCGTTGGCCCTTTTTCAGCGTAGGCTCCAGTCGCCCAGTACATTTTCACCTGTCGGGCAATAAGGGTCCCATCTCTCTTGACCCCGGTTTTCAAATGAATCACAGAGGGATGTCTCACTATAGCGGAGCAAAATTCCTCTTCCCTGGTATACATCATCCTTATTGGCTTGTTCCTTATTTTCCAAGCTAAGGCGATCGCACATGCCTCAGCCTGGAGCCCACCTTTGCCCCCGAAATTACCGCCAATGTAAGGTGCGCTGATAACCCTCACATTGCTCGTAGGGATATTCAACGCGTTCGCTATTTCCTTGCGGCAGCGATACGGGGAATCATTGTTGGCCCAAAGGGTTATGCGGTTATCATCATCGATCAGGCAGATCGCACCGTGGGGTTCAATGAAACTGTGATGCACCATCCCGGTGGTAAATGTATCCTCGAAGATGTGATCCGATTCTGCAAATCCCTTTTCTACGTCCCCCTTTCTGAGTTGAAAATGGTTGCAGATGTTCGTGCCCTTAATAGGATTAATGCCTGGAGCATGATGGTAGCTTCCGAGTTCTTCGTGGATCAGAGGGGCTTCAGGCTTGGCCGCCTCGGTGGGGTCAAACACAGCCGGCAATTCTTCATAGTTAACCTCGATCAACTCCAGAGCTTCCTCTGCGGTCCTCTCATCTACAGCCGCTACTCCCACCACACCTTCCCCTAAATAGCGCACCTTGTCCCTGGCCAGGAGCGGCTTATCCATCAGGGCCTCGCCGTGCACAAAGGGGAGATCCGCCCCGGTGACGACTCCCTTGACCCCAGGAAGCTTTTCTGCCCTGGAGGTATCGATATTCAGAATACGGGCGTGAGCATATTTGCTTCGGAGCACTTTCCCGTAAAGCATACCACGGAGCTGAATATCCTCAATATAAACCGCTCTTCCCGTTACCTTGCTTTTTGCATCCAAGCGGATGGGAGAATTGCCAACAAGCCTATATTGTTCCATCACACCGGTACCGTCGATTGCCATTTTTCCATCCCCTGTCTCATTCTTTGGTGCTATTCTATCATTTTAACGGGCATCTGCGCTAATTGCCACCTGACATTTCAGAACACTGACCTGAAATTGGGCGGTGGCGTTCGCCTAAATTGAATCGTTCATGTCCATTCCACCTGTACGAGGGCTTGTGAGAAATTCAGCGTGGCCTAAGGATTTGATACCGATTTCCCGAGAATCCTTGATCACCCCTCCGGAATTTTCTTCACAAACAACAACATAAACGGTTTGGTCTTTGCTTCGACTGGGGTTATGGTGATATATGTCTTTCCCCCTTGTCAAGGCATAAAAACGAGTTCTCTGAAAAAGTTACTCCTGACTGCTCAAAAGATTCCTCGCCAATTCCAGGGCCCTCTTCATCTTGTTTCCTTGGAAGGGACCGGAAAATGTGCTAGGCTGAAATGCCATCCATATTAAAATGCGGTCTGACGAACGCAGTTTCTGAGGTAATGCCATTTGGTTTATACTTTACATGGAACCAAATTAAGTTTATAAGACCAATGGAGGTAGAGGGATATGATGGATGTAATAGATGATTTAGAGTGGCAATCTAAGGCCTTTACAAAGAGCGTTACTCCTCTTTTGGAAGGGGCGATAGATATGCATTATCATGGCTATCCTGAGCTCACGCTGAGCGTTAGGACTCGGATGGATGATATGGAGGTATTGGAGCTGGCTAGGGACCTGGGTATGCGCGGAATAGTCATCAAATCTCAGATGTGGCCCAGTACCGGCCGAGCCTACCATTTACGCAAGCTCATTCCCGAAATAGAGTGCTTCGCTAGTATCGTTCTCAACTCCGTAGTGGGAGGCCTGAGCCCATGGGTGGTGGAAGCTGCTGTCAGTCAAGGAGCCAAGGTAGTCTGGCTGCCTACGTGGAATTCAAGCCATAACTTGGGCGGCAATTTCGCCAGACGTATGAAAGCATGGTGGCCCTCCATGACCTTTGAACACGGGTTATCCTGTGTTGACTCGTCGGGCAAGGTTCTGTCCGAGGTGAGAAGTATAATAAAATTGGCTAAAGATCTGGATTTGGTGCTTTGCACAGGGCATATTTCGCCTGCTGAAAGCTTGGCAATAGCTCGAGAAGCCGAGCGGATGCATTTCTCAAAACTGGTTTTCACCCATCCTCTGTCGAAAAGCGTCGGAGCTACTCTGGAGCAGGTGAAGGAAATGGCAAAGCGGGGTGCCTATGTTGAGCTCTGTGCCTTGAACGTTTTTTATGGAAACGAGCTGGGGAGAGCCTTTGAGATTATAGGTGAAGTAGGGGCTGACCGCTGCATTCTGAGCAGTGATGCCTTTTTTGAATGGGTTCCGCCCGGGCCTGAGTTTTTGAGGATGCTTGCGGGTCGCTTGCTCGTCGCGGGGGTTGAGGAGGAGGGTATCCGAACCATGGTTCGGGAGAATCCAACAACGCTCCTGGGTCTTCCCCCTAGTTCAATGGAATCGGAAGTCTCAGGGGGGAGCGATCGCACTACAGGAGGAACTGATGAGATGTAGCACGACCATAGTCATTGGTTGACAGAAAAGAGGC
>JBGVTJ010000052.1:0-4996 GCA_041862515.1 Thermodesulfobacteriota bacterium | reverse complement strand
TGATGACGTCGCTCAATTCCTTATAGACGGGAAATCCTCCTTCGGCATACTCGATGGCCTTTTGGAGCAGGATCTCCAGGGCCATAGTCCCATACTCTTCCAGTGCCGTGATCCATCCATCGACAGTCCCGGGAACGGTGGCGGTCAAGATCCCTTTGTCAGGGATTTTCTTCATGCCCTTTTTCACGAAGAAGTCCCTTTCCGCCCCGTATGGGGACCTTCCGCTGGCGTTGAGGACTCTTACCTTCTTTTGCCTTGCCACATAGATAATGATGAACGCATCACCCCCGATGCCGCACATGTGAGGTCTGACAACGCCTAAGACAGCATTGGCCGCAATGGCAGCATCGAGGGCATTCCCCCCCTTATCCAGAATCGCTGCCCCGGCCTGGGATGCCAGCGGATGGCCGGATGTGATCATCCAGTTTGTCCCCATAACCACGGGACGATGGGATACAAATGCGGCTTTCATCTTCTCATCTCCTCCAGGAACAATTGTCTTATACTCTCTACTCGCGAAAGGGTTAAGGAGAGGTCATCCCGTTGCTTGGTTTACGCTTCTCTTTTTCTCCCTGTATCGCTGATAGAAAGGATAGAGCAGGGAGAGGCCGCAGAGGATCAGAAAGAACAGGGAAATCGGCCTTGTAAAAAAGAGGCTGTAGTCACTGCTCGTCATCAACGCCCTTCGGAAATTGGTTTCAGCTATCGGGCCGAGAATAACGCCGAGGATCACAGGGGCGAGGGGGAATTCGTACTTCTTCATCAGGTACCCCAGAAGTCCGAAGATAAAGAGCACCCAGATGTCGAAGAATCGGTTATGAATGGAGAAGGACCCGATGGAACAGAAGACCAGTATGGAGGGAACCAACACATAGAGGGGTACCCTGGTCAATCTCACGAACAATCGAATTCCGTAGAGCTGAATGCCCAGCATGAAGAAATGAGCCAAGAAAAAGGCGACAAAAACTCCATAAACGAGATCCGGAAATTCAATGATGAGCATCGGACCCGGTTGAATACCGTGGAGGATGAGCGCACCCATCATAATTGCCGACACGGCGGAACCAGGAATTCCCAGGGCCATGGTCGGAATGAGTTCGCCTCCCCCGGTACCGTTGTTGCCCGCTTCAGAAGCGATAATCCCGTCAGGTATACCCGTGCCAAACTTCTCCGGGTGTTTAGAACCCTTGAGGGCCTGATCGTAGGCCAAGATGTTGGAGATACTCCCTCCCGCCCCGGGAAGGGCACCAATGAAAACCCCAATCATCGATGATCGGAACAGATTGAAGGGTTGGCGAAGGATCGTCTTCACCGTTTTCAGCGACGAAAAGCCGAGGTTTGCAGCCTCAATGAGGGCAGTTCCTGCCCGTTCCGTTCTTTCCAGATTGCTCATCAACTGGGAGAAGGCAAAAAGCCCGATCAGGACGGGGAGAAACGAGAATCCCCCCGACAGGCCATGCAAACCGAAGTCAAATCGGAGGACCCCGGTCATGGGATCCGTTCCGAAAAGCGTGGCGATCAAGCCCAGAAGGCCGGCAATGATCCCTTTCAGGAGCGATTTTCCCGAGAGGCTTGCGATGATCGTCAAGCCAAAGGCAACCAGGGAGAAGAACTCCCAGGGGCCAAACTTCAGGGCGATATCCGCAAGGGGTGGTGTAAAGAACATCAATATGAAGGCGCTGATGAGCCCTCCGAAGAATGAAGCCCAGATCCCCAAGCACAGAGCCGTTCCGGGTTCTCCTCGCTTAGCCATGGGGTGGCCATCGAAAACCGTTGCTACCGAGGAAGGGGTTCCGGGAATCCCGAGGAGAATCCCCGAAATTTGACCTCCTGCCAGCCCGCCCACGAGGACCCCCAGCATGGCTGACAGGCCTTGAATTGACGTCATTCCGAAGGTTAACGGAAGCGCCAGCGCGGCGCCCATGGTTATGGTAAAGCCCGGTATACAACCAACAACGATACCGGCTACGGTTCCCAAGAAGAGGAAAATCAAGGGATAGGGTTGAAAGATTTCCCGAACACCGAGGAGGATAAGATCGATCATTTCATCTTCCCTGCAATATTGACTTGTTGCCAAAGAGATTCATGGATGATGCGTATCAGAATAGACTTCCCTCTGGTAAAAAGACCTTAAGGAATTTAACAAACGCAAAATACATAACGAATGTCATACCTAAGGAGACGATGATGGTTATTGGTATTGCTCTCCGCTTGCGAGGCCCCAAAATCCACATGAGGATCGGCATGAAGATCAGGGTCGCAATCGTGTATCCAAAATAGGACATTAAAACAATGTAACAGAAGAAGAGGGTGAAGCTGATGATAACGTGGGAGTGATAGTGCAGCGATTCCTTGAATTTATTCAAGATTGGAGATATCCTCGCTTCCCTTTTTTCTGCCGTTGCATCCTCACCCTTCTTCCTATCTCGAATAAACCCCGTGATGGTCAAACCTGCCCCCGCCAAGGCAAGGAGGGTAAAGAGAATCTGAGGAAAAACTCCTGCCCCCAGGGCTCCGAACATGGCAGGGGGAAATTCCAGGGTTTTGTAGTACATCAACCCGCTGAATACGACGAGGATAATCCCGATTACTTTGTCCTCTTTCACCGCAGTCCTCTTAAATCTTCTCAAACTGACGGGGCCTTCCCCATTGCCCTAGAGGCCAGGGAAGGTCCCATCCGCACGGCTTTACTTTTTCTTTTTCTGGAGCCCGATCTCTTTTGCCAACTGGCTCCAGGTCTTTGTCGCATCATCGATGTAGGCTTTGTATTCACTCGGCGAGAGATACACGACTAGGCTACCGAGCTCGTTGATTTTCTTGACAAACTCCGGGTCCTCGGAAGCCTTTTTGAACACCGCTGCGAGCTTGTCGATGATGGGTTTGGGAGTTTTCAGGGGAGCGCAGACACCTCGATTGACCGCAAATTGAATATCTACTCCCTGCTCCTTCATCGTCGGCACATTGGGATGCAAGGGGTGGCGTTTGGGTGTGGCGATTGCGAGTCCTTTCAATTTCTTCGCCTGGAAGTACTTCTTGCCCGCGGCGGGGTTGCTCTCACCCAGATCGATAAATCCCCCGAGCAGAGCGGCCTGGCGATCGGCCGTCCCCTCGTACCCGACGATCTTAAATTGTATCCCCCCCTTGGAACCGATCTCCAGTGGGAAGAAGTGACTGGTGGACCCAAGGGTTGCCCCAAAGGTAATCTCCCCCGGCCTTTTCTTGGCATCCGCAATCAGATCTCTCAGGTCATTCCAGGGAGCATCTGCCCGAGCAGCCAACATGGCCGGTGTGCTCGTCATGTTGGCGATTGGGATAAAGTCCGAGTAGTTGAATTCAGCGACGCCAACGATATAGGAACTGATCACCGACTCGTGGGTCGCCGTGAGGGTGTAGCCATCGGGTTTGCCATCCTTCCCCTGCCGTGCCCCCAGGGTTCCCCCCACACCCCCGACGTTGACAACTACCATGGGTTGTCCGAGGTATTTCGTTGCATAGTGCGCGACGAGTCTCAACAGGGCATCGGTGCCTCCTCCCGCCTTCCACGGAACGATTAATTTGACCGCCTTCTCGGGATATTCTCCGGGGAGGGCGGTTCCAGCCCAAATCAACGTACCACACAATGCAATAGCTACGATGAAAATACAAAAACTGGATTTCAACCTCAACCGTGACATCTTGTGCCTCCTTTCTCTTCACCAATTACCAAGTTTATTTTATTGACCTCTTACACCTCCTTTCCTTTCTCCCCAATTTTTTTACACCTTTTCATATCATAAACAAATGCAAAATCAAAGTTTTTTTTGATAATTATAGAAAATTACATTAATTGCTCTGATCCGGGATTATCCTACCGAACCCCCTGGACCGGGTGCATAAGCCCCGGAAAGCGACAAACACAAGCAAAAAACAAAGCCTCGTGGTGCCTATGACCCATAGAGGGAGAAAGGGGTACCATCAAGCATCTATTGCAAATTTTCAATGAACAAATTCCCCAAAAACCTGGAATCCCACTTGACAACGAGGGCACGAAGAACTACATAACGAAAAGTAAACCTCCAAGCAATTGACCATCGGACTGCTTAGTCCTTCGATTTATAAGACCGAAGACGAACTTATTTACTCAGGACTAAGTGCTGCCCTCGGCTATGAGCCCTCGGCGTGAGCTCGGTCGAACGCTCGGGCCGAATGGAGTGGGCAATTTCCCAGACTCAATTTGGTAAAATACGTCACCGCATTTGCGAATCGAAGCACTTAGCTTTGTGTCGTGCTGAATGGAGTTATGGATATGGAGCATTTTATTTGCATTCACGGCCATTTCTACCAACCACCTCGTGAGAACCCGTGGCTTGAGGCGATTGAGCTTCAGGATCCTGCCTATCCTTACCACGATTGGAACGAAAAGATCACGGCGGAGTGTTACGCTCCCAACGCCAAATCCCGCATCCTAGACGAGCAGGATTTGATCGTTCAACTTATCAACAACTACGCAAAGATCAGCTTCAACTTCGGCCCGACGCTGCTGGCCTGGCTGCAGGAAAAAGCGCCAGATGTCTATGGGGCCATTTTAGAGGCCGACCGAGAGAGCCAAAAAACCTTTTCCGGACACGGCTCAGCCCTTGCCCAGGCGTATAACCACATGATTCTTCCCCTTGCAAACCGCCGGGACAAATACACCCAGGTCCTCTGGGGAATTCGGGACTTCGAGCAACGCTTTGGGCGCAAACCGGAAGGCATGTGGCTCCCCGAGACAGCAGTGGACCTGGAGAGTCTCGACATCCTGGCGGAGCAGGAAATCCACTTTACCATTCTCGCCCCGCACCAGGCCAGCCGAGTCCGTCCCATTGCGAGTGGGAAATGGAGAGATGTGGCTGGCGGGAAAGTTGATCCCACCATGGCATATGAGCTGCACCTGCCTTCGGGCCGGACGATTACGCTTTTCTTTTACGATGGCCCCATCTCTCGTGCCGTGGCTTTTGGAGGACTTTTGAAAAGTGGC
>JBGVTJ010000051.1:0-6161 GCA_041862515.1 Thermodesulfobacteriota bacterium | reverse complement strand
AAATAACCGCATTAGCATGATCCTCCAACACAATACCAAGGACGAGGAGGAGAAGAGGGGCAATGCCGTAAAACTTACCCTGTGGAATCTCATAGAAGAGGAACGCCTCTGCTTTGAAAAGAAACACCCCGAGTTTCAAGAGAAACCGGGGGAGCACGCGCATGGAAAAAGTGGGCGGGGTCCGGTTAACTGGGATCAGCTCATTCCCCGTTAAGGTTTTCATCCCCCAGATTCCCGGAAATTCAGTTATATGGCCTGGAAGGAATTTGCCTGGAATGGGATCCGCTTTATGGCACCCCCCGACTGGCAGGTGGGGAGGATAGGGGCCCGTTACCTCATGCTCGAAGAAGAGTCCGGGCCGGTCCTGGAGGTCAAGTGGGGGCGAATTCAGGGGGCCTTTTCCCACCAGGTCCATTTGCGTCGTCTTGCTGACCTCCACGGAAATGAGCTCGGAAAATCCGTCAGGCAGAGTCCCCTTCCGGCGGCATGGAAAAAGGCCCTTGGAAAGTACAAAGCCATCGGCTTTTCCTGGCGCGGAGAGACAATCGGCGGCAAAGGGGTGGTCCTCTGCTGCTCCAGCTGTCAGAACGTCACCCTGATCCAATTCTACCAGAAGGGGTCGGATCAAACGAAGAAGATCCCCCAGCGCCTTTTGGGATCCTTCCGGGATCACCGGCAGGACAACGAGGTCATCTGGTCCCTCTTTGACATCCGGGCAACGATTCCGGAAAAGTTCCAACTGGTGCGGCACCGTTTTGAGGCCGGGGAATTTGAGCTGGCATTTGCTTCTGAAGGGCAAAAGATTACCTTGCACCGGTGGGGGCCAGCATCGATTCTCCTTTCTGGCCGTGACCTTGTCCAGTTTGCAAGGACCATTCTTCCTCATCCTCAGGAGGAGTCTCACCCTGTGATTGGGGCCGGTGGCAAGGTGGTGGAATGGAGCATTAAGCCTTCCTCGACCCGCTATGATCACTGGTGGACCTGGATTAGGGCGAAGTCCTCTTTCCAGTGGGCCCGACTGTGGCACGTGGAGGGGAAAAACCGTATCCTTGCGGTCAGGGCCGAGGGAAAAGAGGCGATAGATCTCCGCCTCCTTGAACGGATTTGCGCCGGTTATGAGAGCCTTTAGGAGAAAGAGCAGAGGCGCTCAGATAACGCGTGAAGAAGCCCTCAAATCCACGCCGGTCAAGAGCGCCGAGGTTAAGGAGGAACGCCTGGAGACCGGGGAGGTACTTTTGACCTATCCGGTAATGGTTCGGCCTTTGATAGCCAGCCTGATCCGACAATTCGGCGGTGATACCAGCAGGGTCCAGGTAAAAAAACTCCACCTCGATGAACTGGGGACTGCAGTCTGGGATCTCATGGATGGGAGACGTTCGGTGCGCCGGGTTATCCAGGGGTTTGCTGGGAAGTATCAGTTGCACATCAAGGAGGCCGAAGTAGCCGTCACCCGTTTTGTGCGGGAGCTGGGGAAGCGCGGCCTCATAGGGCTCAAGTAAGGGGTGATTTCGCGTGAGCACAATCCCTTAGATTTGGCTGAGGCCTAGATTGTATGTTCCCATTCTCCCACTCCGGGAATTATCCATGGACAATTGGCATTATTCCAAAAAATTAGGTCGCTATTTTTCAAAACGACTAGACTTCCTGATATATGCCCATGATGGACGGGGGCTTGGTCATGCGAGTAGGGGCATTGCTGTAGGCATGGCCATTCGGCGTCTCTTCCCAACGTGCAAAACCCTATTTGTGTCAGGTTGTAAACAGGCCAGCGCATTGATAGGACCCGCGCCCCTGGATTGGATAAAACTCCCGTCTTACGAGACAAGGATCGTTCAAGGCCGATCCGAAGGGGCCGATGGCGATTCAAAATTCTACAAATCGGTTTTAGGGCAGTTGCGAACCGAAATGTTAGCTTCAATTATAAAGATCTTTAAACCGCGATTCGTCCTCGTTGATCACGCGCCATCAGGCAAAAGGGAGGAATTACATCGAGCCTTGGAAGAAACGAAAGACACCGACACCCGGTGGGTTCTCGGCCTGCGGGGCATAATCGGAGACGACAAGGACGTCTGGTCTGACTATTCGATTCAACTCTTCAAAGTACATTATCATTCCATTCTCTGGTATGGAGACACAAATGTTCTGGGCCATAATTCTCTCAATGCCATTGAACGCCATTTCGGCGTGAAACCCGTGGAAACAGGATATGTCTCCAGGCTCAGGGAAATCAGACACCTTTTAGTTCCGGAAAAAGACCCCATAGCCGGAACTATCGCCATTCCCTGGGGAAGTGATGCCACATGGGCATTTCTGCAAAATGTTTATTCCGCTCTGGCTACCATTGGCGATACATACGGCCAGTGGCGTCTCTTCGTAGCCAGGGAAAAGAAAGATACCATTCAAGAACTCTTCAAAAAACTCTCCTTCTGCACAGTAGAGGAAGTAAGTGAGAGATATGTTCCATCGCTGCTCAACTCAAGAGTCGCCATGTTATACGCAGGGTACAACAGCCTTACCGACGTCTTGGCAGCCCAAATCCCATCGGTTGTTCTCTTACGCGACGTAGAGGACAAAGAACAGCAAGATCATCTTACAAGGCTTCTTCCGTTCACAAAAGAATCCATCTATGTCCTTAGCGAATCGAACGCTGACACGGCAGCCATCCAGGTGGCACTGGAAAGACAAATGCATGCAACAGTATGGCAGGATCAAACGATAAACATCCATGGTGCTGAAGTCGCCGCCTCGGTTCTAGCGGAAAGTGTGCCGTGTGAGGAATGAGTTTTTTTGATTATTCCAACGAGGGCGTCAAGAACGAAGGCGTACACTAAGAACACAAAAAAATACCGAGGGGACGTGGGGAGAGCTTGCAAGGGAATTTTTTTCTATTGCTGCCGATCGTATACCATAGCCGGGTAGAGAATCGAGTGTCAAAACTTCCCTAAGGCTTCATCCACAGTGGAGACTATGGGGAGAAAGTAATCAAATCCAGCTATTTCAAAGACTTCTCTTATGTAATCCTGCATGGAACTGAGTATGAGCATGCCCTCATTATGTTTGAGTTGCTTGGTTGCCTTGTTGAGAACTCTCAAACCTGCGCTCGAGATATACTCAAGGGCCGCGAAATCTATAATCATTTTGTTTGATCCACTCTTGATAGCCTCAAGGATCCTTTCCTCCAGTGCTGGTGAAGTATTCGAATCAAGGCGACCATTGAGCATAAAAATGCAGATATCATCTTGCTTTTTCTCAGTAATCTCCATTTATTACCCTCCCAACATGTGCAGGTGCTTTCATAGATAATTCAAATCTACCAAAATTGTGATAGACACCTCCTCGGAATAGGAATCTTGTGAAAGCTCATTCCTATCAATAGTTATGACTCCCCTATGGTTTTCTTCATGGTCAAGACGTTCTTATTCTCGCGCCTTTCATAAACGATATCGTCCATGACACATCTCATGAGGTAACAGCCGAGACCACCTATCTGGCGCTCCTCAAGGGAGCATGTAAGGTCAGGGGGCTCAACCTCACAAGGATTAAAGGGAATCCCATCGTCCTCAACCCGTAGAACCAACGCGTCCTTTTCATGCGAGATGGTAACCGTGATCCAATGCTCTCCGTCGTCCGCATAGGCGTAAGAAATAATGTTGGAAAAGACCTCCTCCATGGCAAGGTTGATCTGGAAAGCGCTTTTCTTGGACAGTCCAAGAGATTTACCGAACTCTTCCAGGTTTCGCCGCACCTCATCCAATTCGGACAGGCTGTTCCTGAGCACAAGGGAAACCTTACCTCGGGTCATGACCTCCACCTACCTCGGAGTTCCAGGTTCAGACGTCCCACCTCGTTGGGCAATTGGCGCGGATCATTTGGATCCTTCTCGACCTCGAGCCTCGGGCCGCCTGAATTATACAAGACTAACACCGACTTTCTGCCCACAGACCTCGCAACCTTTCCCCAGAGAAACAAGAAACCCACCTTCCCAAGCGTCTATTCTCTCAACCACGGATTTGATAATTTTTGGCATGAGGTCCGGAAATCGTTGAATGGTCGTGCTGAATTTCTCTCGGGTCAGGATAAGACAGGTAACCTCCGTTAAGGCCTTCAGTGAAAAAAGGCGATGCATATTACCCAATAGGACCATCCCACCCAAAAACTCCCCCGCATCGTAGTCACGAATCATCTGTTCGCCGCCTTTATTCGCGTGTACAAGCCTGGCCTTCCCGGAAACGATATAAAAAGCCTGACCATCATCATCACCCTGTTGAAAGAGAAACTCTCCTTGCTCAAAGGTTTCTCTGGTGCACAGATAGGCGAACACCTTGAGGCTTTCGAGGGGCAGGCTCGAAAAAAAATAGATTTGTCGCAAGATTTCGAGGTTCTCTTGGAACTCGCTCGAGTGATATGTCTCATCTTTTTCCGAGGACAAGTTCATGCAACACCCCTTTCCTGTTAATGAGTGCGTCATACGTTCCCATTTCCACGATTTTTCCCGCCTTCAGGACTGCAATTTTGTCATACGTTTTTGTGATATCCAGGCGATGGACAACAGAGATTACGGTGCTCTTCTTCCACCTCGTGTCCAGCTGATTCTGGATGCGCGCCTGGGAGTTATTATCAAGCCCCGAAGTCGCTTCGTCCATTATCAGTATCTTTGGTATTTTGAGAAAAGCCCTGGCTATGGCCAATTTCTGGCGTTGCCCGCCGGAAAGTCTATCCCCCTTGGTACCCACCTGAAATTGCATGCCGATTTCCACAATGGTTTCGAGAAGATCCTCCTCGATAAGAAGTTGGATTATGCTCTGATTGATCTTTTCCTGGGCCTCCGGTTTTTCGGTCTTCGTTTTCCCGAATAAGATGTTATTCAGAATGGTTTGTAAGTAGATATAATCTGACATCTGAAAGAAGGAAATCGCTCCGGGATCATCAGCGGAAACTCTCTCCCTGAACAGAGCCCGTGCTTCAAGAATGAGCTTTTCCAGCATATCTGGCAGTCCGATCATCTTGTGCCTGCCCGGAGTGAAACGGAGGGCAAGCTCCAAAAGCGTTTCCCGGTCTTGAGCTGAAAGTTGATGAAGCTTTTTCTCTTTCAGGCGTTCAACGAGCGGTTTATATTCATCCAACTCATCCGGGCTAATGGGACTCTGTTCGAAAAATGCCTTATCAGGCGGCAGATTTCCTAAAATGTCCACCGTTTGTTTGGAAAGTTCGGCCCCTAAGCTTAAAAGTGGCCTTGTGAGTTCGGCCTCGCGCAGAAATTTGAGAAAATAATCATTACGGCATAAGTCCCTGTCGGCGAATGACTCCCGATTGGAGGTGCCGAAAGTCAGATTCTCGGAAACGGGGGAGTGGTAAAGGTAGCTGTCTTCGTCAAAGAATTCAACATAGTCAGCCAGCGCTTCGCCGAAATCTCGCTGGAACTTATCCCGCATGCGGATGATACGTGATACGAGGTCTTCGTGCTGATCAGGAACGAGGATCGCGTTGAGGCCGAAACGCAAGACATCCGCAAAGACACCGGTTTGTTGGAGAACCTCGATGATGTTGTCGAGGCTCGGCATGGTATCTCCTTTCCCATTCCCGTCGCCTTCAATAAGGGATGAACAGGAATAGAGGAGATTTTCCTCGATGGTTCCGTCAAAAATAAAGGGGGCTTGAGCGACATAACCGACGTTATGAACTACGTCCGATTTGGTGAGGTCTGAAACTTCTTTTTGGCCGATTAGGACGTGGCCTCCGGTGTAACTATAAAGCTGCCCGATGCATTGGGCCAAAGTGCTTTTGCCGCTTCCGGAAAAACCGACCAGGGCCAGGTGCTCTCCGGGTCTCAAGGAAAAGGTAATTCCATCGATTAACCGAATCCCGTCTTCGGTAACAAAAGACAAATCCTTGACTTCGAGACCTCCTTCCAATTCATAAGGCTTACGGCCCTCGGGCGAAAGGGCGTGTTCGGGCACGGCATCGAAATAGTCCATGGTTTTCTTGTACCCTACAGAGGCATCCTGGTAGAGCTGGTAGAACTCAATGAGTTCTTTCCAGGGATCGTACAACTTCTCCTGGGCAGACAAGAATGCAACCAGCGCGCCTAGCTCCAATCGGCCGTTAATGGTTAAGTAGCCGCCTACGATGAATATGAGAAAGGGGCTCAAGTTGTTGAAGAG
>JBGVTJ010000050.1:0-4629 GCA_041862515.1 Thermodesulfobacteriota bacterium | reverse complement strand
CTTTGGCTCCAGCTTCGACCGGGAACGGATGCTGCCCTTGCCATGGGTTTCCACTCCGTGATCCTGGAGGAAGAACTCTACGACAGGGAGTTTGCGGAAAATTACGTCAACGGCTGGGATGCCTTTGTGGAGAGGGTGAAGGACTATCCACTGGACCGAGTGCAGGAGATAACCTGGGTTGACAAGGATCTCATTCGGAAGGCGGCGAGAATGTATGCCACGACCAAACCAGCCTGCATCCATTGGGGCGTGCCCACGGAACAAACCAACAACTGCGCCAATTACACACGGGCCGTGACTGGACTGATGGCGGTAACAGGCAATCTGGACGCTCCTGGAGGGAACGTGCTCTTTGTGAACCCGCCCACGCGCACGGTAGCCGAATTTTCCCGCCACAGGGATCTTTCTCCAGAGCAGCGAAAAAAGAGGCTGGGCGGAGAGGAGTTTAAGCTTGGTGCCAGGGTTGCCTTTATCAATCCCAAGAAAGCATGGGATTCAATCCTTACCGGGGAACCCTATCCTGTTAAGGCAGTGATCCTCTGTGGCAGCAATCCAGTGGTCACGAGGGCCAACGCCAGAGAGGCCTATGAGGCGTTGAAGAAACTGGAGTTCCTGGCTATTATCGATTTCTTCCTGACCCCGACGGCGGAACTGGCCGATATTTTCTTGCCCTCGGGTACCTGGCTCGAGCAGAATCATGTTGCCGATAACTGGAAACGGCACGGTTTTGTGTTGGCCAGGCAGAAGTGTGTCGAGATCGGTGAGTGCTGGCAGGACCACAAGATCTTTTTGGAATTGGGCAAACGAATGGGCCAGCAGTGGTGGGACACGGTTGAGGATGCGCTCGATTACCTGCTCGAACCCTCGGGACTGACCTGGGAGAAATTCAAAGAGAAAGGGTACCTAAAAGGTGAAATGGTTTACCATAAATACAGGGAGAGGGGCTTTTCCACCCCCACCAAGAAATTGGAACTCTATTCGACCATTTTGAAGGATTGGGGGTATGATCCCCTGCCCAGATATACTGAAATTCCCGAGAGCCCGGCTTCCCGGCCCGATCTCCTTAAGGACTACCCGTATATTCTCAATGCGGGGCTACGGACCCCTACCTTCTTCCATTCAGCGAACCGAAATATACCGTGGCTGAGGGAGATCAGGCCCGATCCAATCGTGGAGGTCCATCCCGAGACGGCCAAAAAACACGGGATTAAAGACGGACAATGGGTGTATATAGAATCGCCAAGGGGACGGATAAGGCAGCGTGCAAAACTGAATGACGGGATTGATCCCAGGGTGATCGCCGCGGAGCATGGGTGGTGGTTCCCGGAGATGAAAGATCCGGGCCATGGTTGGGATATATCGAATGTCAACCTCCTGACCGACAATGCATATGCGACTCTGGACCCCGCTATAGGCTCTACGAATCTGAGGGTCTGTTTGTGCAATATTTCTCCGGGTGAGGATGAATAGGAGGAAAGAGATGGGAAAAGTATCATTACTGTTTAATGACTATGATTGCATGGGTTGCCATGCTTGTGAAGTCGCTTGCAAACAGGAACATGGGCTTGGCGTCGGCCCGAGGGTGGTCAGGGTGCTTGAGCGGGCTCCCCTTTTTAAGCCGTTATTTTGTCACCACTGTGAAGATGCGCCCTGTGCTCTGGCCTGCCCAGAAGATGCCATCATCAAGGATCCAAAGACCGAAGTTGTTCTCCTTGACGGGGAGAAGTGTAACGGCTGTGATGCGGTGCTGGGTAAGTCTGGGGCTGAGAAACAGGAGACTTCTCCGTGCAAGGCAGAGTGCCCAGCGCATATCGATGTCCAGGGATACGTTAACCTCGCTGTCAAGGGAAAATTTCAGGAAGCCCTGCAACTCATCAAGCTCGCAAGCCCCTTCCCATCGATCTGTGGGAGGGTTTGTCATCATCCGTGTGAGTCGAAATGTAATCGGGATCAAATTGATAAACCCGTGGCGATACACTCCATTGAGCGTTTTTTAGCGGATCTGGATTTGGACGCGGCCAAGCGTTATATGCCGGGAATCAAAGACAAGAAAGAGGACAAAGTTGCCATTGTGGGATCAGGCCCTGCGGGTTTGACGTGTGCATACTATCTTGCTCAAGAAGGCTATAAGGCAACTATTTTTGAAAAAGCCCCCGTAGTGGGAGGGATGCTCATAACAGGTATCCCTTCATATCGTCTTCCCCGCGAAATCGTTGAGGCTGAGATTCAACTCATTCGCGATATGGGCGTGTCCATGAAAACCGGTGTGGAGGTAGGCAAGGATATAACCATTGATCAATTGCGCAAAGAGGGATTCAAGGCCTTTTTCATCGCAATTGGCGCACAAGAATGTATAGGGCTGGGTATTGAAGGTGAGGATTTAGAAGGTGTTCATAGGGGATTAGACTACCTTCGTCAAGTAAACCTTGGGAACCCGGTAAGACTGGGGAAAAATGTTGCTGTTATCGGCGGGGGCAATGTCGCTCTGGATGCAGCTAGATCAGCTCGCAGGTTGGGGTCCCAAAACGCCTCTATTATCTATCGACGGAGCCTGGAGGAAATGCCTTCAAGACCCGAAGAAATTGCGGGATGTCAGGAAGAAGGTATTCCCATAAATACCCTGGCTCAACCTGTGCGATTTATCGGCAAGAATGGGCGGGTAAAAGCGATAGAATGCATAGAAATGCAATTGACAGAACCGGACGAGAGCGGACGTCGGAGCCCTGAACCCATCCCAGGCTCGGAATTCACGATTGAAGTAGATGCCGTGATCACAGCCCTGGGGCAAGAATCAGACTGGGCCTGCTTGACCCCGGAGTGCGCCTGTACGTTGACCGAATGGGGAACCATGAACGTTGATACCTTAACGCTTCAAAGTGATGATCCCGATATCTTCGCCGGGGGGGATGCTGCAAGAGGTCCTCAGAGCGTTATCGAGGCGATTGCAGACGGGAGACAGGCAGCAATTTCAATCGACCGATATCTAAGCGGCCAAAACCTTCGATTAGGGAGAGATAGAGCATTCAAAGCAATAACAGAACCTCAGAAAGAGAAATACGATCCTGCTGCTCGGGCTCAAATGCCTCGCCTGGAACCCCAAGACCGATTAAAGACCTTCAATGAAGTTCAACTGGGGTTGGCAGCAGCAGTGGCCGTTCAGGAGGCCCAAAGATGCATCTCGTGCGGCACCTGCTGTGTACAGGCCTGTCCCTATGATGTCATGCAGTTTAATCAAGAAGTTACGAAGGCGGTCAAGTGCGACCTCTGCGTGGATAAACGAGGGAGGAGTGAGATCCCTGCGTGTAGCGCGATTTGCTCTACCAGGTGTGTTTTCTGGGGTGATCCGAAGGAGTTCCCCATAGGGATTTATCAGGGTCTATAAAAAGTTCATTGTGAATATGAGCCATTCCCCTTTTTCCCCTGCGGCGGAACCTGGAAGACAAAAACCGTCTACCTGGAAAGATCCTAAAACCGGCTTCGAATGGCAGTGTGAATCTCCAGGCGAGATGACCTGGCACGAAGCTCAAGAATATGCAAAATCACTTTCGTTAGGCGGGAAGAACGATTGGCGTTTACCAACGTTAGCCGAACTGGAATCTCTGCTGGACAGGACCAAGGGTCGTTCAGATGGGAGGCCTCTTATGCGCGAAGAGGTTCCCTTTCGGGATACCTTGTCCTATTGGTCGTCCACGACCTTCAAACGCCATACAAAAAACGCGTGGATCGTGATGTTCGACGGTGCCTATGTGCTGAGCTATTATAAGAGTAACTCGTACTCTGTCCGCTGCGTTCGAGGCTAAAGGAATTCGGCTTGCGTGAAGAGCACTGTGTCCCTATGCTTAATGATGCTGATGACCTTCATTTAACACTTGGGGCAAGAATGCAGTAAAGCCTATCCCACGCTGGTGCATCCTTTGGAGTGATATGAAATGAGGAAGGTTTCTGCGGAAACGGATATGCAGATCGTAGGTAGGGATATCCATTAAGGAGGTATTTAGCCAATTTTACAGAAAAAGATTGACAATTCCACAGGACGTTGATAAAGATGGACTAAAATATCAGGGGGGAAAGGGGGTGTGACGACGCTAGCTCAATTTTGAAAGGAGGTATTAACGATGAAACAGAGAAAACTATTAACTATGGTCGTGGCGGGGATTGTTTGCGTGGGGCTCATGGTAGCTGTCTTACCATCCGGAAAGGCCCATGCAAAGGTGATAAACCTAAAAGTAGCTAATTACTTTCCTCCCCCGGCTAGACAATCCGCAGTGTTAGAAGAATTTTGTCGCGAATTAGAAAAGCGCACCGGTGGCCAGGTGAAGGTTGATTACTATGCTGGCGGCTCATTGCTGAAATCCACGGCGATGTTTGAGGGGGTAGTGAGCGGAATTGCCGATATCGGTTACTCCCATGTGTATTACACCGCAGGTCGCATGCCGGTTACCGAAGCTGCTGGTTTGCCTCTCGGCTATCCCAGCGCCTGGGTAAGTAGTCAAGCTCTCAATGATTTCTACCGAGAATTTAAGCCCAAGGAATTTGATAAGGTGAAAGTGCTCTGGATGAATACTTCCACCCCTAGTGGCATAAGCACTGCTACGAAGCCAGTGCGCAAGCTGGAAGACCTCAAGGGGC
>JBGVTJ010000049.1:0-4808 GCA_041862515.1 Thermodesulfobacteriota bacterium | reverse complement strand
AAAACTCCTTACAACTTACACCGCAGATATTCATATAACCAGGTTTATGAGAGAAAATCAAGGGGTATCAACCCCGATGAGCCTTACCCTTTGGCGGTAAACCTTCCCGCTGAACGCCACAGTTAGGGTTATGGCGTGTTAGAGCGAGCGATGAAGAAGGAAATCGTTGTGAGATGAAGATCAACCCTGTTTACTAACTCTTATGTGTCACAGTTTGATTTAACGACATAGATATGGCAGGCCTCAATGTTGACACATGCCGAAATGGGACGTAAGATGTAATGCGTTTTCTGAGTGTCATTTTGTACTGAGGAAGAGATGGGGAAAATGACTAAAAAGGGGATTCGAGGTGATACGGAAAGGTTTCGTGCCATTGCCGAATTGGGAAACGACGGGATTTTCGTACTGGATCAATCGGACCGGATAGAATTTGCGAACAATATGGCTTCCGTCATTACGGATATGCCCGTGGATAAGCTTATCGGAACGGATTTTAAGGGTTTGCTCACCCAAGAAGGGGTTCGATTCTTGGAAGATCTGTTCTCAAAGAGCGAACAAAGTGGCCCAAAGGTCTGTACGGAAATGGAGTTCGTTTTGGACAAGCATCGGGTCAAGGAAGTCGAGGTCTGCATAGCGACAACGAAGGCAGGAAAAGGGGAAGTCAAGACGTATGCCTACGTGAGGGATATTACGGAGCGAAAGCGTTTTGAGCGCGAGCTGAGGGATTCCGAAAGGAGGTATCGGAGCCTTTTTGAGCATGTCCAACAAGGCATTTTCATCAGTACCAAGAGGGGAAAGTTCCTCGATTGCAATAAGGCCCTTCTGGATATGGTGAGCTATGGGAGCAAAGAGGAGTTCCTGAAGATCGACATCGCGCAGGATCTCTATGTAAACCCGGGTGACCGCAGGACATTTCAAGACATGGTTGAAAAGGATGGTTTCGTAAAGGATTATGAGGTCGATTTCAAGACGAGAGATGGGCGAGTAATAACTGTGCTCCTTACGGCTGATGCCATCCGGAATGAAGAGGGTCACATTATCGGCTACGAGGGGTTGATCATCGATGTGACCGACAGAACGAGGATGGAGGGGAGGATACGGGAAGCGACCAGGCGGTTTCAGAAGATTTCGGAAATGGGAGACGACGGGATTATCGTGATCGATCCGGGGAATCGAATCATATTTGCCAATTCCATGGCCACGGAACTGACCCGCTACCTGAACGAAGAGTTATTGGGGATGAAATTTACCGAGCTTCTCAATGCACGGGACGAGAAGTTCTTGGCGGAGATGCATGACCAAGTCGGGTTGGACGAGAGCAAGCGTGTCTGCACGGAGATGGATGTACTCACGGCTGATGGGAAGACCAAAGAGACCGAGGTCTGCATCACCATCGCCAGGCCCGAAGTGGGAACGATGAATACCTATGTCTATTTGCGAGATATCACGGAGAGAAAGCGGTTTGAAAGGGATCTGAGAGCCTCGGAGGAGAAGTACCGAAACCTCTTCGAGAGTGTAAGACACGGGCTGTTTATCAGCAGCAAGGAGGGGAGATTTTTGGACTGCAACCAGGCCCTGCTGGATATGTTGGGCTATGAGGATAAGGAGACATTCCTGGAGGTTGATATCGTCAGGGACCTCTATGTCAATCCAATAGATAGGAAACGATTTCAGAAGCTCGTCGAAAAGGAAGGGTTCATAAAGGATTTTGAGGTGGATTTCAAGAAGAAAAATGGGGAGACCATTACCATCCTTCAGACGGCTCATGCCATGAAAGGCCCCGATGGAGAGGTGATCGGATATGAGGGGCTCAACATCGATATCTCCGAAAGGAAGACGATGGAGAGGGATCTCCGTGAGGCGAACGAGTTTTTGACTAACCTCATCGAGAGTTCCGTCGACGGCATCATCGTGACCGATATGAAGGGAAACATCCTCATTTTCAATGCGAGCGCGGAGAGAGTTCTCGGCTATCAGTCTGAGGAAGTAATCGGCAAGATGAACATCCGTGAACTCTATGCTCCAGGGGTAGCCCAGGAAGTGATGAAGAAGATGCGGAGCCCCGATTATGGAGGGGTGGGTAAATTGGATTCCGTGAGGATCGTCCTTCGCAACAAATGGGGGGAATGGATCGACGGGGATCTCTCTGCCTCGCTGATCTATGAAGCCCCGGGAAATGAGATTGGCAGCATCGGGATTTTTAAGGACCTTCGGGAAAGGCTCAAAATGGAGGAGAAGTTACGGGAGACCCAACAACAGCTCATGCAATCGGAGAAGCTGGCCGCCATGGGAAGGCTCACTTCCCAGATCGCCCACGAGTTGAACAACCCAATCTACGGCATTATGAACACCCTGGAGCTCTTGAAGACGGAGATTTCCCCCGAAAGTAAGAGAAGGAAGATCTTGGAAATGTCACTTTCCGAAACCCAACGGCTTTCAGAGATGTTGCGAAATATGCTGAGCTTCTCAAAGCCGGAGGAAGAGGTCCGCCGGCCCGTCGATGTCAATGAACTGCTGGAGAGCATTGTCCTCTTAATCGATAAGCAGATGAGGGAGGCGAACGTCGATATCGAGATGCGATTTGCAAAGGAGATCCCGAAGGTGATGGCCTCCACCAACCAACTGAGGCAGCTCTTACTCAATATCATCAGAAATGCCAGGGAAGCCATGCCTCAAGGGGGAATTCTCTCTTTGGAAACCATGGAGGAGGATAAAAAGGTTATCATTCACATTAAGGACACCGGGATTGGGATCCCCAAGGAGATACGGGATAAAATCTTCGAGGCCTTCTTTACGACCAAGGAGGAAGTGAAGGGGGTAGGCCTGGGACTCTCCGTCTGCTACGGCATCATTAAAGACCACGGAGGAGAGATCCTTGTGGAAAGCGAGGAGGGAAGGGGTTCGACCTTTTCCGTCATCCTCCCAACCGCCTGAAATCCATTCTCTTTCCCTTTACCCCATCAAAGTCAGTTTTCTTGCATTTTTTCTTGACAATGTGTATTTTCTGTAATATCTATAAATACGGTATATTCTGAAAATACTATAACACCCGAAAAAGGAGGCTATGCCAATGGATGTACTCACCGTTTCTCAGGCGAGTAAGTACTGCAGGGTTTCCCCAAAGACCATCATTAACTGGATAGAGGCGGGACATATCAAATCGTATAAGACGGTGGGGGGACACCGTCGGATCAAAAAGGAAGATTTGGACGAGTTTCTCACGCAAAGAGGGATGCCTGCCTTTGAAAAGACCGACGAAGAAGCGAAGAAGAAAATCCTCGTGGTAGATGACGATAAGATTATCGTGGAGACCATTGTCCAGTGCTTGGAGGAGGACGAGTATGGATACGAGCTCATCTCGGCATCGGATGGTTTTGAGGCAGGTATTCAGGTGAGTCATTTCAAGCCGGATCTGATCATCTTGGATATCATGATGCCCGACATCAACGGATATGAGGTCTGTAAGAAAATTAAGAGTGACCCTGAGACGAAGGATACGAAGATCGTGGTCCTTTCCGCCTACCTTGACGAGGAGGCCTATCGGAAAATGGAGGAGTATGGGGCGGATGCCTGTTTTTCCAAGCCCCTTCCCCTGCCTCAGCTCAAGGAGGAGGTGGCAAAGCTCCTCGGGCTCAAGGGGTGATCTGGGGACCTCTCGTGGCCTCGTGGCCATGCCAGATAGGAGGGCGAAATGGAGACATTAAAGGCTCGTTTGCAAAAGAAGCAGTTTGTGGTCACGGCGGAGATTCAACCCCCTATTGGGACTGGTGTAGAAGAGGTCCTTCGGAACATCGAGAGGGTGCGAGGGCGCGTGGATGGGTTCATCGTGCCGGAGTTTCAGATTGAGGGGATGGTTTCGGATTCCCTTGGGACTTGCACGGTTCTCAAGGAGAATCGGTATGACCCCATCCTTCAGACCGCCACCAGGAAGAGGAACAGGCTGGAAATACAGTCCCATCTGCTTTCCGCCGCGGAGGCGGGGATCGAAAACGTCCTCACCTTCACCGAGGATTACCGCATCACCGGTGACAGCCTGCAGGAGCTGATGTTCTTTCACGTCGATTCGGGGAAGTTATTTTCAGTCATAGAAAACTTGCGGGAGGGCCATGATATCTCGGGAAGGGAGATTGGAATGGAACCGGACTTTTGCATCGGCTCAGGGGTGGATTCCGGTTGGGGGAAAAAGGTCCCTGATCTGGAGCTCAAGGAGATGGAGCAGATGGTCAATTTGGGAACCCATTATTTCCTAAGCACTCCGGTGTTCAACCTGGATGTCTTTGGGAAATTCTTGAAGTCCATCGAATCCTTCCAGGTTCCCGTTATCGCCGAGGTGATCCTGGTGAGGTCACCCAGCATGGCTCACTTTATAAACCGTTATGTGAAGCCCAACCTGGTTCCCAATCATATCATCGAGAAGCTGGCCAGGGCTCCGGACAAGGAAAAGGCAAGCCGGGAGATCTTCGCAGAACTGATAATGGGTTTGAAGGACCTCTGTCAGGGAATCCACATCATCCCCATCGGGGCTGAGGATCGAATGCAAAAGTATCTGGATGCGGCGAAGCTGAGGTAGGGCCTTCTGGTGGGCTTGCGGCAGAAATAGACGGGAAGGTATGATTTAAGTATATCCCTTGGAGACGAGGGGGTTTCATGGTCGACGAACAGAAGATTGTGGGAGCTACCCTTGTGGTGGGGGGAAATATTGCCGGCGTGCAGGCTGCCCTCGACCTGGCGGATTCTGGAGTAAAGGTCTATCTCCTTGAACGTGCTGCCGCCATCGGGGGAAAGATGGCCCAGCTCGATAAGACGTT
>JBGVTJ010000048.1:0-3958 GCA_041862515.1 Thermodesulfobacteriota bacterium | reverse complement strand
GCCAATGAACTGTCGGGCCAATTCCTCATCGAGGTTTTCGATATAAATTTTGGACGTGGATAGATCGACTCGCAGGATCTTGTTCGCATACCCCTTTAATCTCATTGGATGCCCCTTTCCAAAAAGTAATGTGTTTAAAATTGATGCAATGTCACGAATGCACGACCTTTACATAATATGTTGAAATTGATCTCTGTCAAGATCTTTATGACTGGAGTTTCCGGAGTTTTTCAGGGGACTCCGTTATTTCTGAGCGTAATCTGCTGGAGAAGTGGGGTACCCATCGAGGGTGAGTAGGAAGGGGAAAGCCGGCCCTTTAGAGGCCGGAAGGGGTAAGTATTCCCCGCCTGCGAACCCCGAAAGGGTCACTTCGGAGGCATTGAAGCAAAGAAACAGCGGAGTCACGTACTGAAATTTCTTTTTCCGATAAACTCAAATACTTATAAGATATTTGATTAAAACCCAGGAAACTCCAGGAAAATTTTTTCATTATTCCCCCATACCCGAGAAGCTGTCCAGGTTCGGTTTAATAACATACCTTTATGTTTTCTCGTAAGGCTCATGAGATGAGAACTTATTGATACTATCGTATCTCTTGAATGCCGAAAGTGCCCATTTTCTCTCTCTACAAAACCGTTTTCGGTCATATTGATTTCTTGATCTTCCTGACGTAATCAGAAACAATATGGACCATATCGGGTCTGTCACGATTTTCTTCGATCAACCGGACAACGGCACTTCCAATGACGATCCCATCGACGTATGGGGCGATCTCTCCAGCCTGCCCGGGTGTGGATATACCGAAACCGACTACGAGAGGAAGAGGTGTTATTTTTCTTATTCCTTGCACATCCCTTTTGATGTCGACAACCCGGGGCTTTGTGGTCCCCGTGACCCCGGTGATTGAGATACAGTAAAGAAATCCCGTGGCATGCCTTGATATTTTCCCGATCCGTTCGGGACTGGTTGTCGGGGCAATCAGGGAGATGAAGTCGATTCCTGATCGATCCGTATACCGTCTGAGTTCAGAGGACTCCTCAGGGGGGAGATCAACAACCAGGATGCCGTCTACGCCCGCCTCCTTCGCCCTTTTTGCAAATCTTTCGTTTCCATAAATAAAGATGGGGTTGTAATAACCAAAGAGGACAATGGGGATCTCGGAGACTTCTCGCATAGATTCGATCATATCGAGGATATTGGAAAGGGTTGCGCCGTTTTGCAGGGCCCTCTGGGAGGCGGCCTGAATGATGGGTCCATCGGCTGTTGGGTCTGAAAAGGGAACCCCGATTTCGATGATATCCACACCGGCGGCATCAAGGCCCAGGATGATCTCCTTCGTATGTTCCAAACTTGGATCCCCGGCCGTAAGATAGACAATAATGCCCTTCTCGCCCTTGTCCCTTAAAGAGCTGAATTTTCTCTCGATCCGACCCATGATTACTTTACCTTCATTCTTTCAGCGATAATTCCAGCATCCTTATCTCCCCTGCCAGAGAGGTTAATTACGATAATCTTCCCCTTATCCAGGGAAGGGGCCATCTTCATGGCATACGCCACGGCATGGGCACTCTCCATGGCTGGGATGATTCCTTCATACCTGGCGAGGGAGATGAAGGCATGTATGGCCTCTTGATCGTCTATGGTGACGTATTGCGCCCGCCCCGTCTCGTGAAAATAGCTATGTTCCGGTCCGACGCCCGGGTAATCCAAACCAGCAGCAATGGAGTAGGCATCGTGCACCTGACCGTTCGCGCCTTGAAGAAGATAGGTTTTATTTCCGTGGAGGACGCCGATTGTCCCCGCTGATATGCTTGCCGCATGCATTCCGGTGATGATTCCCTTTCCCGCAGCCTCGACTCCGATCATGGCGACCTCGGAATCGTCCTTAAAGGGATAAAAGAGTCCCATGGCATTGCTTCCCCCGCCTACACAGGCAATCAGAACATCAGGAAGTCGCCCCTCCCTTTTCAGGATCTGTCTCTTCGTTTCCTTACCGATGATGCTCTGAAAATCCCGGACCATCATCGGATAAGGATGGGGTCCTGCCGTGGAGCCAATAACATAAAAAGTGTCTCTCACCAGCGTGACCCACTGGCGAATCGCCTCGCTCATGGCATCCTTTAACGTCGCCGTGCCGGAAGTAACGGGTACAACCTCTGCATCCAGAATGTTCATGCGTAAGACATTGGGAGCTTGCCTTCTTATATCCTCCTCACCCATAAATATCTGGCATTCCATTCCGAAAAGGGCGGCAACCGTAGCCGTGGCCACACCATGTTGACCAGCACCCGTCTCTGCGATCAGCCTCTTTTTCCCCATCCGCCTCGCGAGGAGGGCCTGTCCCAGGGTGTTGTTTATCTTGTGAGCACCCGTATGGTTGAGATCTTCCCGTTTCAGATAGATTTTCGCCCCTCCCAGTTTCTCCGTGAGACGCCCCGCATAATAAAGAGGTGTTTCTCTGCCCGAATATTCCCGGAGATAGAGGGCTAACTCTTCCCGGAATCTTTTATCCCTTCGGGCCTCACGGTACGTCTTCTCGAGGTCAATGAGAGCGGGCATCAACGTTTCCGCAGTATAGCGGCCGCCAAAGATGCCGAAATGTCCCTTCTTATCTGGTAACGTTTTTGGCATGGTTTAACCTCTACGATGTTAGGATGTGTATGACTTCACAGTCAAAATACCCTTGGTTCTCTTCTGTCAATCCCACGAATAACCTCAATGATCGCCTTGACCTTTTTGGGATCCTTTTTTCCCGGTGAACTTTCAACCCCGCTGTTGACGTCCACGGCATGAGGCGAGACGATCTCGATGGCCTCTCGAATATTATCTGCATTTAACCCGCCAGCGATAATGAGCAGGTGCGTCTCTCTGACCCTGACGGCCAGTCTCCAATCAGATCTTTTCCCCGTGCCCCCGTAGCGGGAAGGATCGTAAGCATCCACAAGGATGGCTCTTACAGGATAGCTACTTACCTTTTGGAGATCATTCTCGTCCCGGGGAGAAAAGGCCTTGATCAACATCGATGTGGGAAATTGGCGGCAGTACTCGGGGGACTCATCTCCGTGAAGCTGAACCAGGTCGAGACCGCAGAATTCGACCGTTTTCTTAACCTCTAGGGCGTCATGGTTCACGAAGACACCAACTGTTGTAATCCCATCCGGAATCTTTTCAATGATTTCTTTCGCGCTTTTTGGGCTCACGCACCTGGGACTCTTTACATAAAAATTAAAACCGACTGCATCGGCCCCATATTCGGCCGCATAGGACGCGTCCTCCAGATTTGTGATCCCGCAGATCTTTATCTCCGTCATCGCTCTATTGTTCCCTGTTCAAAAGTTCTCTGAGTTTTCCTCCGATATCCGCAGCTCGCATCAGTGCCTCACCTACCAGGAAGGAATGAATTCCCGCTTTCGTTAACGTCTCTATATCCTCTCTGGTGTTGATGCCGCTTTCACTGACTACGAGCCTATCCCCGGGAATGCATGGGGCCAGATCCCGAGTTATCCTCAGATCTGTAGAGAATGTCTCCAGGTTCCTATTGTTGATTCCGATGATTTGAGCGCCTGAGGCGAGGGCTTTATCCAGTTCTTCCCGGGTGTGAACCTCAACGAGGGGGGAGAGGCCAACCGATTCTGCTAGACGGATATACTCTCTTAATTGTTCTTTTGCCAGGAGCCGCGCGATGAGAAGAAGGGCGTCACCCCCAAGGATCCTGGTCTCGTAGATCTGATAAGGGTCGATGATAAAATCCTTCCTCAGGAGAGGAAGATCCACGACTTTCCTGATGCCTGATAGATATGTCCTGTCGCCCTCGAAAAATTCCTTATCGGTGAGCACCGACACAGCCGCAGCCCCATTTTCCTGGTAAAGAATGGCAATCTGGAGGGGATCGAAATCTTGTCTGATCCTCCCCTTGGATGGGGAATGCCTCTTTACCTCGGCAATGATGGAACAGGGG
>JBGVTJ010000047.1:0-12954 GCA_041862515.1 Thermodesulfobacteriota bacterium | reverse complement strand
CCGGGACGCCTTTTCCAGCTACGAGGCCCTTAACATGCGTCTGACCAATTTCGTGGTTGGGCCGCTGATTTTGGTCGAAGGGGGCACGGCATTGGTCCTCGTGTGGCTTCGGCCAGAAGGTGTTTTGTTAATCCAGGCGTTGGTCGGAATGGGACTCCTTGTGGTGATTTGGCTTTCGACGGCTTTCCTCCAGGTTCCGATGCACAATATCCTCACCCATGGCTATGATGACCCGGCCCATCGGACCCTTGTTCGGTCGAACTGGATTCGCACCGTTGCCTGGAGCGGACGGGGACTGCTCGTGCTTTGGATGGTGGGCCGAGTAATGTGGTGAACTTAGGCCTCGCGGAAACAAAAATATGAAAAATAGAGGGTTGTGAGGGAGGGAATTGACGAATCAGTGGACAATATGGTTATAAGGCGGCCAACGTGCTCCCGTGAACTGAGATGGAGGAATCGACGGTTTTACCAATGATGACGATCCCGAGGTATCCATCCACCGTTAGCTGGTCTCCGGTATGGATGAGCGAGGTTGCATCCGGGACGCCGGTGACGCATGGAAGGCCATATTCCCTGGCGATGATGGCGCCATGGATCAGCATCCCACCCCTCCGTTCCACGATCCCAGCCGAGAGCGGGACCACGAAGGTCATAGTCGGATCCACAGCATCACACACGAGTATTTCCCCACCGTTGAAGCCAAACACATCGGATGGATCAGCGATTACCCGTGCTTTTCCCCTCGCGATACCTGGCCCCGCGGGCTGACCGACGATCTGCCTCGCCTTTATCCTATAGTCGGTCTCGGGCTGGTCTGCTGAAGCGTGCTCTTTGAGGATGTACTGAGGGTCTTTCAGAAGCCTGGCCAGTTCCCTCGTTTTGACGCCGTCCGAGGGCCGCTCTTCGATCCGGCGCTTCACCTCCTCTATCCCTGCTAACATTTTCCCTTTGATTCTGCCGAGATGGATGTTGTCGTCATCCCTGAGTTGATAGCTCGTTCGGGCCAAGTCAAGAAGTTCAGCAGCTTCAGCCTTCTTTTCCCCCTCAAAGCGTGAGAGGAAGTTCCTTTCCAACGATTCGATATCCTTTGGCTGGAATGGTCTCTGTGCCACAGACTGTCCAGCCATTTCGAGGAGTAATCCGGTTATTGCAGAATATTGTTCCTTGGATTCAGCCATGTCGCGGAACAGATCCCCAAATATGTTTACGAATGTATCGAGAGCCTTGTCGAATTCCCCATCGGCGCCTGTCTTCCCGTTTCTCAAAGCCTCTGCGAGATGAGGGTTTTCCCGAATCATGGAGGCCATATCCTCGAGCATGCGGTTCCGTTTCAGGCTCTCCATTCCAGTGGCTCCCAGAAGATCCATGAATTCGTAAGGGTCAGAAGGATGTACGGCATCGTTGTAAACCTGTCCAAATAATCGCGCACCATGAGCGAAGGGAATGAACTCGTTCCAGTAAACATCGAGCCACTTGTCGTAGATGGCCGCTCTCCTCTTGATTTCATCCAGCAGTTCCGATTCGGACAGTTTTTTTAGGTCCTGGCGGGATAGCTGCGCTGCCTCCTCGACCATCGCGGGAATGAGCTCGCCCTCGATTTTCCGGCGAAGTTCTTTGAGGTTTTCGAAGCTTCTCCTCAAGCCCAGGCACCAGGAACGCTTATCCCCAGAATCGCCGGTCAATCCCGTTGTGATGGGCCGCGATTGTATGACATAGAGCATATCTCCTTTGAACGTCCACTCCATGTCCTGGGGTTCTCCGAAGAGGGTTTCTGCTGCAAGGGCATGGTCGAATATCTGTGCGATGTTACTGTGGTCCAGAGGTGGCGTATTCAATTTTGCGGATGGCAGTTGTTTCAGCTGAACCCCTTCGCGCACTGGGAATACCGCTTTGGCCCGATGGGCGGGGGTGTAGGAAATTATCTGTCCCGTTTTCCGGTCGAGAATCCACCGGTCTGGTTCCACAGTGCCGTCAACCAGTCCTTGGTTCAGTCCGTAGACAGCCTCGATTACAGCTTGAGATGGGTCGTTGGGATTCTTCCCAAAAACCACGCCGGACCGATCTCCTATCACGATCTCCTGAACAACCACGGCCATTGTGCTCCTCTCAACATCCAGTCCCAGTTCCTGACGGTACAGGAGCGCTGCATCCGACCACAGGGATGCCCATACAAGACGGATATGTTCGAGAATCGAGTCGGTTCCCCGCACATTCACGTAAGACTCGTGCAAGCCCGCGAAGGACGCCTTTGCCGAATCCTCACCGGGAGCGGAGGATCGGACAACCACCGCCCTTTCGGAAAACCGCGAGTCAATAGCCCGTGTCAAAGTTGCCAAGAGTTCGGCAGGAATTGGGGTATTCAAGAACATGTTCCGAATGCGCAGCGAAGCATCCCACATCTCCTCCCAACGAATCTCATCAAAGCTCTTCCGATTCAGCTCGAAAAGTACCCGT
This sequence comes from Thermodesulfobacteriota bacterium, assembly GCA_041862515.1. GTDB lineage: Bacteria > Desulfobacterota > BSN033 > WVXP01. The sequence goes on along the minus strand of JBGVTJ010000047.1, from coordinate 10,500 downwards.
TCACGCAGCCCGGTCGAGGTAATGTAATGATTGTAAGCCTCAGTGTTTATGCAGATTGCGTGTGGCACGTTCACGTGGCTCCGAACCATCCTCGCGAGGGAAAACGCCTTGCCGCCGACGCGGTCTCTATCTTCGTCTTGTATTTGGTCGAGGGGAATGACGGGATTCATCGCCTCATGTGTAGTTCCATCACGTTCTGGAATCTCTTCACCATGTAGTACCTGTCGACACTCACCTTCAGCAGGGCACAGGTGGGAGCGTTAACAAATTCCTCCAGATAGGGGTGTTTGGCGAGGTAGAGTGTGAGGAAGCGGTCCCTCTCGCTCTCTTTGACCTCCTCGGCTTTGCCCAGTGCGGTTACTGCTATTGCCCTGTGGAAATCCGTATCCTGGTTGGATCGGTTGTCCACAAGTAACGCCACTTGCGACTCCATCGACAAATTAGCGTACTTTCGTGTGGCACGGGTTGTCGCGAAGACGAGATATTTGAGGTCATTGGTTGCCGCAAAAGCGACGAGACTGCTATAGGGCTGCCTCCGGCCGTACGTGGCCAAGACACCCAGTCGCTGAGACCTAAACAGGTCTTTTAGCGTTTTCCTCAGCTGTGATGCGCTCTCCACGCACTACTCCTCGGAAGCAACCTTCCGGGAATGCCTCCCGGATCTGACCGAATATGTCTGCTACCCAGGAGCCTCCGGTCTAACGGACCTATTGTCGTCCAACCCAGGTCCGATGTCAAATCCCCGTATGGATATGTTCCGTGAGGCTTAGAGAGCCTCACGTGCTTTTGGCACGGTGTCTTTGGGGCTGACCTTATACCAGGCCTGGAGGATCTTGCCCTCCTCGTCTATCAAAAACGACGACCGGATAATCCCCTCGTATTTTTTCCCGTACATAGATTTCTCGCCCCACACCCCATAAGCGCCGGCAACAGCGTGGTCAGTATCACATAAGAGGGGAAACCCGAGACCATATTTTTCATCGAACTTCTTCTGCTGATTGGGGGCATCGGGACTGATACCAACAGCGGCCACACCCATAGGGTCCAGATCACTCCGGGCGTCCCTCACACTGCACGCCTGGGTAGTACATCCCGGTGTATTCGCCTTTGGATAGAAATAGAGGAGGAGCTTACGCCCCTGGAAATCCGAGAGCTTTAACATCTTCCCGTTCTGATCGGCGAGTTCGAACTGCGGGGCCATGTCCCCTGCTTTGAGCTGTGCCATTTTGATCACCTCCCGATTCAATAATTATCCTTCTCACCTCTCCTGCTCTGAAAAGGAAAAGGCGGTTTTCTCAACCCATGCCTATATAAAGTAAACGTAGTCAATGGGGAACAGAAAATCAAGGTCTAATCCCATGTTATTTGCCGGTTGTAAAGACTCCTTGATTTTTTGCCTACGCGCGCGGACATGAAAAATCAACCCTTGGAACCCAGTTCCCCAAATATGCTATAGTAAAGCGGGGGTTAGAGCGCAATCGAACTGCGGAGACAAATTCAATACCGGCATCATGTAAGCCACGGGAATGCAAAAATGGTAAATCGTAAGAGGGTAAGACTCATCACAACGGGAGAAAAAAAAGCCGGTCCAGTAGTCTACTGGATGAGCAGAGATCAGCGTGTACGGGATAATTGGGCACTGTTATCCGCCCAGGAGTTGGCACTGCGGGAAAAGGTATCACTGGGCGTCGTCTTTTGCGTGGCACCGAAATTCCTCGATGCGACAATGAGGCACTATGGTTTTATGCTCAGGGGCCTCCAAGAAGTGGAGGAAAACCTGCGAGAAAAGCATATCCCTTTCTCCGTGCTCTCGGGCGCAGCCGGTGTAGAGATTCCGGCCTTTGTCAAGAGACATGGGGTGGGAACATTGATCACCGATTTTGAGCCGCTGCGTATCAAGGGGCAATGGAAAAAAGCCGTGGCGAAGGAAATCGCTATCCCCTTCTATGAAGTGGATGCGAGGAATATTGTCCCGTGCTGGATAGCCTCGCCGAAACAGGAATACGGGGCGTACACTCTTCGGCCGAAGATTAGGAGAGCGTTACCGGAGTTCTTGACGGATTTTCCCAGGCTCCGGAAACACCCCATCCCCTGGAAGGAAAAAAACGGAAGAATCGATTGGACGGGAGTTGAAAAAACGCTCCAGGTTGATCACGCTGTTTCAGAGGTGGGCTGGATCGAGCCTGGGGAAAATGCGGCACAAAAAGCCCTGAGGGAATTCGTCAGAAAGAAGTTACCCTCGTACCAAGAAGGGAGAAATGACCCCACGAGGGAGGCGACGTCAAATCTCTCACCCTATCTCCATTTTGGACATATTTGCGCACAGAGAGTCGCCCTCGAGGTAACGAAAAGTGATGCCGATGAGGAATCACGGGAGGCCTTCTTGGAGGAACTCATCGTGAGGCGTGAGCTGTCGGATAATTTCTGTTTCTATAACGATCACTATGACAGCTTCGAGGGTTTCCCTGAGTGGACGAAAAAGACGCTCAATGATCATAGGAGGGACCCAAGAGAGTACATTTATTCCTTAAAGGATTTTGAACATGCCAATACCCATGACCAATTATGGAATGCCGCCCAAAGGGAGATGACCCGGAAAGGCAAAATGCACGGTTACATGAGAATGTATTGGGGGAAAAAGCTCCTGGAGTGGACAAAATCGCCTGAGGAGGCAATAAAGATTGCCCTCTATCTCAATGACCGATATGAGCTCGATGGGAGAGAAACAAACGGGTATGCTGGTATTGCCTGGTGTATTGGCGGAGTACATGATAGAGCCTGGCCCGAGCGCCCTATTTTCGGCAAAATCCGCTACATGAGTTACAATGGCTGCAAATCAAAATTCGATGTTATGGCTTATGTAAAAGAGAACAGCCCCCAACAGGGGGATTAATCATCGACCATAACGATGGCATGGACGGGACATTGTTCCTCACAGGCTCCACATTCAGCACATTCCTCTAGATCGATCGCTTCTGGCCGCTCACCCACCCACTGATAGACTTCGCTCGGACAAATCTCAACGCAGGTACCGCAACTGTTGCACGCCTCTTGGTCGAGCTCAGGATGCATCAAACTCTTCTTCCCCAAGAGTGAAATAAGGGTGGAACGATCATCCTCTGCTTCTCTATAATCGTTCCGCCTCAATGCTAAATGGATTCTACCCCTTTTACCTCGGGCACTTCTTGTTTTAATGCCCGTTCCACGCCCTGCTTCAATGTCATCTGTGACATTGGACAGCCACCGCAGGCGCCGGTGAGCCTGACCTTCACAACTCCGTCCTGGATATCGATCAACTCGATATCTCCGCCGTCGGCTTGGAGAGCAGGCCTAATCTTCTGTAAGGCCTTTTCCACGTTCTCCCTCATCTTCCTTCCTCCTTGTCTTGAGGTTCAGTCCTCTCTTCCCTTCTCTTGTTCATGCCGAATTGACGGCGTCTCTTTTTTCAAAGCATTGAACACTCCCTCTCATAATATATCCAGGCAAAGGGACTGACTTCAAGTGCTCCCCTTCTCCTCCAGGTACTTTTCCACCGCGAAGGCCGCCGTTGCCCCATCCCCCACCGCTGTAGCCACTTGCCTCAGCAATTTTTTCCGGGCATCTCCCGCCGCGAAAATACCCTCTACCGATGTTTGGAGGTTTTCCTCGTCCACGAGGATATATCCATTTTCATCCAACTCCACCACGCCCTTGAGAAATGCCGTTTTGGGCGTAATTCCGATGAACATGAAGACACCCTCTGTCGGAACCTCCTTCACCTCGCCGGAGGTAACATTTTTCACGAGGACGCTCTCAACGGTTTGATTCCCCTTAATCTCTTCGACAACAGTACTCCAGAGAAAATCGATCTTGGGGTCGGCAAAGGCCCTCTCCTGATAGATCTTGGTTGCCCTCAAGGCATCCCTCCGATGGATAATGGTGATTTCCTTGGCGAATCTGGTCAAAAAGAGCGCCTCGGTCAATGCGGAATCCCCCCCTCCCACCACCACGACCTTGCTGTCCTTGAAGAATGCCCCATCGCAGGTCGCACAGTAGGAAACCCCGCGGCCCGTAAATTCCGCCTCCCCGGGAATGCCCAGTTTCCGGTATTCCGTTCCCGTGCAGAGGATGATGGCCTCCCCCCGGTACTCTTTCTCTCCTGTCTTTACCAATTTCTGATCTCCAACTAACTCAAGGCCAATTACCTCGCCGGTTTCCACCGTGAGCCCAAACCCCTTGGCCTGCTCATCCATGAGATTGCTTAACTCCGCCCCGGTAATGTGGGAAAAACCGGGGTAATTCTCGATGACATCAGTAGTCGTCATCTGGCCTCCCGCGATCATCGCTTCTATAAGGAGGGCCTTGAGCCTCGCCCTGGATGCGTAGAGTCCTGCGGTTAAGCCTGCAGGTCCCCCCCCGATGATAACAACATCATACAATTCTCCTCTATCAATATTTCCAGATTGGTTTAGCTTCCGGTTCATTCCTCTCCCTTCCCCCGTCATCTCATCAAACGATACGGAAATATATATGGCATTTCTCATGCCCTGTCAAATCGAATGCAGCCGCAGCATGCCGAGCACACCCCTATTCCTTAACCTCAACCTCAACCTTAACCTGCTTTCCACCATGTCTTGCTGCCTACTCCTTACTCCCTACTTCTTACCCTCTCTCTTCTCTCGCGATGACCGCGAAAACGGGAACCTTGACAAGGCCAGTTGCAGCACTGTACATTTTCTTGGTCTCACCTCTTTGAATTTTCCTCAAGGGGAATCGGAGGTCGTTATGGAAAGGACCTTATCAATCGTAAAGCCAGACGGAATCGAACGGGGATTAATCGGCGAAGTTATCAAGAGGTTCGAGGACAACGGTTTGAAGGTGATTGGGCTGAAGATGGTGAAGATGTCCAAGAGGGAAGCAGAGGGATTTTACGCGGTTCATCGGGGGAAATCCTTTTTTGAGAGCCTCACCACATTCATGTCTTCAGGCCCGGCGGTAGTCATGGTCTTGGAAGGGAATAACGCCATCCAAAGGGTCAGGGATCTGATGGGTGCCACTAACCCGCAAGAGGCAGGTGAGGGGACTCTTCGAAGACAGTTTGGTTCAAATATCGAAAAAAATATCGTACACGGTTCCGATGGTCCCGATACAGCGGCATTCGAAATCGGCTACTTCTTTCATGCCCTCGAAATAACCCGATGAGGGGCTCCGTGCGACGAGGTTTGACGTAAGCCAAAAAATTCCCTATTATGCGGAGGTTAGAACTTTTTTCCCCTCAAGGCGCGGGTACAGAACTCCTTTTCTGGAGAAGGGTAGATGGTAAAAACGGGGGTTGTTGCCGGGACGGCCTTTCGGCGGATAGGCCTCTCAGAGGAAATGAATCCGCTGGAGGTATCAACTCGCTTCGGAAAGGTGACCGTGTTGGAATCCGATGATATCGTTTTTCTGCCTCGACACGGGGTGGAAGATAGTATCCCCCCTCATCGAATCAATCACCGGGCTAATCTCAGTGCTTTCAAGGAATTAGGGATACCCAGGATTATCGGGGTCAACTCCGTGGGCAGTCTCAAGCCTGAAATTCCCCCGAAAACCCTCGTCATACCCCATGATTATATCAACCTCTGGGGGGTCCAAACCCTCTTCGATCACGAAATTCGCCATATCACCCCGAGATTGAATGAGGATCTCCGTCAACTCATTCTCAGGGTGGCAAAGCACCACAAGATCCAGGTAACCGGCGAAGGTATCTACATTCAAACCAGGGGGCCGCGGTTGGAAACTCGTGCCGAGATTCGCCTGTTGCAACACTTCGGAGACATAGTCGGAATGACCATGGCAAACGAGGCCACCCTTGCGGAGGAGCTCTCCATCCCTTACGCAAGCATCTGCTCCGTTGACAACTATTGTCATGGAATTTCGGAAGCCCCCCTTAAGGCCGAGGATATTCTTCGGACCGCACAGAGCAACATGGGGAGGGCGAAAAACCTTGTCCTAGCCATTATCGAGGAGGTAAGGTGAGCATCCTAATCAAAGGGACAATCCTGAATGGACAGAAAAAGGATATCTATATCAGAGGTAACCGTATTCAAAAGATCGACGATTCCATCCCTTTATCGGCGGATGTCCAAATACCAGGGGATCGCAAGGCGACCATTCCGTCCTTTATTAACGGGCACACCCACGCAGCTATGACCCTCCTCCGCGGGTACGCTGATGACATGCACCTCCAGGATTGGCTTGAGAAGAAAATATGGGTGGCTGAGGCCCACATGACGGAGGAGGATATCTACTGTGGAGCGAGGCTTGCCTGTTTAGAAATGATCAAAACAGGGACCACTTTTTTCAACGACATGTATTGGTTCTGGAGGGGAACGGCCCGTGCAGTTCAGGAAATGGGGATCCGCGCCGCCATAAGCGCCGTATTCATAGATTTCTTTGACAACAAAACAGCCAAAGAACAGATCGAAGTCAATATCAAACTATCCGAGCAAAGCGGAAATTTCGGTGACCGGGTTACTTTCACTCTGGGCCCCCATGCCATCTATACTGTCTCCGAGGAGAGCTTGAAGTGGGCGGCAGATTTTGCCCGGGACCATGGGCTCCTCATTCACGTTCACCTGTCTGAAACCCAACAAGAGGTTGAGGACTGTATCCGAAAGCAGGGAATGCGCCCCGCTGAATACCTGGAGAAAATCGGTTTTCTTGGGCCAAATGTCATCGCCTGTCACGGAGTCTGGCTCAACCAAAAGGAGATTTTGCTGCTGAAGAAACATGATGTGAAGGTAGTCCATAACCCCATCTCCAATATGAAATTGGCCGTGGGAAAGGTTTTTCCGTATGAGAGGTTAAAGACGGCTGGGGTTACGATATCCCTCGGTACGGATGGATGCTCATCCAACAACAACCTGGATATGTTGGAGAGCATGAAATTCGCCTCCCTCCTACAAAAATACCACCACAAAGACACCACTGTCCTTCCAGCCCTCGAGGCCTTCAAGATGGCCACCATCAATGGGGCCAAGGCCTTTGGCTTGAACTGTGGGGAAGTCAAGGAAGGTGCCCTGGCGGACATAGCCCTGATCGATCTCCAAAGACCTGAATTAACTCCTCATTTCGACCTCTACTCAGACCTGGCGTACTCCGGGAACGGTGGATGCGTCGATACCCTTATTTGCGATGGGAGGGTGCTCATGGCCAACCGAAGGGTGGAGAATGAGGAGATAATTTTGGAGGAAGCGAGGCGGTGTGCTTTCGACCTCATAAAGCGGGCATCTAAGTCTAATGACTGAGCGATTCATCGTTGACCGCATGCTGGGAAGGCTGGCGAGATGGCTGAGAATCCTCGGATATGATACCCTCTACTGGCGGGGAAACGATTGGCAGGTGCTCGTGGAAAAAGGGAGGGGTCGAATATTCTTGACTCGCTCGACGAAATTGCCTCAGCCGGGAAACTTCCGAGAGATTACCCTGGTTCGGGAGGACAATCCAGACCTTCAATTGAGGAGCGTGATAAAGGAGTTAGGCCTGAAAATCGATGAGCATCGATTCTTCTCCCGTTGTATTATCTGTAACAGACAACTGGAGAAGATCCCCAAAGAGGATGTGGAGGGAAGGGTTCCAGCTTTCATCTTCTCCACCTATTCCGAATTTCACTCATGTCCCGGGTGTTCGCGAATCTATTGGAAGGGGACCCATCAAGAGAATATGCGGAAAAAAGTCCTAGAGTTATTGTCTCATTGAGACGGAATTCCGGAACGAGGATAGTGGGATGAGAATCTTAGCGGGAAGGGCAAAGGGGAGGAAACTGACAGCCGTTAAGACGAGAGGGATTCGGCCAACCCGGGACAGCGTGAAGGAATCGATCTTCGCTATGATACAGGGCTACGTGGAAGGGAGCATCGTCCTGGATCTGTTTGCGGGAACGGGCAATCTGGGGCTCGAGGCCCTCAGCCAAGGCGCGAAAAAGGCCATCTTCGTCGAAAAAGAGAGGACTCTCCTCAGGGCCTTGATGAAAAACCGGGACCTCTGTGGATTTCAAGACCAGGCCGAAATTATCTCCCTGGACGTAGAGATAGCTCTGAAGGCACTGATGCGCAGGGGTGAGAAGGTCGATCTCGTCTTCGTCGATCCCCCTTACGGAAGGGGCTATGTGGACAAAACCTTGCGCTTCATCAATGCCCATGATATGGTGAGCGAGGAGGGGATGATTGTCGTCGAGCACGGTTCTGCGGTAGACCCCTCTCCTCAGTGGGAAAGGCTGTCCCTGGAAAAGCAAAAACGGCACGGAGATACGGTGATCTCCATCTTTCGATGGCGCTCATCGCTCCGATCTGGAGTATGACGAAAGGTGGTTCTCAATGGGAAGAATAGCAGTATATCCCGGATCCTTTGATCCCATCACCAATGGTCATATCGATATCATCGCGCGGGGTTTGGAAATTTTCGATGGGGTCATCGTCGCCATCGCCGATAACGCGCAGAAGAAATCCCTCTTTACCATCGACGAGAGGGTAGAAATGGCCAAGATAGCAGTGCGGGAGATGCCCGATGTCGTGGTTGAGAGCTTTAGCGGTCTTTTGGTGGAATACGTCGAGAAGACAAACGCCAGCGTAATCCTGAGAGGATTGAGGGCTACCTCGGACTTCGATTACGAATTCCATATGGCCCATATGAACAAGAGCCTGAATAAGAAGTTGGATACCCTGTTTATGATGACCGGAAGGGATTACTTCTTCATCTCCTCGAGAACCATCAAAGAAGTGGCCAGTTTAGGGGGGGACGTGAATGGATTGGTCCCTGACATCGTTGCCGAACGCCTCAAGAAGAAGTTCAAAATTCGCCCCCCAAAATGAGCCTCCATTGGCGAGCCCCCGAGGGTGAAGGGTTTTTGCCCGATCTCCTCCCCCATTCCATTGGATCTTCAGAGGGAAGAGAATCATCCAACTCGACGAAAGATTCCATGAAACACCTTATCCTCTGTGATTTCGACGGCACGATCAGCGTGAGGGATATGGGCTACGAGCTCTTGTGCGCCTTTACCAGGGGAAACTGGGAAAAGATCGACCGACTGTATGGGGAGGGCAAAATTGGTTCCAAGGAGGCCTATGAACGAATAGCCAGGATTTGCAGGGTAACCCCCGAGGAGATGGAAGGCTCCATCATGGAGCGATCCCGCATCGACCCCTACTTCGGCAGATTCCATGAATATTGTCTTCGCAAGGGCATCGATCTGAAAATCGTCAGCGATGGTTTCGATATCTATATCAAGCGGCTCCTTGAACACCACGGCCTCCCTCTTATACCCATTTTCTCAAACCGAATTTCCTTCAAAAAGGGGGGGGAAATCCGCTTCGAACACCCTTATCATAGCCTGGATTGCGGCCTGTGTGGAACCTGTAAGAGGACGATCTTGCTTGAACAACGCCCCTTTTACGACCTGATCACGTACATCGGCAATGGATATTCCGATCGATGCGCCGCTCAGGAGGCGGATCGGATCTATGCCAAGGAGATTCTCTTTGAGATCTGCGTTCGAGAGGGAACCGATTGCACCTATTTTGACCATTTCGGCGAGATTATGGCGGATCTGTCCAAGAGGGCTCATCTTCGACCTGGACGGGACGCTCATCGACTCCTATGACGCCATCTATATTGGGCTCAACGAGGCCTTCAACCACTTCGGCACTCCCTCCCTTACCCTACCACCAATTGGGGGAACACCTCGGGGGATCGCTGGAGGAAATCCTGAGGCCCTTCCTTCTCTCTCATCAAATAGGGGAGATCAAATCCGTCTTCCGCAACAAATATCGCGACATTTACCTGGACGAAACCATCCTTCTCGAGGGTGCGAAGGCCGTCATCGAAGAGCTCTCTCGTCGATCGATCCGATTGGCAGTGGCCTCTAACAAGTCGGCGAAGTTTTGCCGGAAGCTCCTCTCGCAGCTCGGAATCGATCGCTTCTTCACCACCATTACGGGAGTTGGGCATGGCTTGAGACCAAAACCCTTTCCCGACATGGTGAATGCCATGGTACTGGATCTGGGCCTTCGCCCCGAGGAAGTCGTGATGGTGGGAGATACGGTGGAAGACATCGAAGCTGGAAAATCAGCCGGGGTAGATGTCTACGCCCTGAGTAACGGATATCACCCCCTGGAAAAGCTCATACGTAAAAGGCCGAGACGCATATTGAGGGAATTGCAGGATCTCCTCCAAGCCCTCCCCGTTAGATGATTGGTTATTAGCGACTATATGTGAGGACATAAATTTTTGTATAGGGGGGGATACAGGCAAATTCCAAATACTAATTCTCTAAATTCTAAACAATATCAAATGACCAAAACCCAAAAGAACCAAACGATTTTGAATTTGAGATTTGGAAATTAGAATTTGTTTAGTATTTAGTGCTTCGGCCCGCGACGAGGAGTTCGGCTGAGGCTCCCTTCGGGTCTGAGCGTTCGACTGAGCTCACGCCGAAGTCCTCAAGGTCGAAGACACTCGAAGCCCTCGGCCGAGTCGATTTAG
>JBGVTJ010000046.1:0-4620 GCA_041862515.1 Thermodesulfobacteriota bacterium | reverse complement strand
TTTTTTTTTTGAAAAATTAAGTCTAACTTTAATAAAGAAGAGTTGAAGAGAAAAACATTTCGTTAGGAGCTCAAGAGAGAGCAAAAAAACGTGGAGATGGGAAAATCCAAACAAGACCCATCCCCCTTCGATCTGAGAAATAAACGAAAATAAAAAATGGCACACAAGAGAAGCTAACAAACCGATTGTTAGAGTGGAACTTGTCCCCATTCGTGTGGCAATAGAGAATTTTCAAAGAACAACAATCAGGTTGCTCCCTATTTCGATTTCAGGGATAATCGAGAACCCGTATAAGGGCTTATCAAAAGTACCAGTGAAAAAATTGAGGGTCTTTCGCTCAATATGAGCGGTTTGTGAAGCGAAACGGCCGCAAATCCACCGTCGGAGCCCGGAGGGCGTGTTTTGGATTGGCAGTGAAGTGAACTTTAGCATGGTTGAAAAAATATTTTGAGTAGCGATGAGCGACTTTTTCACAGATCTGCCGTTCTATCGATCCGGATCGCTCATAGTGGCGGAAGCGGCAGGGATGGGTTGAGATTTGGACAGTACCCTGCCAGGAGGCGATAAGGAAGTATGGTTGTTGATGCCGCCTATTTCCGGAGGAGTTATCCATACCCATAGGCCTTTCGGACGCTAGTTTCCCGCGCCGCAATGGCGACAGCTGACCAACGCTACCCCTCCACCCTCTCCAAGGCGATCAATGCCGCCCCCAGAGCTCCTACAATTTGGGGTTCGTGGTATACCATCATTGATTGACCCAGCCTCTCCTCTAAGGCTCTCACCACGCCCACGTTTTTTGCCACCCCTCCCGTCATCGCGATCTTACCCCCCGGTCTCCCTCTCTCCAGGAGGCTCACGGTTCTATCTGCAACAGCCTTGTTCAAGGCGTGCAGGATGTCCTCCACCTCCCTTCCCTCTGATACCAGGGAAACCACTTCGGATTCGGCAAAGACGGTGCAGAGGCTGCTGATCTCTATCTCCTCCTTGAAATGGAGCGATCGCTCCCCCATCTCGTCCAAATCCACGTTCAACGCCATGGCCATAACCTCCAAGAACCTCCCCGTTCCGGCGGCACATTTATCGTTCATATCGAAGCCGGTGACCCTCCCCCTCTCATCGATGTTAATGACCTTCGTATCCTGCCCCCCGATGTCGATAATGGTTCTACAATCCGGGAAGAGATAATGGACTCCCTTTGCCAAACAGGTAATCTCGGTGACGCTTTCATGGGCGAAACCGGATATTTCCCTGCCGCATCCCGTCGAGACGATATAGGAGAGATCGGTCCGCCTCACATCGCCTGAACTGAGGGCCCGTTCAAGGGAGACCTCCGAGGACTTTCTGCTGTTTGGACCAGTAAGTACGATGGAATAACCAATCACTCCCCTTTCCGCTTCGAAGATCACCGATTCCACTGACAAAGAGCCGATATCAGTCCCACCGGTTATCATGTCCCCCTCCTCTGGAGCTCATATGGCACTCATCGAGATTTCTGGAAAAAGGCAAAAGGACCTCTGAGCGCGAATTAAGATTTTTTCGGCAACCATTCTTAGTGAAGTGGAACAGCCGTAAATCCGATGTCTGAGCCCGGAGGCCGAGTTTTGGATTTGCAGTGAAGCGAACTTTAGAATGGTCGAAAAAATATTTTTTTGAACGGCCATGAACAACTTTTCCAGAGATCTCTCATGGCCTTCTCGACAATCTCCGCTCACGCTCAATATTCTCCATTCTAAATCAAACCTCCTCCATCCTGTCAAGGTTATTCGGCTTTTTGAGCGCTACTCCTAACGCTGAAAGAGTACCCCCACTTCTTCGGCTGAGGGGCCCGGAGACACCGGGGTTCCCAAGAAAATCAGGACGGACCCCAAAAAGCGAGTTGACAGCATCTGGAGTGTATAGTTTATAATGAAAAAACGGTAAAAATCTCGCAAGGGATTGCTGCGGAGGTAATTAGATGATGAGGAATGTCTGTGTCATCGCCGGTGGAATGTGCAGGTGGGGGGTCCGGGAAGCCTCCCTCAGGGACATGTTTCAGGAAGCCGGTAAGGCGTGCTTTGATGACAACAAGGCCATCACCAACAGGGCCATAGACGGGTTATTGGTGGCTTCTGCTTATACGGAGCGCAGTGCTTTCCAGACACATCTGGCACCCGTTGTGGCCGAATACCTTGGCATCAAACCCAGAAGCATCTGTGCCAGGGTTGAGTTGTTATGTGCCAGTGGAAGCTCGGGTATCATCCTCGCCTACGGGCTCATTAAAAGCGGCATAGCCGATATCGTCATGGTGATCGGGGGAGAAAAGCTCTACATGCCGGAGAAATGGGAGATCTTTTACAGCGAATTGGCATCGGTGGACCACGACTGGGACGGGGCTCAAGGATTGGGACTACCGCCCCCGGCCTTTGCCATGGTTGCCAAACAGCACATGAAGCTGTATGGGACGACAAAAGAACAGTTGGCCATGATCTCGGTGAAGAATAGACGAAACGGACTGAACAACCCAAACGCTCAATTCCGAGAGCCCATTACCTTGGAGACGGCCCTCAGCGCCAAGAATATCGTGCCCCCCCTTACCCTGTACGACTGCTGCCCCATTACCGATGGATGCGCCGGCGTCATCTTGGCCTGCGAGGAGAAGGCCAGGGATTTAACGGATAAGCCCCTGGTCTATGTCAAGGGAACAGGCCAGGCCACGTTGAGCAACATGTCGGCCAACATGCCCAGCTGGACCACATGGGAGGCGCTCAGAATAGCCGCAAAGGAGGCCTACGAATCCGCGGGAATCGAACCCAGCGAGCTGGATGTGGCTCAGACCCACGATTGTTTCACCATTTCGGAGATTATCGAATACGAGGATCTGGGCTTCTGCGAAAAGGGTGAGGGCGGCCTCTTCATCCAAGAGGGCAAATCCGATTTCGGTGGCCAGATCCCGATCAACACCGATGGAGGCCTTTTGAGCTGTGGCCACCCCTTCGGTGGAACGGGAATCCGTCAGGCCATCGAGATTATGCACCAATTGAGGGGGGATGCGGCAAGACGGGTGGAAGGGGCGAAGACGGGGCTGACTCACAACCTGAGTGGGTTCATAGCGGCCCACACCGTTGTGATTTATGGCGGAGAGCCCTAGTCCGTGGTCCGTGTCCGTTAACCGTTATCCGTGTCCGTAGATCGTATCCGGTATGAAAAGTGTCGAAGATTTGGATGTCTTCAAATTGTCACATCAATTGGCTTTGGAAATTTACGAAATCACAAAAAAATTTCCCCAACATGAAAAATTCGGGCTTATATCACAAATGCGTCGGTCGGCCTACTCCATACCCATGAACCTCCTGGAAGGGAGTCACCGTTTGAGTAAAAAGGAATATAGACAATTTGTCGGAATAGCTAAAGGATCTGCCGGGGAAATGAAATATCAACTCCTTTTAGCGAGAGATTTAAAATACATGAGTAATGATCGATACTTGGAGTTCATTGGAAAATATGAACGAGTAAGCCAAATGCTGACGAAATTAGCCCAATCCTTAAGCTCTTAAAGCGGACCCTTTACCGTGATCCGTGTCCGGGTACCGTAATCCGTGGTCGTGAAGCGTAAGCAGGGGGCGGAAGACGGACACGGAGACCGGAGACGGAAAACGGATAGCGGACACGGATAGCGAACCACGGACACGCCTAAAGGAGGAATTCAATGGGCGGATTGAAAATATTGGAGGGGAAGTACATCGCCACTATGGACCTCTATCCCCAGGAGTCCAAGGAATTCAACCGGGTATATCCATTCTACGAGCACTTGAGGCAAGGCCGGTTTACCACGACCCGGTGTAAAGGCTGCGGCCACGAAGCTTTTCCTCCCCGGGTCATCTGCCCCAGCTGCCTCTCGGAGGATTTGGAATGGATCGACCTGCCCACTACGGGGACGGTGGAGGTCGTTACCGAGGAAGAGGTCGGTGTCCCCCTGGGTTTCGAAACCCCCCTCATCCACGCCCTCATCAACCTAGGGGGAAAATTGAAGCTCTTTTCGAGGATCGTCCACTGCCAGGTGGGACAGCTCAAGGAGGGGGACGAGGTCAAGCTCTCTGTCTTCGCCGTGGATCCCGTCCCCATCCAAGTGGGGAGGGAAACGGTTCTGAAGGACCGTGTCTACTACGCCTTCGAGCCGGCGAAGCCGTGATACGTGTCCGGGGTTTTGTGAATCGTGATACGTGTCCGGGGCTCGTGATTCGTGATGTATCCATTCCCGCACATACGCCTGGAGGGAAAGAAGCCAAAAAAAGTATTGACATCGGATGCTTTTTCATCTATTGGAGAAAAATAATGAGGAACCACGGTTTTATGAGCAGCAAACCTATGAGACTTTCCTTCAAGAGGCTGGCCAACATTCTCCTCTTTACGGAGAACGGACACGGGTCACGGACACGATATACCGCCATCCTTCTCCTATCCCTTGCCACATTGACCATACTCGCATTGCCCACTCCTGGCGCGAACCCCCCTCGAGTGGCAATCCTTCCCTTTCAGATCCATAGCGCTGAAGACTTGGGGTACCTCAAGGAGGGGATAGTCGACATCATCTCGTCTCGATTGGCGGCATCCGGCGAGATCGATGTGATCGGGAAATCCGGA
>JBGVTJ010000045.1:0-5588 GCA_041862515.1 Thermodesulfobacteriota bacterium | reverse complement strand
CCTGGGAATCGTGGCGCATCCAGCGGCAAAGGCGATGAGAAGAATTATTCTTCCCACCCATCTCCTATTGGAGATCATGAGCTCTCTTTTCATAAATAACACTCCCCCCACTGTGTCTATTCTTTATAGTTTAATGTAATTGATTCTTTTTTTCCGCGTAAACTTGATGATCTCGTAAAGAGTCAAAATTGGATGGCAAAGTAAAAAGCTCCAAATTCAAGGCGCGCAAATCCTGAGGAATGAAGCGTACTTACAGTACGCTGCAATGACGAAGGATGCAGCGCAACGCAGCCCTTCGGCTTTGCTCAGGGCCGTGAGCATGTCGAACGGAAGTTGGGCTTTTTACGAAGCCATCAAACTTAGCGCTTGAAAACCATTCCTATCTTATCCTATACTCTCTCCATTCCCAAGAGAATCCTTTCAATTTTTTTGGATGCCACACTCATTTACGCAGTTACTGTTTGAGCTCTCCTTGATCTTAACCGCAGCTAAGCTTGGCGGTCTTGCTGCGCGCAAGCTCCATCTCCCCGTTGTCTTAGGAGAGCTCTTTGCTGGGATAGCCTTCGGCAACTTAGCCCTTTTAGGGTTTGGTTTTTTTGAGGCATTGAGAACCGATCCGAGCCTGGCCACCCTGGCAGAGTTGGGGGTAATCCTGCTCATGTTTGAGGTCGGGGTCGAGATCACCGTTCCCAAGTTGATGGCCGTAGGGCAGTCTGCTCTCATGGTGGCCATCATCGGGGTGATTGCACCGTTTCTGCTCGGTTTCGCCACGATTCGAATATTCTTCCCGTATTTTCCCCTTTGGGTCGATGTATTTCTCGGTGCCACACTTTGTGCGACGAGTGTTGGTATAACCGCCCGGGTTTTGAAAGATCTTGGCAAAGTCCAAACAGAGGAAGGCCGGACCATCCTCGCCGCGGCTGTTGTTGATGATGTCCTTGGGTTGATCGTCCTCGCTGTAGTTGTAGCGATTATCGGTTCTTCCCAAGAGCAGGCTTCAACAGGGATTGGGATGAAGATTTTGTTGATTAGTGCGAAGGCCTTTGGGTTTTTGGTAGTTGGTATTGTTCTGGGTGTTACCTTCAGCAAGAGACTCTATCACTGGGCAGCAAAACTCGAATTAAGCGGGATGCTGCTAACACTTTCCTTGACGCTGTGCTTTGCCTTTGCATACTTGTCCCGTCGATTTGGTTTAGCCCCTCTTGTGGGGGCATTTGCTGCAGGCCTCATACTGGAGCCGGAGCATTCCCTGATTTTCAGGTCTCAGGAACGGGATAGACTTGAGCACCTGCTTTTACCCCTTTCAACGCTCTTCGTCCCGATATTCTTCCTTCACATGGGCATGCAGGTAGATCTGAGGGCCCTCTTCTCGGTCAAGGCCATTGTAGTCGGGCTCGTCTTGGCTGCTGTCGCTGTAGCTGGAAAGATGGCGTGTGCAGGGGGAGTCTTTTCAAGGAATGAAAGGTTGGATCGATGGACAGTGGCCCTGGGTATGGTTCCCCGGGGTGAAGTGGGCCTGATTTTTGCGGGGCTCGGGAGCCAGTTACGGGTGAACGGTCAACCATTATTGGATCCCGCTCTCTATGCGGCCATCATTATGATGGTTTTTATCACTACCGCCATGACACCTCCACTCCTCAGCCAACGGCTATCCGGATCCACGCGAGCATGATGATTATCCATTTTCCCCGTTAAATCGTTGACTCATCCAGGAGGAGGAGTCAGAGGGTTCAACAATTGTCCTCCGGGAGTGGTCATTTTGCCATCTACTTGTGAAAAAAGTGGTATGCACGTTTTTCGTACATTGCATCCGGATGCATTTTGATGAGTCTAGGCCATTTCCCATCCCGCCATATTACAATCCCTACCTGTACTCCAATGTGCTTATCTTACTCCTTATTAGGGGAGCCATGGTTGAGTCCGGGAATTTCTCCAAGAAAATACGATAAGTCTTGAGGGCTTCCTCCCGATTGCCGAGCTTTTCGTAACACCGACCCACGTTGAGATACGCCCAGGGTTGGAGAAAGTTCTCCCCCTTGGCAACGAGGCTTTGGAACGAATCTAAAGCCCTTTGGTAATCCCCTTGTCCCTCATAGGCATAGCCCAAATTTTGCAGGGCCAAAAGCCGGTATAGCCCTTCCCGCGGGCCACTATCGAGAAATTTGCGATAACTTTCCACGGCCTTATCATATTGTTTTGTATTCAGAAATCCTTGCCCTAACTGTAGTTGAGCTAGCTCAACTACATCCGTATGGGGATATTCCCTTTGTATCCGTCCAAATTCAGCAATGGCCTCTTGATAACCCTTAGAAGAGGGGTCCTCGGCAGACATCAACATCTCCGAGGCCCGATAAAAAACATTCAGCGCCTCGATCTCTCTGTTTCTCGCTTTTATACGCCAAAAGACCAACGATAGCACTACCAGTGCGCATATAATCATACCGATGAGAACGAGTTTCAGATTTTCCACAGCCCACGAGAGTATCCTGGCCGTAGTGGAAATAAACTCGTCGGGCTCCTTCAGTTTCTTCTTGGGAATTCGTCTTCTTTTAGCCACCGTTCATACCTCCCTCGATCATCTTGACTTCCTCTCATACATCCAAACAGACTATTTTGTCAATAATTTCCTCAATTCCCTTCGGTTCTGGGAACAACCTATGTTTCGATCCCGAAACATCGGGAGATTGTGGGAACGAACTATGAGGGAAGCCAAAGTCCTCAGGAAACCCGGTCCATCCTTCAGGGAATCTCCGAAAAAGTCGATCTTCTCTGCTCAAAATATTTTTTCGACCATTCTACAATTCGCTTCACTGCAAATCAAAAACTCGCCCTCCGGGCTCAAACAGTGGATTTGTGGCCGTTTCACTTCACCAAGAATGGTTCCCGAAAAAATCTTTAATTCGTGCTCAGAACTCATTTTTCCAGATTTCAGGGATCCCTTAAATTGCCCTTGACTAACGAAGGGATTTGACCTACCTTTTTGAGAAAGCCGTTGTACCAACTGGTGGCCCATGGAAGAGGAAGCCAATATCGCCACTGAGACTCTGGCCGAACTGTACCTCAAGGGGGAAAATATTAAAGAGGCTTTTAAGATCTACCGACAACTCCTCAAGCAAAATCCAACCAGTATCAGATTTAAGGAAAGGGTGAGGGAGCTGGAATTGCGCTTGAGGGAATCGAGGGAGATCTCCGCGGGAGGAGGTGAATCCCCAATAAAGCCAAAAAGAAATATCGAACGTGCCATCGGGGAGCTTAAGGAATGGCTGAGCCGGATTCAACAGGCCAGGAAGAGCATGGAAGAGGGGTTGGAGAATCAGAATGAGGCAGGAGAGGATCAATCGTATTAAAAGGGTCCTGAGGGAAGATCATCTTGATGGGATCATGATCACGAGCTTGGAGAATGTCCATTACCTAAGCGGATTCACGGGGAGCGATGCTGCCCTGGTGATGACTGAAACCAGGGGGTATTTTTTAACCGATTCTCGTTATACAACGCAGGCCAGGGAAGAGGTGTCCGGCTTTGAACTGATCGAATACAAGAAGAAGGTCGAGGGATTGTCTGATCTCATGAATGGCTTGGGATTGAAGGGAATAGGTTTCGAGGCCCAACATTTGACTTACGGGGCTCATAAAGAGCTCGCCGAAAAGGTAAGCACCGTCGAACTCCTTCCCCTGGACGATAGAGTAAGGAACATCAGAGCGGTAAAAGATGATGAGGAGATAGCGCGGATAAAGAGGACCATTGATATCGCTTCCAAGAGCTTCAGGGAGAATATGTGGATGATAAAGCCTGGCACCAGGGAAAGCGAGATCGCATTGGAATTGGAGTTTTCCATGAGGCGCAACGGTGCCGATGGGATCTCTTTCGACACCATCGTAGCATCTGGAGATCGTTCCGCCCTTCCCCACGGCAAACCCAGCGAGAAAAGGATAAATAAAGGTGACTTCGTCATCATCGATTTCGGGGTTCGGTATCGCGGCTATTATTCGGATGAAACCTGTACCTTTATTTGTGGGAAGCCGAATCGTCGCCAGAGAGAGATTTACCAAATCGTTAAGGATGCCCACGATAGGACTATTACCTCCATCCGTCCAGGCAGGAAGACAAGGGAGCTCGATGCCGTTGCCCGGGGTTGGATCAAGGATGCTGGATGCGACGCCTACTTCGGCCACATGACCGGCCACGGGGTTGGGCTGGCGGTCCATGAGAACCCCGTAATCGGCCCCGAAAGTGAGGATGTTGTAGAAGAAGGGATGATCTTTACGGTCGAGCCGGGGATCTATATACCCGAATGGGGTGGTGTGAGGATTGAGGATATGGTATTGGTGACGGGAAATGGATGTGAAGTCCTTACTAATCTCTCCAAGGAGATTGAGATTGTGGAGTGAATGAGGGGAAAAAGCCATGCCCACGACATCTGAATTTCGGAAAGGGCTCAAGATCGAACTGAACGGAGAACCCTTCATCATCGTCGATTTTCTCCATGTAAAACCCGGAAAAGGCGGAGCTTTCGTGCGAACAAAGCTGAAGAGTTTGTTAACGGGGAACATTTTGGAACAGACATTCAGATCTGGGGAAAGGGTGAAGAGCCCGGACATTGAGGAGAAGGAGGTACAATATCTCTATCACGACGGAGAAAATTATTACTTCATGGATAAGGAATCGTACTGGCAATTCGAGTTGACCGAGGATCAATTGGGCGATAGCAAGGATTTCCTCCGGGAAAATATTACCCTGACCGTGCTTTTTTACAACAACAATCCAGTGGGTGCACAGCTTCCCATATTTGTTGAGCTTCGCATCGACCGAACGGAACCGGGCGTCCGAGGGGACACGGCCGCTGGGGGAACAAAACCGGCGAGATTGGAATCGGGGGCGGTGGTTCAGGTGCCGTTATTCCTTGAAGAAGGGGATATCATCAAGATCGATACTCGCACGGGTGAATATATTGAGAGAGTTACCAAATAACTCCATGGTGGCTCTAAGAAAACTCGCTCTTCTCTGCTCAAAATATTTTTTCGACCATTCTAGAGTTCGCTCCACTGCAAATCCAAAACTCGCCCTTTAGGCTCACACATTGGATTTGCGGGCGTTTCGCTTTACTAAGAATGGTTCCCGAAAAAATCTTAATTCGCGCTCAGAGCTCGTTTCCTCAGGTTTTGAGATATTTCGAAATTGTGCTTGACAAAACCCCTGAAATACCGTACGTTAAGAGTGCTTTTTGCGGGATTGCATGCGGGCGTAACTCAGTGGTAGAGTGTCAGCTTCCCAAGCTGAACGTCGAGGGTTCGACTCCCTTCGCCCGCTCCAGGGCAGGCCCTGACGGGCTCCCCCGCGGAGCCCGATCCCTCGAGGCACGTGGCGACGATCGTGGGGCGCGCGGCGTCCCGGCACGCGCCGGCGGGCGGCGGGTTCCCTTCGCATGCCCCCTTCCGGCCTGCCTCATTCGATGGCCAACAGCGCCACGGTCTCCTGGTCTCTCACGAAGACCCTGTTTCCGGCGACCACCGGGTGCGCGTAGCAGGGGGAGTCGGCCACCTTGATGCGGGCGAGTTCGGCGTACGCGTCGCCGCTGGGCTTGAAGACG
>JBGVTJ010000044.1:0-2194 GCA_041862515.1 Thermodesulfobacteriota bacterium | reverse complement strand
CAAGTCCTTCACGTATGGGATCTGCTCCAGCAGGCGGAGCAGGAGGGCCTTCAGGTCCCACTTCGGGTTGTATTCGACGGGTCTTCCCGGGCCTTCGGTGTGGAGGTCCGTCCAGAGGATGGAATGGATCGGAGTTAAATCCAGGTTCTCGAATAGTAGCTTGGGAGAACCGACCTCTTTTTCCATCAAGATAACAGAGATCGGCTCTCCCAATAAACCTCAATAATTATTGAATTCGCCCGCGCGCACCCTTCCTACTTTTCCATCTTTTTCAGGGTCGATGAGATGACCTCCCCCAAGCTGTATCTGGTGACGAGGTGGCCCCATAGCACTTACGACTAATCGCTTCGTGCTCACGAGAATATGAACCAGAAATCAATAAATTACTAATGTATTTGTAGTTTCGTTAGTTCTGCTTTGAGCGGGAGGTGAAAGTTGGTGAGGGGTAAGCTAGTTGCAATCGCCTTCGTGTTCCTGATGGTCGTCAGCGTCTTCTCAGTCGCCCCAGTATTCTCCATCACGGTCTCGGCCGATCCGGTGAGCTTTGGCTTAGGAGGCTTCAAGGGCGGGCCATTTAAACCGCGCGGCGACCCAGTACCGGGAGGCGGTTCATCAGGCGGTGATGACTAAACAAAAACTATAAAAACATTCATATGTAGATAAAACGGATGAAGAGCCCGCAATTACAGGTAATTGATGAAAAGATCCGTGACATCTACTCGGCTTGGAATAAAATAGATGAGACCGACGTTAAGATCCTTGAGGGGCTCTCCTTTTTAGGGCCGAGGAACCTGGCTCTCATAGCGGAACATCTCAATATGCCTACCACCACGGTTCGATACCGCGTCAAACGCATGCTGGAAGAATCCCTTCTATTTCTCCACTTGAACCCATACCACACCAACATGGGCCTGAAGAAGGCCACCGTTTTTGTCGAGGCGGTGCAAGGGTATGAGGACTTGCTTCTCGATTGTCTAAAGGTAAACGACTTCTGGCTGTTCCTATGCCGGATATATGGCCCGTACGAGGGTTTCGGAAGTATCTGGACCATTCCCAAGGATAATTCAATGGATTTCGAGTCTTTCATGAAGAGCCTGCTCGACTTGGGCGTGGCCAGGTCGTACGAGATAGACTGGACTACCTGCCGCGAGGGCGTGCCCGTCAGGAGCAAATGGTTCGACATCGAGGAAAATAGATGGGTCTTCAACTGGGTTGAATGGGTTGGGGAAGTTGAGACCATCGAAGGTGAGCTGCCATGGACGTTGAAGGAGCCGGATGACTGGCCGATAAATGTCGATTACGAGGATCTTCTCATAATTAAGGAGCTGGAGAAGGACGGCAGGGCGACAATGACCGAAATCTCTGAGAAAATTGGGATTAACGTTGAGAAGGTGAAATACCACTTTAGGGAACACGTCTCCAAACGGAAGATTGTGGAGGGGTATGAGATGGAAATAGCTAGATTTCCTATCCTTTTCTCCGATTACATGTTCTTCAGGTTCGAGTTCGATTCCTACGAGAAGTTCTCAAAGTTTACCCTATCACTCCACGACAAACCCTTCCCCTTTAACCTAGGCAAAGTTCTTGGAGAGAACTCCCTTATCAGCCAGATGTATCTTCCCAGAAAAGAGTTCAGGAAGTTTGTCGTTGCCCTGTCTAGGCTCATAAAAAGTGGCCACCTGAAGACGTACAGCTACTTCTTCCAAGACGTGAGCCAGATGTGGAGGCAGACGATCCCCTACGAACATTTCAGTGACGGAAAATGGGACTACGACGCAAAGAATCATCAAGAAAGGTTAAGAGAGATCCTCGGGAAACGGTGATAACTAGAGCGACTTACTCTCACGTTTTTTCTCTACTTTCATCTTTAGAAGGGCCGCCTCGACGATCTTCCCCAAGCCGTATCTGCTCGTGAGGTGGCCCCAGCGCCTTCGGGCCTCGTCGTAGAGCTTAAGGATTACGTCAGGGTCGCCCAAAAGGTTCCTTTCCATCGCCACCCGAGGAGGGCTTCGACCCTCTCCCCTTTCCTCATTTTGATGGCCATAACCACCTATGAGTACAATCCTGGGTTCAGTGAAGCCGTTGGTCTTCTCGGATAGATATAGAACTGCTTTCGATAATTCTTCCTCCCTTCTCCTCATCAATTCTATGGCCCTAGGCAAACTCAACCACCTTTTCAACCGCTTCCTCGATC
>JBGVTJ010000043.1:0-7705 GCA_041862515.1 Thermodesulfobacteriota bacterium | reverse complement strand
TCATCGATGTATGGTTCGACTCCGGGGTAAGTTGGGCCGCTGTATTGGAGAAACGGGATTATTTGAAATATCCCGCTGACATGTATCTTGAGGGTAGCGATCAGCACCGAGGATGGTTCCATAGCGCCTTGCTGACCTCGGCGGGAACCCGGGGACATGCCCCCTATTCGACAGTGTTAACCCATGGTTTCGTCGTGGATGGGGAAGGGAGGAAGATGTCTAAATCCGCGGGAAACGTCATCCTTCCGGAAGAAGTCATTCGAGACTATGGAGCGGAGATATTACGACTATGGGTGGCCGCGGAGGATTACCGGGACGATATCAAGCTCTCGGAGGAGATCCTTCGCAGGCTCAGCGAAGCCTATAGGAGGGTGAGAAATACATGCCGATATATCCTGGGAAACATCTATGATTACGATCCTGAGAAGGAAACGGTTCCCTACAATGATTTGATGGAGCTCGATCGATGGGCACTTCATCGGCTACAGAAGCTGGTTTCCCGAACATTGGATGCCTATGAGCGGTTCGAGTTCCATATCATCTACCATAGCATCAACAATTTTTGTGCCGTGGATATGAGCGCCCTCTACCTAGACATCTTGAAAGATCGACTCTATGTCTTGCCAGCACGGTCCATCGAAAGGAAGTCCGCCCAAACAACCCTTTACGAGATCCTGATGACCCTGGTCACATTGATGGCGCCCATCCTTTCCTTTACCGCCGAGGAGGTATGGGGATATCTTCGGGGGAATAGAGGGGAGAGCGCTCATTTGCAACAGTTCCCCTGCGTTAAGGATGAATTCATAGATGAGGAGCTGGCTCGGAGATGGGATAAGATTTGGCAGGTGCGGGAGGAGGTTTCAAAGGCCCTGGAGGGGGCCAGGAGAGAAAAGCTTATTGGCCTCTCCTTGGACGCTCAGGTTTCCATTACCCTACCGAAGGGGTTACATGACTTGTTATCCCAATACGAGGATCAGCTCAGGGGGGTCTTTATCGTCTCTCAAGTCACCCTTTCCACCGGTGCGGATGTCAAGGAGGTGAGGGTGGAGGTGAAAAAAGCGGAGGGGGAAAAGTGTGGACGTTGCTGGGTTTATGATACATCGGTGGGAAGAAACGCCAGGCATTCGACCATATGCCGGCGATGTGTCGAAACTTTAGAGGGAAATAACCCATCATGAGGAAGAAATACGTCATTTTGGTCGTAGTATTTTGCGGGGTCTTTTTTTTCGATCAGATTACCAAGGCCTATGTGCAGCGAACCCTTTTTGAATTTCAATCTGTTGAAATCATAAAGGATTTTTTTCATATTACCCATGTGAGGAATACCGGGGCTGCCTTCGGACTTCTGGCCGGACCGGCCTCTCCCTTACGAACTGCCCTTTTCGGTGTTGTTTCCGGGATTGCCATTGGCGTTATCTTCCTCATTTACCGGAAGATCGGGGACAATGATACCCTCCATGCCCTGGCTTTCTCCCTTCTCCTCGGCGGAGCTGCGGGGAACTTGGTGGATAGGGTTTGGATAGGCCAAGTTATCGATTTCTTGGACTTTCATTGGTACGATCATCATTGGCCGGCCTTCAATTTTGCCGATTCGGCCATTTGTGGAGGGATCGGGTTAATCCTCCTCAATATGATAATCGGGGCCAAAAAACCACATCCCGGGGGAAGAACGAGGGATCGGGGGTAATTCTTAAGGCATAATCACTTCGGTTTCCCTTCTGTTTCGGGTTGCCCCTTCACCCTGCATACTTATGGGGTTTGAATAACTATAGGCTTTTTGCGGGCTTCTCTCCACATCCCAAATGATCGGTATGGCTCTTTTCCCTTTTCATGGCGTGGTGAGAATAGATCAATAAGGAGGTATGGATGGCGGTACTGGAGATTTTGACCTATCCCAATTCCACCTTGACGCGGAGGGCCGAGGAAGTCGAGAAGGTAGACGGGAAAATAAGGAAGTTGATCTCAGATATGGTGGACACGATGTATGCTAACGGAGGAGTCGGATTGGCGGCCCCTCAGGTGGGAGTCTCGAAGCGGGTGATCGTCGTTGATGTCCGCCCTTACGATCCGTCCGCTTTCCTGATCTCCATCGTCAATCCCGAGGTTGTTTCCGAGGGGGAAGAGGTCCTCCACGAGGAGGGATGTCTCAGCGTGCCCGAATGCGCTGTGGGTATTAAGCGGAGGCAGTGGATCAAAGTCAGGGGGTTGGATAAGAGGGGAAGGGAGATTGAGGTAGAGGGAGAGGGGATGCTGGCCATCGCCCTTCAACACGAAATCGATCACCTCAACGGAAGGGTGATCCTCGATCGTATGAGCCGAATCAAGAGGGATCTGTACAAAAAACGCCTGCAAAAGGCAAAAGTGAAGGCGGAATGAAGAGATGAGGGTGATCTTTATGGGAACCCCCTCCTTAGCTGTACCCATCCTGAGGGCTATTCACGAGAGCAAGCATGAGGTGATCGGTGTGGTTACCCAGCCCGATAGACCAAGAGGGAGGGGGAGGAAGGTAGGGATTTCCCCGATCAAAGAGCTGGCAATGGGGCTTCGTCTCCCCATCATGCAACCCGAGACAACGAGGGAGGAAGTCTTCATCGTGGAGGTGAGCCGGATGTCCCCAGATCTCATCGTGGTAGCGGCCTATGGACGAATGTTGACCGGGGATTTACTGAATATCCCCCCCCTCGGATGCATCAACGTCCACGCATCGCTGCTGCCAAAATACCGAGGGGCCGCCCCTATTCAATGGGCCATCGCTAACGGAGAGAGGAGGACGGGGATCACGATCATTAAGATGGATGAGGGAATGGATACGGGGGATATTCTCTTGGCCCAAGAGGTGGAAATAGGGGACGATGATACGGCCCAGAGCCTCCATGATAGATTAGCTCAGGTGGGGGCTAACCTCATCATCAAGGCTTTGGATCAGTTGAATAGGGGAACCCTACGCCCAATTCCTCAGGACCACCGGGAGGCAACCTATGCCCCTCTCCTCAAAAAGGAGGATGGACTGATCGACTGGAGTCAAGATGCCCGCGATATCTTCAATCGGATCAGGGGCTTCAACCCGTGGCCCGGAGCCTTCACCTATCTTAGGGGATTCAAACTTAAAATTTTCGGCGCAAAAATCATCCCCGGGGAGGTTAGGGAGAAGGCGGGAAAGGTCGTCCAGTCGGGACGGGAAGGGGTTAAGGTCACCACGGGAAAGGATTATCTGCTGATCAAGGAGGTCCAGCTGGAAGGCAGAAAGAGGATGTCTATCCGTGAATTCCTCATGGGCAATGAAATTCCACCGGATACCCAGATGGGGTGAGGACCTCTGGGTGAAGCCTGCTTGAATATACCTTATAGAATGGTTATTTTACTGTTTGAAGTGGACCTATGAAGGGCAGCGGAGATTATCCGATGGGAGGAGGGTTATAATGAATCAGGTAAAGACGTATTTTTTCCTTGCGCTTTTGACGGTTCTGTTCATTCTCGTGGGATGGGCATTAGGGGGTAAAACCGGGGCTACGTATGCCCTGATCATCGCAGGTGTGTTCAATTTCATCACCTATTGGTTGAGCGATAAGATCATCCTGAAGATGTACCGGGCACACGAAGTAGCTCCAGGGGAAGCCCCGGAATTATATGAAATCGTCGGGGAATTGGCCAATACGGCGAATCTCCCCATGCCGAAGGTCTACATGATTCAGAGCCAATCCCCCAACGCCTTTGCCACAGGGAGGAATCCACAAAATGCCGCAGTGGCGGTAACTACAGGGATCATGAACTTGCTTTCGAGGGACGAGCTGAAGGGAGTGATTGGCCATGAGCTCTCCCATATCAAGGATAGGGATATCCTCATCGGCACCATCGCCGCCACCATAGCAGGGGCTATCACGTGGATCGGGACCATGGCCAGATGGGGGGCGATATTCGGCGGCTTCGGAGATGACAGGGACTCCAGGGGAGGAAACCTCATTTTCGTCCTTATCGTCACGATGGTGGCATCACTGGCTGCCATGTTGATTCAAATGGCCATCTCCAGGTCGAGGGAGTATCTGGCCGACAGGGAAGGGGCTCTTCTCTGTCGGGATCCCCATTATTTGGCCAATGCCCTGAGGAAGTTGGATGCCGGAGCGAAGAGGATCCCCTTGGAGGCGAATCCATCCACAGCACACCTGTTTATCGTGAACCCCCTGAGGGGTAAGGGGCTCATGAACCTGTTCAGCACTCACCCGCCCATCCAAGAGAGGATTAGAAGGCTGGAAGAGATGACCTTATAAGGCCTTTAATCATTTGCCTTTTCGCGGACTCCCCTTGGAAAAGAAGAAGAGAAAAAACCCACGCCGCATTGCCCTGGATGTCTTGGTAGAGGTGGAGGGGAAATCGCTTCCCCTTGGCCTCCTTATCGAGAGGAAGTTTGAGAGGCATCAAGGGCTTAAGCAGGTGGATTACGCCTTCATTACCGAGGTGGTTTACGGAACGTTGCGTTGGAGGAAACGGATAGATTGGATCATCGGGCTTGTTTCCAGGGTCAAGTCCGAGAGGTTGGAGAGGCTTATTCTCAACGTCCTTCGATTGGGGGTCTATCAAGTCCTCTTTATGGATAAGGTGCCCATCTCAGCGGCGGTAAATGAATCGGTCGAGATGGCGAAAGCGTCGGGGAGGGAAGAGGCCGCGGGATTCATCAACGCCGTCCTGAGGAGGATTTGCGATCGAAGGTTCGATATTGAGGTACCCGACGCGAACGATCCACCTTCCATTTCGGTTCGCCATTCCCATCCTTTGTGGCTAGTGGAGAGGTGGATACAGGAGCTGGGAATTGATGAGACCATCGAGCTCTGCAAGGCAAACAATCGAATTCCACCCCTGAGCCTTCGAACCAATACCATGAAGACCAACAGAGAAAAACTTCTCGGCGAAATAAGAAAGGAAGTTCCCCAAGCCATGCCGAGCCCCTTCTCCCCTGAGGGGGTTCTCATCGATCCCCCGGTGCCGTTGTCCCGGATTCCCCGTTTTCGGGAGGGATGGTTTCAGGTCCAGGACGAATCCTCACAATTGGTGGGACACATCATGGATCCAAAGCCGGGGGAACGCATCTTGGACGCCTGTGCCGCTCCTGGGGGGAAGACGACCCATCTTGCCCAACTCATGGGGAATAGGGGGAGAATCTATGCGGCAGATATCAGCACTCGTCGGCTCTCCCTTCTCAAGGAGAATTGCCATCGATTGGGGGTGAACATCGTTACGGCCCTGAGGAATGACCTCACAAAACCCCTGGTACTGGGGAGCGAGGGGGGATTCGACCGGATCCTGGTCGACCCCCCCTGTTCCGGCCTGGGAACCCTCTGGCGCAACCCGGATATCAAGTGGAAGAGGAAGGAAGGAGAGATCTCGAAATTCAGCGGAATTCAGAGGGCCATTTTGCACTGTGTGGCCCCATCCGTGAGAAAGGCGGGGAGCCTGGTCTATGGGACATGCACGCTGACACGAGAGGAGAATGAGGAGGTAGTAGCGGAGTTCATTGCCGAACATCGAGGGTTTGAGGTGGAAGATCTGAGTCGTATCCTACCTCAAGGTTTGAAGCCCCTGACGGGGAAGGACGGCTTTTTCCGCTCCGTTACCCACCGTCATGGCATGGATGGATTTTTCGCCGTTCGGTTAAAAAGGGTATCCGCTTAATTGCCGGCCGCTCTTAGGAATTCAATTTACCGCCCATTTGACCCTTGACGTCAGCGCCAAACAGGGAAGATTCTCTCATTGACTTCATCAAATAATGAATATTGACCGTATCGATCCCCTTGCTCTTCAAGAAATCCCTTATCTCGTTCTCGCCAATTTCGGGTCGATGGGCATATCTTTCATAGTCCCCGGGATAGGATTTGTAGAGCCACCTCAGGAAGTTGGCCTTCAATCTATCCAATTCCAAGGATTGCAATCCCGAAGCCCCTCGGTCTGATTTATCAAGGGCTTCCTTCCGGTTCCCTTGCTCACCTTTTAGGGGGATCCCGTGGAGAAAGCGGTCAAGTCGGATCAGGCATTGAGGGGAAATGGTTTCGAAACAGACCCCGACATCGTACTTCCGATTCGATGACGGGTCTGACCGGACTACCCTTCCCATCGGTTTGACGGCCTCGTTTTTGATGAGGATGATGAGATCTAACCTCTCATCAACGGGGATGGGAGTATCAGTCTGGATTTTAATCCCGCCCAGGCTTACATCAACGGTTCGAAGGGTCTCCTTTGTCATGCCCCACTGGTAAGCCAGAGCCAAAGAGAGATCGAAGCGCTTATGCCTTCGCCTTTCCCTGCTGAATGATGACTTTCCACTTCTTTCCATCTGTTCCCCTGCCCACATCAAATTTCTATCAGAAATGGAGAAGAATAACAACCCCAATATGCAGTGCTGCAGTTAAGGGGTGCTGCTGTTAAAGGGTGAGGCTGAGGTTCAGGTTGAGGGCAAGGTTAAGGTTAAAGGGAAACTGGCGTTGCAGTCATGTGGCTAAGGAGGGGTGTAGATTCTCATTCAAGTGCCGTAGCACCGTAAGCTTCCGCTTAAATATCTGAAGTTTCCTGGCTTTTGTCAGCAATATTTTGGTAACCTGTTGAATTTATAAGATATTTTTGTTTTGATACGTGAACACCCTTGTCCCTTCGCTTCAATCCTTCCGAGGTGACCCTTTCGGGGTTCGCAGGTGGGGAATACTTTCCCCTTCCAGCCTCTAAAGGGCTGGCCT
This sequence comes from Thermodesulfobacteriota bacterium, assembly GCA_041862515.1. Lineage (GTDB taxonomy): Bacteria > Desulfobacterota > BSN033 > WVXP01. The sequence continues at coordinate 986 of JBGVTJ010000043.1, read as the reverse complement.
TCCCCTTCCTGCTCACCCTCGATGGGTCCCCCACCTCTCCGGGAATTTGCGCTCAGGAACAACGGTGTTCTCCAAAAACTCCGGAAACTGCAGTTAAATATGGGTTGACATCTTCAGGCAGAATTGCTAGGTAAGAAGAGCCCAGATAACCTTGAAGAAGGGAGAGAAGCCTGAAAACATGGGTGATGGGGAAGGTACCTTCGGTATTAGACCACATTTGAAGAAACAGAAATACTACCGGCAGGCCTTTGATCTCGCCTGCCAGCAGATAAAGGATCTTGATGTGAGGGAAAGGGCTGAAAAGAGTGGAGCCCGCTTCGAAAAAGGAACCCACCCGAAGGAGGGGCGAATCTCACTGAGCCTCTTCAATTCGCAATACGTCATCGACTTCCCGAATCTCCTCATTACTTCTCCGGACAAGAAGGTGGTTTCCCTTGTGACCAAGATCATCCTCCTCCACTACCTGATCAGGGCCGATGGGAGGCCACTATTCCACCAATTAATCCCGTACAAGGAGATCCCCGGGGGGATGCTCTACGCTGGAGTGTTCGCAAGGAGAGCGGTCGAGCCCCTCATCCCCGTCTTCGGCCAATCGCCTGAGGCCTTCCTCGATGCGGGTCTTCGCATGGGAGGACGCAAGGGCGAATATGGAGATGTATCCTTCGTCTTGCCGGCTTTGCCCCGAATACCCATGACCTATATTGTCTGGAAGGGGGATGAGGAGTTTCCGGCAACGGTTCAGCTCCTCTTCGACAAATCGGTGGAGGGGTATCTCTCCCTGGAGGATATCGTGGTGGTGGGCGAGATGGCGACGAGTCGGCTTATCGCCTTGGGACGAGTCGATTAAAAGATACGCATTTATCGGCTTTACGCCCTTTGCACAGCAAGGCCATCCCCAACGGGAAACCTACGATGAAACAGAAGATAAGACCCTTCTGAAAGGTAGACGTTTGAATCATCCCGGCGCTGATGGCAACAAAGGGGAA
>JBGVTJ010000042.1:0-2239 GCA_041862515.1 Thermodesulfobacteriota bacterium | reverse complement strand
GAATCTGAGCAAAAGCTCACTCCATTCGGCCCGAGCCTTTCGGCAGTGAGCTCAAGGCCGAACTGCTCATGGCCGAGGGCAGCACTAAGTCCTGAGGGCTTCGACTGAGACATGTCGACGAGCTCATGTCGAGTCGCTCAGCCGAAGTCTGAATAAGTTCGTCATCGAACTTATGAATCGAAGGACTTAGCATTTCGACGAGAAATTTTGGTAACGTATTCTGCTCGTGAATTGCTCGCTCAAGATTATGCGGTTGGGTGAAAAAATGAGAAGAGTTGCTGGGCAACCTTCCTGTTCATCTTTGGAATCGATTCCAACTCCTCCATTGAGGCTTCCCTGATCTTATCCACGCTCTTGAAGTATCGAAGGAGCTGCTTCTTTCTCTCCCTCCCAATGCCAGGAATTTCATCCAGAAGGGAGTGAAGGTCGCCTTTCTGTTTCAATTTCTTATGGTAGGTAATGGCGAACCGGTGGGACTCGTCCCTGATATGTTGCAGTAAGCGGAGTGAATGAAATGTCTTACCCAGGGAAATGGGCTCCTTTCGTTTCGGGAGAAAGATCCTCTCCCCTTTCCTCTCGAGCGTCGGGGCGCGTCCTTTTTTGACTCGGTCTTTGGCCAATCCGATGACATCGACCCCATCAATACCCAGTTCTTTCAAGACACCCAGGGCGACGTTCATCTGTCCCTTGCCTCCATCAACCATGAGCAAATCGGGCAAGCCACCCTCTTGCAATGCCCGTTGATACCGCCTGATCAGGATTTCGTACATCATCCCGTAATCATCTGCTCCCAAGAGGGATCTAATGCGAAAGTGGCGATACTGGGATTTAAGGGGTTCTCCACCTTCAAAGACCACCATGGAACCTACCGCAAATCCCCCCTTGATATCGGAGATGTCGAAGGCCTCAATCCTCCCTGGAAAACGAGAGAGACGGAGCTTCTGCTGAAGTTCCCGCAGGATATGTTCAGGGTCGGCTTCAAGCTCGGTTTTCGATATGAGTGCCTTTTCGGCGTTATCCATGGCCATTCGGACGAGGTGAAGTCGATCCCCCCGTTTTGGTACCATGAGCTTTACCCTCGTGCCTTTCTTCTCCGTCAGCCACTGTTCGATCAGTTCATGGTCCTGGATCGAGAAGGGGAGCAGGATCTCCTGAGGGATAAACTTGCCTTCCCCGTAGAACTGATTAACAAAGGAGGATATGATCTCTTCGTCAGGCCATTTTTGCTGGGAGAGGCTGAAGAAACGTCCCCCCATTAACATCCCATTTCGGACGAAGAGGGTTTGAACGCCAATTCCTCCATTTCGATGGAAGCCAATAACGTCTTGGTCGAGGACCCCCTTGGAGACGATATGCTGTTTTTCGATTGTCTTCTCGATGGATCGAATCTGGTCGCGGATCCTGGACGCTCCCTCGAAGTCGAGGCGATCGGATTTTTCCTTCATCTTCTTCTTGAGGATCCGAACGAGCTCGTGGTCTTTGCCCTCGAGGAAGAGACGGACCTCCTTGACGATCTCCCGATACGCACGGGTATCAACCTTCCCAACACACGGGGCGAGGCAACGGCCCATCTGATAGTTGATACAGGGGCGGGTGCGGTCCCTAAACTTGGCATCTTTACAGCTTCTCAAGGGAAACAGCTTGTAGATGAGCTTAAGGGTATTTCTTACGGCTAAGGCGGAGGGATAGGGCCCGAAATAGAGAGAACCGTCTCTCTTGACCCGGCGGACGATCATTAACCGCGGGCAGGGTTCATCCACGGTGAGTCGGAGGTAGGGATAGTTCTTGTCATCCTTGATCTTAACGTTATATCGGGGCTTATACTTCTTGATGAGGTTATTCTCAAGGATCAGGGCTTCCTTTTCCGACTCCGTGACCAGGTAGTCCACGTCGGCAATCTTGCTCATAAGGATTCGGGTTTTGATATCCCTTTCATCGGCCCTTTGGGAATAGGAGCGAACTCGGTTGCGGAGGCTCTTGGCTTTCCCGATGTAGATGATCGCCCCCTTGAGGTCCTTGAGGAGATAGACCCCTGGCGATTCGGGAAGGTGCTGGACTCTCTTCTCTATATCTCTGTTCATCCCTTGACAGGCTGTTGCCCAAATACCATTCTGCTTTCTGAAAAGAATTTTTGACCATTCTAGAGTTCGCTTCACTGCAAACCCAAAACTCGCCTTTCAGGCTCAGACATTGGGTTTGCGGCCGTTTCACTTCACTAAGAATGGTTACCAAAATTCTT
>JBGVTJ010000041.1:0-15989 GCA_041862515.1 Thermodesulfobacteriota bacterium | reverse complement strand
CAAAAACCCTGAAGGCCATGGTCCAGTCCACCATCTGTAATTCCTCCCTGAAAAATGATAAGATTGTACTAAAACCACCGGGCGTTTACAATGGGTGGAAGGAAGATTTATTTGGTCTCTCTCGTCTATCTGGTCTGTTTGGTCTATTTCGTCTAATCTGGTCTGTTTGGTCTATTTGGTTAGGATGGTTTGGATGGTTAAGATGGTTAATCTCGTTTACTTGGTTTGGCTGCCGCAGCAGGTTAAGGCTGAGAGGAGGGAGGCAGGAGGCGAGAGGCTGAGGTTAAGGGTGAGAGGTAGGAGGCGAAAGGCTGAGGTTGAGAGTAGGGAGTAGGGAGTAGGGAGTAGGGAGTAGGGAGTAGGGAGTAGGGAGTAAACACGTTATGGGAACAGTTTTTCTGGCCCACGACGAAGCCTGATCGCTCTCGATGTGTACCCCACTTCTCCAGCTGATTACGCTCAGGGGCAACGAAGTCCCTCAGCAAGTCAGTAAACGCTACGGGGATTTGCTCTTGACAAAAAGGGAGATTTCTATATACTTACACAATTTAAATTGAGGTTCATATTGCCGTGAGGGTTTCAGTCCCCATGAGATGAGATTTTGGGGTATATTCGTATCATGATTAAACTGAACGTAGAAGATATACCGGAAGAGGGGATACAAATTCAATTGGTTGACGAAGAGGCGAACCTGAAGGAGTCCCTCCCCCATTTACCCGGTATCGATTTTTCCCTCGACAAAGCCGTCCGGGGTCACTTGATGATCAACAAATCGGACAAGGCTGTTTGGATAAAGGGGCGGATAGAGGCGGAAATAACCCTCCAATGTAGTCGATGCCTGGAGGACTTTCGCTTCCCTCTCGATTCCAACTGCGAAGTGACCTTATTTCCCTTCGAGGATCAAACCTTTCCTCAGGAAGAAGAGCTCAATGTGGAAGACCTGAGGTCGAGCTACTATTATGAAGGTGAAATTGACCTCTCGGCCATCGTTCGAGAACAAATTCTGCTTGACATTCCATATAAGCCGCTATGCCGTCCATCTTGTAAGGGGCTCTGTGCAACCTGCGGGGAGGATCTCAATCGCGGGAGTTGCTCGTGCAAGGAGGAGGTTTTCGATGAGCGGTTTGCCCCGCTGAAGGGGCTTAAGATCGGCCGGAGAGGGGAAGGGAATTAAACCAATGGGAGTGCCGAAGAGAAGGTCGTCCAAATCACGGAGGGGTAAGCGTAGGGCCCACGAGAAGTTGGTATCCCCCATTTTATCCTTATGCCCTCAATGTAATGAGCCAAAACTACCTCATCGCGTCTGTCCTCATTGTGGGTCCTACAAGGGGGAAGAGATTTTCAAAGAAGAGGAATCCTAAGTCCCTCGATTCATCAATTCGTTGACGAACGCATTGATTGAGGGCTTAGTCCTTCGATTCATAAGTTCGATGACGAACGTATTCACTCAGGACTAAGTGCTGAGTGAGCAATATTTTTGAAAGAAGTCGCAAAATACGTCACCGTAATTGCGAATCGAAGCACTTAGCTTTATCCGGCTTTACCGAGAGGATAACAGGTGGTTATATGCAGATAGCCGTGGATGCCATGGGAGGCGAGCACGCACCGTATGCAATAGTAGCGGGAGCCATCATGGCAGCTCGCGACCACGGGGCCAAAGTTATTTTGGTAGGGGATGAGGAGCAGGTCTATGGCGCATTGGAAAAACACGATACCTCCGGCCTCCCCTTATCCGTCTACCACGCCCCCCATGTAGTGGGAATGCATGAATCTCCCTCCGTGGCAGTGAGGCAGAACCGAGATTCCTCCATCAAAGTCGCTTTGAGCCTTGTTAAAGACGGTGAAGCGGATGCTGCCGTCAGCGCTGGAAACTCCGGTGCGGCTATGGCCTTTGCTATGTTTATCCTGAAGAAATTGGAAGGGGTAGAAAGGCCTGCCATCGCGACGTTTCACCCGACGGCAGAAGGGACGTCTATTCTGTTGGATGCCGGTGGAAATGTGGACTGCAAGCCCGTCCACCTTATTCAATTTGCCATCATGGGAAGTGTTTATGCAAAGTTGTTACTGGGAAAGCAGAGCCCCCGCATAGGCCTTCTCAGCAATGGGACTGAAGAAAGTAAGGGGAACGAGTTGACTCGAGAAACCCACGCTCTTTTGAAGCAAACCCGCTTGAACTATACGGGATATGTCGAGGGGAGGGATATCTGTAACGGGAATGCAGACGTAATTGTGTGCGATGGCTTTGTGGGAAACGTCGCTTTGAAAACCAGCGAGGGGTTGGCAGAGGTAATCGGAGCGATCCTAAAGAGTGAGATCAAAAAGAGCCTCAGGGCAAGGCTCGGCTATCTTTTGATCAAAAAGGCTTTTGCCAACTTGGAGAAGAGGGTGGACTATTCCGAATATGGAGGCGCTCCCCTTTTAGGGATCAACGGGATATGTTTGATATGCCATGGAAGCTCATCGGCTAAGGCCATTATGAATGCGGTTTTGCTGGGCCAAAAGCTTGCAGAGGGGGGATTTAATCAACAACTCGTAGATGAACTCGGCAAGAGGCGGGAATTATTGAAAGTGGGTCAGAAAAACGTCATGAAGATATTGGATCAGATTAAGGAGAAGATTATCCACTGATTGTGGGGGATTCGAGGTGGACTACTTTTTGAACGAAGAACAGGAGATGATAAGGGATTTGGCCCGAAAGGTGGCGGTGGAAAAAGTGCTTCCAGTGAGGGCGGAACTGGATGAGAAGGAGGAGTTTCCGTGGGAAATTATGAAGGTATGTGCCGATGCCGGGCTTTTCGGGGTCTACGTTCCCGAGGAATATGGGGGATTCGGCGGTGGGGTCTTGGAGAACTGTCTAGCCGTCGAGCAGCTGAGCTGGGCCTGTATCGGTATTTCCACCAGTTATGCCGGAAGCGGTCTAGGGGCTTATCCTATTTTGATGTTCGGCAGCGATGAGCAGAAGAGGAGATATCTCCCCGATATCGGAAAGGGAAAACGGCTGGGCGCCTTCGGTTTGACCGAGGCCAATGCCGGAAGCGATGCCGGTGCTATTCAGACGACGGCCCTCCGAGACGGGGATTCGTACACATTGAATGGAACGAAACAGTGGATCACCAATGGGGGGGAAGCGGAGATTTACTCCATCATCGCCATGACGGATCGATCAAAGGGCGCTCGGGGGGCCAGTGCATTTATTGTGGAGAAGGGAACCCCGGGATTCGATTTCGGTAAAAAGGAGAAGAAGCTGGGTATTCGGGCTTCGGCAACTCGGGAGCTCGTCTTCCAGGACTGCCGGATCCCCAAGGAAAACCTCATTGGCCGAGAGGGGATGGGGTTTATCATCACGATGAAGACCTTCGATAAGACTCGTCCAGGAATCGGGGCTCAAGGAGTGGGATTGGCTCAGGGGGCGTTGGACGCTGCCATCCAGTACGCCCGGGAACGGGTTCAATTCGAGCGAAAAATTATCTCCTTCCAGGCGATTCAACATATGCTTGCGGATATGGCAACCCAAATAGAGGCTGCGCGCGCCCTGGTATACTCAGTTGCCAGGTTCATCGACAGCAACCCGAGGAATTTCTCGAAGGTTTCGGGGATGTCAAAGCTTTTCGCCTCAGATGTGGCTATGAAGGTGACGATCGATGCCGTGCAAATCTTCGGTGGATACGGCTTCATGAGAGAATATCCCGTGGAGAAGATGATGAGGGATGCCAAGATTTTGCAGATTTACGAGGGAACGAATCAGATCCAGAGGAATGTAATCGGCCAGGAACTCATCCGGGAGTCTGCCAGCAAGAAAAAGGCCGGCACGTAACGGCGAGGGTTTATCATGGACTTAGAAGACAAGGTGGCCTTAATTACGGGTGGGGCCCAGGGGATCGGCAGGGTGATTGCCCTGCTTTTGGCGAGCAAGGGTGCTGACGTGGCAGTCTCGGATATCAACATGGAAGGGGCTTCGGAGGCGGCCAAGGAGATCGAGAGCTTAGGAAGGAAAGGGCTTGCCCTGGAAGGCGATGTTTCCAATCCTGCTGACGCTGACAGAATCGTGGCCACGACAGTGGAGCAATTGGGCGGGATCGATATTCTCGTGAATAACGCCGGCATCACCCGGGATGGGCTTCTTGTGAGGATGTCAGAGGAAGATTGGGACGCTGTTTTGAATGTGAATCTGAAGGGAACGTTTAACTGCACGAAGGCGGCCGTCAAGCATATGATGAAGCGCAAGAGCGGGAGAATCGTGAATATTGCCTCGGTAGTGGGGGAGATGGGAAACGCCGGTCAGGCCAATTACGCTGCATCCAAGGCGGGGATCATTGGATTGACCAAGTCCATCGCCAGGGAATATGCCCAGAGGGGAATCAATGTGAACGCTATCGCACCCGGTTATATCGAAACTCCGATGACGGAGGCTCTCGCTGAGAAAGTGAAGGAGGAGTTGAAGGCACAGATTCCCATGGCGAGATTGGGTACCCCCCTGGATGTGGCCAATGCCGTCTTTTTCCTCGTTTCGGATGCCTCGAGTTATATCACGGGACACGTTTTGAATGTAAATGGTGGAATATACATGTAGACTTAGAATGGCAAAGGAGGTGAGGAGCAGATGTCCGTCGAGAGTCGAGTCAAGGAGATCATCATCGATCAGCTTGGTGTGGATGCAAAAGAGGTGACGTTGGAGGCCAAATTCATCGACGATTTGGGGGCGGATTCCCTCGATTTGGTCGAGTTGGTAATGGCCTTAGAGGAGGAGTACGACACGGAGATAACGGATGAAGACGCTGAGAAGATCCAGACTGTTGGCGACGCCATTGAGTATATCAAGTCCCACATGGGGTCATAGCGTGACGGAAACTCGGGCGGTCATGTGAGGGGAATGTCCCCTGCCGTGAGAGATTCAAGAGGGTGATCAATTGAAGAGAAGGGTTGTCGTTACAGGATTGGGGCTGGTTCTTCCAAATGGGATCGGCGTTGAAGAGGCCTGGAGGAGTACCTGTGAGGGGCGGTCCGGGGTCGGCCCGATCACCCGTTTCGATACGAGCCAATTTGAGACGAAGATCGCAGGGGAGGTAAAGGGCTTTAACCCGGAGGATTACGTGGAGAGGAAAGAGGTTCGCAGGATGGATCTCTTTATTCAATACGCCGTTGCTGCGGCAAAAATGGCAGTGGAGGATTCCGGGTTGGAGATCGATGAGGCCATGAGTGATCGGGTAGGGGTCATCATCGGGACGGGTTTGGGGGGGCTTCCTACCCTCGAGGAATATCACAAAGTTCTCTTGGAGAGGGGCCCGAACAGGATCACCCCATTTTTCATACCGAAGTTGATCGCCAATATGGCCGCGGCGCATGTGGCCATGCACTTTAACGCGAGGGGACCAAATACGTGCGTGGTGACGGCATGTGCAACGGGCGCTCATTCGATCGGGGATGCCTTTCGAGCCATCCAGTACGGGGACGCGGACGCCATAATCACGGGAGGAACCGAGGCTAATATCACTCCCTTATGTGTGGGCGGCTTTAATGTGATGAAGGCCCTTTCCACCCGAAACGGTGAGCCGGAAAAGGCGTCCAGGCCCTTCGACTTGGAGAGGGATGGATTCGTTATATCTGAGGGGGCAGGGGTTCTCATCCTGGAGGAGTTGGGTTTTGCCCTTGGGCGGGGGGCCAGGATATACGCCGAGATCATTGGGTATGGATTTAACGGAGATGCCTACCATATAACGGCCCCATCGCCTAACGGGGAGGGAGCGGCCAAGTGCATGAGTTTCGCCTTGGCAGATGCCGGAATCTCCCCGGACCAAATCGATCACATCAATGCCCATGGCACCTCAACCCCCTTAAATGATCTCGCGGAGACCATCGCCATTAAGACGGTCTTTTCCGAGCATGCTTATAAGATCCCCATCAGCGCAACCAAATCCATGACGGGGCATCTCCTCGGAGCAGCGGGAAGCGCAGAGGCGATTTTTTCCATCTTGGCTTTGAGAGATGGGATCATCCCTCCCACCATTAATCTGGAAAATCCCGACCCGCAGTGCGACCTCGACTATGTACCCAAAGAATCCAGGGAGCAGGAGATCAATATCGCGATGTCCAATTCCTTTGGGTTTGGCGGAACCAACGCGGTTCTCATCTTTTCCACATGTAGTGGATGATGAATTCCGGCGCAAAAATCAGCCTCTCCTACGATCACGGCGGATATGAGTTGAAAGAAAATCTGGAGGAATCCGGGGCCTGGCGGAGCAGCTCTACTGGGCTGATTTCACAGCTGTACGTATGGAACCCCGGGGATTTCAGTTGAGATTGAGGAGGATTGGTTGAAGCCCGGAGCAGGGATGTCTCGTCCGTCCTGGGATGAATATTTCATGGATATCACCAACCTCGTGGCCAAGCGGTCCACTTGTCTGAGGAGGAAAGTGGGAGCGGTTTTGGTCAAGAATCGCAATATATTAACCACGGGATACAATGGGGCTCCTTCGGGGATTCCCCATTGTTTGGATGTGGGATGCCTCCGGGAGGAGATGACTGTACCGTCGGGAGAGCGGCATGAGCTGTGCCGAGGACTCCATGCGGAGCAGAACGCTATCATTCAGGCGGCCTATCACGGGGTTGGAATTCGAGGGGCCACCCTCTTCTGTACTAACTATCCGTGCACCATCTGTATTAAGATGCTCGTCAATGCGGGTATCAAGAGGATCGTTTACCAGGACGGTTACTGTGATGAGTTAGCCAAGGATCTCATTCAACAGTCGGCTGTGGAGGTAGTCCAGTTTAAGGGGAAGGCATGAAATGTCCCTTTTGTTCAGGCACGGAGAGTCGAGTTGCCGATTCAAGGATCAGCAAGGATAAGGCGACGATTAGACGTCGCCGTCAGTGCTTGCATTGCGGGAGACGTTTCACCACTTCGGAGAGGGCCGAGGACGCCATGCCGATGGTGATAAAGAAGGACGGAAGGAGGGAGCCCTTCAATCGGCTCAAAATCTTGAACGGCCTGAGGAAGGCCTGCGAGAAACGTCCCATCAGCATTGACCACTTGGAAAGGATCGTCAATCGAATAGAACAAGGAGTGCAAGAGGCGGGGGAGAGGGAGATCAAAAGCACCGTCATAGGGGAAGAGGTGATCAATGAACTCCGGACCCTGGATGGGGTCGCTTATGTGAGGTTTGCCTCCGTTTATCGACAGTTCAAGGATATCAACGAGTTTATGGATGAACTCAAAGAGCTCTTGGGGAATCGGACAAAGGAAGCCAAAAAGGGCAAGGGAAAGCGCTGAGCAGGGGTATCGAGCTTTCCCATAGGGCGAGGGTAGGGGAAAGATAGGTGTTCACGGGATTAATCGAGGCAATCGGTTTGGTCTCCAAAATCGAAAGGAGAGGAGAATCCACGACAATCGCCTTCAGTTCTCCCTGGGATTTGACAGAGATCAAAGCGGGTGATAGTATTTCCGTCAATGGGGCCTGTTTGACCGTCGTCGGTCTAGATGGAAAGATCTTCACCGTGGATGTATCAAATGAGACCATTGCTCGGACCACCTTGGGGGAACTAAAGCCTGCGGATCCCGTAAATTTGGAAAGGGCCCTAACCCTTTCGGATCGTCTGGGAGGCCACTTGGTTTTGGGCCATGTCGATGGCACTACCACTATTACGGGAAGGCGGCAACAGGGGCGTTCCATCACCATCACGTTTCGGGCATCGGAGGATCTGCTGCTTTACATCGTGGAAAAAGGGTCGGTAGCCATCGATGGGATTAGCTTAACGGCAAACGAGTGTCGGGGAAATGAGTTCAGCGTGACTATCATTCCCTTCACCTCTGAACGCACCATCATCGGTCGTAAGAGGGTAGGGGATAAGGTGAACGTTGAGACGGATATCATCGGTAAATATGTCGAGAGGTTCTTATCCAGCGAGAAACGGGAGGAAAGACCTTCCAAATCAGGGTTGGACATGGATTTTTTGGTCAAACATGGCTTCAAATAGATGGGGTGAATCGGATGGTTGTCAGTATCAAGTCGGCAATTGAGGATGTTAAGAAGGGGAAGATGGTCATCTTGGTCGACGACGAAGACCGGGAAAACGAGGGAGACCTGATGATCGCGGCGGAAAACGTTACCCCCGAGGCGATTAATTTCATGGCCAAATACGGCAGGGGTCTCATCTGTCTCTCCCTTACCCCGGAGAGAGTGGCGGAGTTGAAGCTGCCCATGATGGTTTCCGATAATAGATCGAGATTTCAGACGGCCTTCACGATATCTATTGAGGCCAGACGTGGGGTAACGACGGGTATCTCAGCAGCGGATCGGGCGACCACGGTGTTAACCGCCATCGATGATCGGACTAAACCCGAGGATCTGATCAGCCCGGGTCATATCTTTCCCCTCAGGGCGAGGGAAGGGGGGGTACTGGTTAGATCCGGGCAAACCGAGGGATCCGTAGACTTGGCACGGTTGGCGGGATTGAAAGCAGCGGCCGTAATCTGCGAGGTTATGAACGAGGATGGAACCATGGCTCGGATGCCGGACTTAGTGATCTTCGCCAAAAGACATAATTTGAAGATCATCACCATCGCTGACATCATAAAGTACCGCATGCGAAATGAATCCCTGGTGCGGCGTTGCGCTACAGTGACGCTTCCGACGGAATACGGAGGCACCTTCAAGGCCATCGCTTATGGAAACGATATTGACTCTTCTCACCACCTGGCCCTGGTCAAGGGGGAGATCCATCCGGAAGATGAGGTGTTGGTAAGGGTGCATTCCCAGTGTTTGACCGGCGACGTCTTTGGGTCCAAAAGGTGTGATTGCGGGGATCAACTCCATAAGGCCATGGCCATGGTTAACGAGGAGGGCAAGGGGGTTATTCTCTACATGAACCAGGAGGGCAGGGGGATTGGTCTCATAAACAAACTGAGGGCCTATAGCCTGCAGGAAGGTGGGAAGGATACCGTTGAGGCAAATGAAGAGCTGGGATTCAAGGCCGACCTGCGGGACTATGGAATCGGGGCCCAGATCCTCGTGGATCTGGGGGTTCGTAAAATACGGTTGATGACCAATAACCCCCGGAAGATCATCGGGTTGGAGGGTTATGGGATAAGGGTGGTCGACCGGATCCCCATTGAGATGCAACCCAATACGGAGAACCTCGATTATTTGAAGACCAAAAAAAAGAAGTTAGGTCACCTCCTTTCCATCAAAACAGGCGACTAATCCTGGGGAGGGGAAAAAGATGCCGAAGGTTTTAGAAGGGAAGATTGACGCCAAGGGGTTGAAGTTCGGCCTTGTGGTTAGCCGGTTCAACAGTTTCATCAATGACCGTTTGCTGGAAGGGGCCTTAGATGCCCTGAATCGAAATGGAGCCAAGGCTGAGGACCTCTCCATTGCCAAGGTTCCCGGGGCCTTTGAAATTCCGTTGGCCGCCAAGAAGATGGTCGACAGTGGGATGTATGATGCCGTCATCTGTTTAGGATGCGTGATACGAGGGGCTACTCCCCATTTCGAATATATAAGCTCCGAAGTCGCAAAGGGGATTGCAAAGGTCTCCTTGGAAAGCGGTATTCCCGTCTCGTTTGGGGTGGTTACGGCCGACAACTTGGAGCAGGCAATCGAGCGGGCCGGGACAAAGGCCGGTAACAAAGGATGGGATGCCGCCCTTTCAGCCATCGAGATGATAAATCTCTTCAAGGCCATGGGAGTCAAGGGGTAGTCATCGACCTCCGCTATCCAGACCCATGAGTTCATGGGAGGAAGGGCGCCGTGGGACTGCGACGACGGGCCAGGGAAATTGCCCTCCAAGTTCTCTATCAGAGGGAATTGAATAGTCTGGAAGTCGAGGAGGCCTTAAACCTCTTTCGGAACAACTTCGAGGTATGGAAGGGGGCCATGGATTTTTCGGAGCGCCTTGTCAAGGGAGTCGAAGAGCATCGGGAGGATCTGGATCGGGTTATCGAGCACTATTCATCCAACTGGAAGGTCGACCGCATGGCCCACGTGGATCGAACTATTCTCAGAATTGCCACCTACGAACTCCTCTACTGCAATGATATTCCCCCCAGGGTCGCCATAAACGAGGCCATCGATATCGGCAAAAAGTTTGGTTCCGAGGACTCCGGAGCCTTCATCAACGGTATTTTGGATAAGGTGAGGTCCGAGGAGAGACGACAGGCCCAATAGCCACGACAAACCGGAATCAGCCTGTTTTCCCAGGGATTCGATGGAAGTCATTATTTCCTCCGAGCCCATAGACCGCCAGGAATGCCAATTGGTCTCGGCTGGCTTGTTCGAGGACGAGAGGCCTCTGAGGGGCCCTGCAGGTCTTCTCGATTGGAGGCTCAACGGAGCCATATCTCGGGAAGTCATCAATGGCCGAATAACGGGGCAGTTCAAAGAGACGGTCATTATCCCCTCCAGCAGATGGATTCAATCTCCCAAAATTTTGCTCATTGGTTTGGGATCGGCACGTCGCATCAGCTATCCCAAATTGCGGGAGGTTTCAGCTTATCTCCTTCAAACCCTTCTGAAGATAGACGTCATCGACTTTTGCTGCTCAATACCCCACTCCAAGCCGTATCCCATTGAATGTTCCAAGGCCGTCGAAGTGTGGGTCGAAGGACTAGCGGACGCACTGAATCTCAGTGGTAAATTCCGAGAAGAAATGAGGATGAGGATCACCGAGGAAGACCGTTGGGTGGATGAAGCCCTTCTGGGGGCTCAGACGGCCAAGGTGATTTTAAAGAAGAGGATGAGGATCAAGATCAAGCAGGAGGCCAGGTCTTGAGCGGAGGGCTTTCTACCGGCTCGGGTCCTCCGGAATCTTTTTCTTGAAATAGTCCACCGTCTTACTCAATCCCTCCTTCCGACTGACCTTTGGGTTCCAACCCAAAAGGGTTTTCGCCTTGGTTATATCGGGCTGCCTCACCTTAGGATCATGGGATGGGAGCGGCTTGCACGTGATCCCGCTTTTGGATCCGGTAAGGGCGATGATCTCCTTGGCGATATCCAAAATACTGATCTCGTCGGGGTTACCCAGGTTGACGGGAAGGTGTTCCGCCGAGTAAAGGAGCCTGTAAATGCCCTCCACCATGTCGGAGATATAGCAGAAACTGCGGGTTTGAGATCCATCGCCGAATACGGTGAGATCTTCCCCTTTCAAGGCCTGAACCATAAAGGTGGGAAGTGCCCTTCCATCATCGAGCCTCATCTTCGGGCCATAGGTATTGAATATTCTGGCAATTCGAGTATCAACGCCATGGGATCGATGGTAGGCCATGGTTATGGCTTCGGCAAACCTTTTGGCCTCATCATAAACCCCCCTGGGATTGACCGGGTCCACATTGCCCTGGTAATCCTCTTTTTGAGGGTGAACGAGGGGGTCCCCATAGACTTCGGAGGTTGATGCGAGGAGAAGCCTCGCCTTCTTCTCCTTGGCCAGCCCCAACGCCTTATGGGTTCCCAAGGAACCAACCTTTAACGTATGAATAGGGAGATTCAAATAGTCATTGGGGCTGGCCGGGGAGGCGAAGTGCAGGATGTTATCCAGGTTTCCCTGGACATAGATGTACTCGGTGACATCATATTTGATGAAGCTAAAGCGCTCGTGCCCCATGAGGTGGGAGATATTCTCCGTGTTCCCGGTGAGGAGGTTATCCATGCAGATAACCTCATGTCCTTTCTGGACAAAGTAATCGCAGAGGTGAGAACCCAAGAAACCGGCTCCACCCGTGATGAGCGTCCTCTCCATGACAGGTTCTCCTCGGTATGCTTATTCCTCGTATCATAGCCTTGGGAATTTGTAAAGGGATATGTTCAGGAGTTTCCTGGGTCCCTGGGGTTTGTCTGGTTTATCTGGTCTATTTGGTCTATCTCGTCTATTTCGTCTGTTTCGTCTATCTGGTCTGTTTGGTTGAGATCGTTTAGATGGTTAGGATGGTTTAGATTGTTTTTTGGATTTATGGGTTTATTGAGTTTCTGGAGAAAAGCGTTGTCGCTCTGTAGGTTAGAGGCTAGAGGTAGGAGGTGAGAGGCTGAGGTTAAGGCTGAGGGATCGTTTGCCGTTTGACAAAAGCCTTCAAATGCGGTAGAAATCAACTAACTTTCATTATGACTAAAAGGTTACCGTCAAGGAGGAACTGGTCATGGTTGAGAAGGCAGAAAAGATATGGATGGATGGAGAGTTGATCCCTTGGGACGAAGCTAGGGTTCACGTTTTAACCCATACCCTCCACTACGGAGTCGGGGTTTTTGAGGGTATCCGATGTTATCTTTGCCACGATGGATCATCGGCCATATTCAGATTGGGGGAACATGTGGATCGCCTGTTCGACTCGGCAAAAATCGCGGAGCTCCAAATGCCTTTCTCCAGGGAGGAGATCGCGGAGGCCTGCAAGGAGACCCTGAGGGCAAATGGCTTGAAGGAAGGATATATCCGACCTATCGTTTTCATTTCAGATGGAGTTATGGGGGTCTACCCAGGGGATAACCCGATCCGGGTAGCCATCGTCACATGGCCCTGGGGGGCGTATCTAGGAGATGAGGCCTTGGAGAGGGGCATCAGGATCAAGACCTCTTCTTTTACTCGCCATCATGTCAATGTAATGATGACCAAGGCGAAGATTTGCGGAAATTATGTCAACTCCGTTCTGGCAAAGAGAGAAGTGGTCAAAATGGGATATGATGAGGCCCTCATGCTGGATACCGAGGGCTACGTTTCAGAGGCCAGCGGTGAGAATATCTTCATGGTTAAAAACGGGATTATCAAGACAACCCCTCTTACCTCAATTCTGCCGGGGATTACGAGGGATTCAATTATTCACATAGCCAAGGCAAAGGGTTGGCCCGTCATCGAGGATCGATTTACGCGAGATGAGCTCTACGCGGCCCATGAGGCCTTTTTCACGGGCACGGCGGCCGAGGTGACTCCCATCCGGGAGGTAGATGATCGGGCCATCGGCACGGGCGGGGTTGGGCCCTTCACCAAAGCCATTCAGACGACCTTCTTCGAGGTGGTTAAGGGAAATCTCGACGAATATCGCCACTGGCTCTCCGCCCTCTAATCCCCATCCCCTCTGAGGGCTTGAGAAGGTGGCTATTCGACTCATCGTTGATGGATATAATCTCATCCGACAATCTCCATCCCTGAGGGAGGTGGAATCGAGAAACCTCCAAATGGGGAGGGAGACATTGATCCATCACCTTGCGGCTTATAAAAGGGCTCGTGGGCACGAAATCACCGTCGTGTTCGATGGTTGGCGATCGGGTAACCTGACGCAAAACCAGCAGTGGCAGAGGGGCATTCTCGTAGTCTATTCAAGGCGGGATGAAAGAGCGGATGAGGTTATTAAGCGCATGGCGAAAAGATTCGGGCACGGGGCAGTGATTGTTACCTCGGACCGAGAGGTGGCCCATTTCGCCGAAACGGTTGGAGCCACGGCGATCTCCTCGGAGGAGTTCGAAGGGAGAATGGGTATGGCGGTGGTCATGGAAGAGAGGGTGATGGATCCAGAGGAGGCCGGAGGGGAAATAAGGAGAAAGGGGACGAAGAAGAAGGGGCCGACCAAGAGGCCTCCCAAGAGCAGAAGACGGGCAATTGAGCGATTAAAGAAGCTGTGACCCACTTTGGGCAAAGCCAAATCCTAAATCGACTCGGCCGAGCCTTCGACCCGAGCCTTTCGGCAGTGAGCGACTCGACATGAGCTCGTCGACATGTCTCAAGGCCGAACTGCTCAGGCCGAGGGGCTCGTCGCGGGCCGAAATACTAAATCCTAAAGTCGCTTCGCTCCAAACCCTCAATACAAAAATCTAAATCCTCAACGTTTTGATCATTTGATCATTAGTGCTTTGTATTTGTTTAGGATTTAGTACTTTGGGCTTAATCTTTCGCTTTAGGGCTTCGGTCATTTGAATTTTTTTAGAGTTTAGAGATTAGGATTTGGAATTTACTTGTATGCTGTCGTTTACGCAATATTTATGTCGTCACATATAGCTATCTTATCGACACACTTATAAACTCAGCCTATTTTCAGAACCGGCAAAGAGCCTTCGGATATTCTCTTTATGGCGGTAGTAAATGAGCCCGGCGATGATCAGGCTGATAATCACAAAGGGTTTCGATTTCGTCAAAATGGCGATGAGGACGGGCATGAGCGCCGCCGTTGTTAAGGAACCGAGGGAGACAAACCTCCATTTCAGCACCACGACGAAAAAGATCCCGGCGTTTATTAATACGGCCAAAGGGGAAAGGCCCAGGTAGACCCCGAGGGCCGTGGCTACCCCCTTTCCCCCTTTGAATTTCAAAAAGACGGGGAACAGGTGTCCCGCAAAGGCGGACAGTGCGACGAGGCCTACCCAGATGTCGGATCTCATGAGCCATAAGGCGAGCAGGACCGGGATGAACCCCTTAAGACAATCGCCTACCAGGGTAAGGGCTCCCAATTTTTTCCCTGCCGTCCGAAGAATGTTCGTCGCCCCAATATTGCGACTCCCCTCTTTGCGGGGATCCACATCGGAGAAGGCCTTTGTCAACAGCAGGCCGGTGGGGGTGGAACCAGCCAGATAGCCCAAGATAACGAGTCCAATGCCCTCACTAGTCATCGGTTTGCCCCTCGGTCAGCTGATGTTTTATACGCATCAGGAGACTCCAGCAACTCCGTTCCATATGGCAAGTCTTTTATGGATTCATAATCCGCCGTTCCTTTGCTGCTAGTCCTCCAACTGGGTTACCGTGCTTCCTACTCGCGTCACGTAGAGGTGAGAAAATTCGGAGTCTTCGGTAGCACCATGCCAGTGCTTCTCCCCTGCAGGGATAAGGATGACGTCACCCTCGCTCACAACCTTCTCTTCCTCCTCTGTGGCTACGATGCCCCTTCCAGCAGTGACGATGAGGATCTGTTCGCTGTCGTGAGCATGAAATTTGTTCCGCACTCCCTTATAGAAGTTCACGATGTTCACGTTGAACTCTTTACTATCGGGCACCAGGACCTGTCTGGTTACATCTGGTCCTGTAAAGAGGGGATGAGCAACAGGTTCCTTAGATACCTCGTTCATCTTAACGATCTTCATATGTTCCTCCTGAGCACGTATATTTGAGGCCCTCAACTTTGAGGTCTGGGGCGCGGGAATAAAAGTGGTCGGGGAGAGGAGATTTGAACTCCCGACCTCTTGCTCCCGAAGCAGATCTAGGGGGGTTATGTAACCCCTTGGAATAATTTAACTAATTGACTTTATTGGGGTTTTGTTTTATAAACAATATAAATGAAAAAAGCTAAAAAAGCAATTAGTGTCACATTTATGTCACAATTTGAGGGGTCACCATTCAATTAACTTCACTGTGGATCTCTACGGCCATCTGATTCCATCGAGCAATCGTGAGGCCGTCAACCAACATCGATTCGACTGTACCTGAACAAAAAATAAAAGAAAAGCCATCAAAATCACCCAACCCCTGAAATAATTCGATTCACCACATTGACATAGTCCGTTAAAAATACGGAACAGTATTTAACTTTTCCCTAGTTTTCTGCTTCCATCGATTTAACCGCACATTACGGTATGGTGATTTCAGCTTATATCCCAGGGGCCACCCTACGCTGGAGTGATGATTTCCGCTGGGGAGTAGTTGGGGCTTTCCGAGAGTAAGGACTACGGAGGAGAAAATGTTAGTATTTGCAAGTTTAAAATTATCGGATTTGTTGATTGACAGCTTTGGTAAAGTAATGAAAGAAGCGTCCAAAGACAAGAAAACTTACACAGAAAAGCTCGAAACGGCGACTGGTGACAGTGTGTTTAAGTATCTCTTGCTCATCAACGTATCAGCACTTGAGGGTTATGTTGCGCAAACCCGGCAACAAGCAGAACAAAGTTTTCAGTTGAGTAAGATAGTGTAATTATGCAATAGTGTAATTCTGGGGACATAATACTTATCTGGTTCTTCGATTGGGTTTTGGCCCGGGTTTTTGCTTCCGAAGGCTGCGGCCCAGTGTACTTTCTAGCCCGTCGATAAAGCCT
>JBGVTJ010000040.1:0-4011 GCA_041862515.1 Thermodesulfobacteriota bacterium | reverse complement strand
CGGGACGCATGGGCTGTGCTGTGTGCCCTGCCAGGCAACGTACCCCGTACCTCCGCCGAGAAATATTCTGGTTCCGACCCCTATTGTTCGGTAAAAGGGATCGCAGAGAAGAGGGCTCAACTGGCCTGCGCTGCAGTAGTTGGCGTTGCCCAACCGAGGTTGGAGAACGCCCATATAGGTGTAGAGGGGCCGGTCCGACAAATTAACGGCAACGTTATAGTTCTGGTAGCAGTTTCTGGGGTTGAACAGAACCGCTTCGTTCATGTCCGCGAGACTGACGCGGGTCTCGATTTTCTTCCTCGGGTAGCAGTCGGTTCCGTATGCCGTTGCGGTCAGGTGTACCTCTTTGCCAGCCACCAGTTCCTCTATGACATGGCCACCCCCATAGGCAAATTTACCGGGGAAAACGGCGTTTCTGGGGTCATCGTCAGGAATGGCTGTGGCCCCCAAGAGGATATCTACAGCCGCAAGACCAGTGTAAACCGGCACATCGTTCAGATAGGCCTTCCCACCGCCGATCTTGATTCTGGGCTTTGAATGCCCCACGTTGAAATAGGCGCCGGACGAGCACATCGGGCCAAAGGTACCCGTCGTGACAACATCCACCTCTTCCGCCGCCCTCTTGGTCCCCTTTTGTTCAACAAAATCGATGATCTCCTCAGCCGTAAGGACGACCGCTTTCCCCTTCTTTATCTTCTCATTGATTTCTTCGATGCTTTTCATTCATCTCCTCCTGAAAGGCAAGGCACCACATCCGCAGGGTACCTCGGTTATGAGATTGATCATCCCAGAACATGATCAAAAAACCACTTGATATCCCCCAGTAAGGGGTTTCCATGATCCATACCATAACCATCACCTGCCTTTCATAGGGTCGGTTTTTATTCGCCAGTCGGCAGCATGCGCCTTTCCACTTGTGCTTCCTAAACGACTGGGATGGAAGGGCTTCTAGACAAAATTAAAAAAAACAATACACCTTTTCTATTTCAGAAAATTCAAGTAACGGGTTTCGGGAGTTTCGGGAGGTGGGAGGCTTGCTGAGGAAATCAGGAAATTATCGGCAGGCAGTGGACATGACCCCCGGTAACCCGAAATCCGTCTTTCCTTCCCGGCCCCGATCGCTCCGGAGTGGAACCAGCATTTCAATACCAGCCCACATATCACCCGGGTCTTGCATGTCCATTTCCATTTTGTCACCACCCTTCGATGGAAAATATAGTATCATATACTACAATGTAGCAGGGTTGTCAAGAAATTTTTTCGAGATCTCAGAAAAAAAGTCACCAAACGAGAGCTCATCTCCCCCGTGAGGGTCCCCTCTTGCGCAGGAACAGCCGAATGGGAGTTCTTTTGAAACCCAGAAATTGCCGGATTCGATTGACTAAATACCTCTGATAGGTGACGTGTATTCGCTGGGGGTAGTTGGCAAAGAGCACGAACGTCGGAGGTCTAATGGAAACCTGGGTTCCATAGTAGATCTTCACCCTCCCTTTTCCATAACGGGGTAAGGGTACTTTCGCTGTGGACTCCTCGATGAGGCCATTCAAGTGGGAGGTTGAGACTCTCTTTCCATATTCCTCGGCTACCTGATCCACCAATTGGACTGTGTCGATTACCCTTTTTCCCGTGAGACAGGAGGCAAAGAGAATGGGGGCGTAAGGGAGGAATTTCAATTCTTCCCTAACCTGAAGGGTATATTCTTTGGCGGTGCCGCTATTCTTCTCTATGAGGTCCCACTTATTTACAACGATAACGCACCCCTTGCCTTTTTCTTGGATGAATCCGGCTATCTTCGTATCCTGT
Organism: Thermodesulfobacteriota bacterium; assembly: GCA_041862515.1. Lineage (GTDB taxonomy): Bacteria > Desulfobacterota > BSN033 > WVXP01. The sequence goes on along the minus strand of JBGVTJ010000040.1, from coordinate 2,208 downwards.
TCCGTCACCCCCTCTCGAGGATCGATGAGAAGCAGTGCCACATCACAACGATCGATGCTTTTCAGGGCTTCGACGATGCTGTATTTCTCCAGACGAAGACTAATCTTCTTCTTCCTCCTGATCCCCGCCGTGTCGATGAGGATGTATCTCCTTTGTCCGATCTCAATAGCGGTGTCGATGGAGTCCCTGGTTGTTCCTGGGGTTTCGTTGACGATTACCCGATCGTAGCCGAGGATTCGGTTAATGAGGGAAGACTTTCCCACGTTGGGCCTTCCCACTACCGCGATCCTGGTAATCTCTTCCTCTCCCTCCTCTCCATCAGAAGGAGGCAGATCCTTGAGCACTTCCGCCATGAGGTCGTCCACGCCGTAGTTATGCAGCGCGGAGATGGAAAAGATCGTTTCGGCCCCTACTGCATAGAATTCGAACACTTTTTCCTCATGTTTCGGCCCATCTATCTTGTTGACAACGTAAAGAAGGGGTTTAGCCTCCCTCCTCAATATGGAGGCGATCTCCTTATCCGATGGAGTCAGACCATCTTTTCCGTCCATGAGAAAGAGGATTAAATCCGCCTCGTCGATGGCCAGCTGGCACTGTTCCTTCATTTGCATGAAGGTCCTCTCCCGGGATATGGGCTCGAACCCGCCGGTATCGATGAGGGAGAAGGACTTGTCCCCCCATTCAATATCGGCGTAATTTCTATCCCTGGTAACCCCGGGCTGGTCTTCTACGATAGCCTTCTTCCGCCCAACAATCCGATTAAAGAGGGTGGATTTCCCGACGTTGGGTCTTCCCACGATGGCCACAACGGATTTCATGAGATCCGCCTAATTTAGAAACTCCAATAATTTCCAAAAGATAGCATATGCATTGTCAAAAATCAACACAATCCGCCTTTTCCGGTATGCGGCTCAAGTACCCTGGGGTTGTGATTCTTGATGGAGTTTAAGAGGGGCTGTTGGGCTAGGAGGGAGATAGGGGACGTTGTTACCTAAGTTGCAAAAATTATCTTGACGATGTGGTGGGAATTCAATAGAATTATTTTATGCCCCGACAGGCCCGCTTAGATGTCCCCGGTGCCTTGCATCATATCATGGTCCGAGGGATCAACAGATATGCCATCTTCAAAGATGACCAAGACAAGGTCCGTTTCCTCGATCGCCTCAGCCAGGACATCAGCGAAGGCCACTGCTTTATCTACGCCTGGGTTCTTATGGACAACCACATCCACCTCCTTTTTCGAAGCGGCAAGCAGGGCATCTCCGCCGTCATGCGGAGGCTTTTGACCTGGTACGCTCAGTACTACAACCGCCGTCACCGTCGCAGCGGCCATCTGTTCGAAAACCGGTACAAATCAATCCTTTGTGACGAAGAAGCCTACCTTCTCGTCCTCGTTCGCTATATCCATTTAAACCCCATACGAGCAAACATCATCACCACTATCAAGGCATTGGATCATTATCCCTGGAGCGGTCACAGTGTCATTATGGGTAATAATAACCAGCAATGGATGGATACCGATCATGTGCTATCGTACTTTAGCACCAAGACGAGAGCCGCCCGGAATGCCTACCGGAGATTCGTTGAAGAGGGTATGAGTATGGGTCGAAGTCATGAGCTTACCGGTGGCGGACTCATTCGAAGCCACGGTGGTTGGTCCCAGGTTATCGCCATGCGAAGGAGAGGACAGAAAGAAGAGTCGGATGAACGAATTCTTGGGGATGGAGACTTTGTCCAGGTCATTTTACAGGAGGCAGAAGAACGGCAGCTTCGGCAACTCAAGGTTTGCCGAAGTGGTGGAACGATAGCGGAAATCATCGATGAAGAATGTGGACAAGCAAAGATCAGTCCGCAGGAGATTAAGAACGGCAGTCGTGGGAACGCTGTGAGCCGTACGTGCGCCCTTATAGCATACCGGAGCAGGGAAGAGCTCGGTCTAAGTGCGGCAGAGATTGCCCGTCACCTCGGGGTGGCCACTTCGAGCATCACAAGGGCAATTAATAAGATGGTGGAGGGCGCTGGGTGAAAGAGAAATGGGAAGCAATGCAACGTAGGTAACAACGTCCCCAGTCTTCTGAATTCTGCCAAATCGAATTGCAGATTCGGGGGGAAGGCTACCATAAGGGATGGCAATACAAAATCATGAAGATCTTGCTCTCATCGGGAAGCCTCTACACATTACCATTGGAAAAGGCCTTTCAGATCGCC
>JBGVTJ010000039.1:0-8084 GCA_041862515.1 Thermodesulfobacteriota bacterium | reverse complement strand
TCTGATAATGTTTGGTTCCCGGCTCTCCCAATGAGACCTGACCCCACATACTCCCTGAGGCATCAAGGATGATCAGGATATTCTCCTTCCGGGTTTCCCCCGGCCCAGGCACTATCCCCTTCCGAGGTGGGACCCTTTTCTCCTGTCTAATTTTCATCCTCACCTTTTTCCTGTAATCACCCCTTCCCAATAGACTGGAATGGGCCTCCTCAGAAAAAATCGGCAAAAGGGATAGGGAAACGAGAAGGGCCAGGAAAAATGGAGACATATACCTTTCTAATCGCATGCTTATCAGCTCGCAACAAACGTCTGGAGAATGACCCTTTATCTTTTAGCAAATTTAATGCCATTTCGGTCCATCTACTGCGGAAAATTTCCCTCATTTACCCCTATGGGTGAAAGAAGATACCGATTTGTACAAACGACTTCCGAGGTAGCATGGAAATGGTCTCATGCCATATGAAGGAAGGGGTTTAGGATACCCTATAGAGAGACTGCGATTTTCAGAGTTTTCAGGAAACTTCCGTGCATCTGAGCGTTACGTGCTGAATCAGTGGAATGTCCTTTAAGGAAGAGCAGGCTTCGTCGTGAGTCTTCGACCTTGAGCTCCATTCGGCCCGAGCGTTCGACCGAGCTCATGGCGAGGGCTCATGGCCGAGGGCAGACCGAAGGGCTCAGCCGAACGTAAGGGGAAATCTGGAAAATCTTTTCGAGGGAAAACCCCGCAGGATATCCAGGCGGGGTCTATCGGAAATCACAGTTTGTAGTCCACGATGGTTGCCTGGAGACGTCCGATAATCTCCACCAATGGGCTAAGATCACGAAAGCTCTCCCCTTCGGCCAATTTAATGTGGGTTGCGTCGGCGGGAATCTGGTCGAAGGTTGGGTCCACAGCGATCCAATACCCTATGAAGCTCTCGGCCCAGGCATGATAAAGAAATCCCACATCCTCCATACAGACCAACCCGGAAACGACTTTGGTCGGAATTCCAGCAGCTCGACAGAGGGCGGTATATAAGTAGGCATGGGCTTGGCATTCTCCCTTCTTCGTATGGAGGGCATCCAAAGCTGAAAAAGAATCAACCAATGCATCCTCTAAGTGGCCGCTTACCCAATGGACCAGCTTCGTTAGGGCCAGGCGGCTATTATTCTCCCCATCCAAGATGGCCTTCGCCCTCTGGATAATCTCCCTGTTTCCACTCTCGATCTGGAGGGATGGTTGGAGATAACGCATATATTCCCTTTTCGAAATAGGAAGTGTTAGGGCGGTCCCTCTTTCCCGCCTTTCAAGGGAAACGATGAATTCCACAACAGGGGTATCCCCCTCCCTTTTGATGTTGGCCCGCTGCCTTCCGTCAGAAATGACCAATGTCGGTTCTTCCAGCCCTTTCAGCCGCAAACATAGCTCTCGCAATGCCCTTGGGTTGGCAATGACGCGATCAGCCTTCACCAAGCTGTAGTCCAAGAGGATATCCCTCTTGGATAGGCTCGACTCGTAAATAAACCTTTTGGCCGAAGACTCATCCTCCTTCGCCGTGATGAGGGCCCCCACCATCTCGAACACCATTTCGCCCCCCATGTTGATCCACACCTTGGGATTGATTCCCGAGACTTCCGTCTTTATCTCGAAAGCAGGCCCCTCAAAGAGGTCGCTTCGCTTAAGAGCCAGTACTCTCTGATTGACCTCCATCACAGAAAGGCTCTGGGGGCTGAAGATCTTGTATCGATACTGCCTCCCGATATCCATCCCCTTCATGGGCGGGTAGAGATATTGGGCAAGGGAAGGATAGATGGGACCTTCAGCGGGAATGAGGCGTTCCTCCCACTTCCCCTCCCTTTCCGTCTTCAATCTCAAGCCACCATCTACCACCTCCGCCTCTACCCTCCGTATCTTCCCATCCAGTTTTTGCTCCCCATTAACCCTCAGTAATTGTAAGTCAGGGGTGACGTAATCTACCTCTTTGAGGATGGATTCCTTTTTGATTCCCAACATCTTGAACCGAATAACGGCCTCGGAGGAGATCTTAAAGGCCCCCGGGAGATCCTTCGCTTCCTCAATCCGAAAATGGGAAAACCCGATCTTCTCACCATACCAAAAGAACCCCTGCCAGTGCTCCCGAAACCGTAAGTTGGAAATCATTTCCACGGGGGCGGAGGCCTTCTCAAGGGGGACATGGTGAAAATAGAGCCCCGTACATCCCAACAGGGCCATTGTCAAAATTCCTATGAGAGAACTCTGAAAAACTCGGAAAAAGAGCTCTGAGCGCGAATTAAGATTTTTACGGTAACCATTCTTAGTGAAGCGAACTCTAGAATGGTCGAAAAAACCTTTTGAGCAACGAAGAGCGACTTTTCCAGAGATCTCTATGAGAAACCACTTTTGCCATGTCATCTGGTACAAACCTTGTCGCCTTTCCATTCCTTTTCTCCCCCGAAGGGACAAAAAAGGAGTGGCGTTACCACGCCCCCCCTTCATTTTCACCTCCACATTCTCAACCGGAAAAACCCTATCCCTTGATTACACCCATGGGAACGAGCTTCGCCACCTTCTTGCTGATTCCCGCATGGTGAACCACATCCACCACTTCGGTAACATCTTTGTACGCCTCGGATATTTCCTCGACTATGGTATCCCTCCCTGCTGATCGAACGATTATTCCCCTATCCTCTAATTCCCTGGTGATGGCCCTTCCCCGGGCAACTTTCTTCGCCTGGTGTCGGCTCATCACCCTGCCCGCGCCATGACAGGTGCTGCCGAAGGTATCGGTAAATGCTTTCTCCGTTCCCACCAAAACGTAGGAACATCTTCCCATATCACCGGGGATCAAAACGGGTTGACCGATCTCCCGATAATCCTCCGGGATGTCGGCATGGTGTGGCGGGAAGGCTCGGGTCGCCCCCTTTCTGTGGACACAGACCTTCCGTCGATGCCCATCGACCTCGTGTTCTTCCAGTTTGGCGATGTTGTGGCAGACATCATAGATGAGGTCCAATTGGAGCCGCTTGGGGCCCATCCCCATCATCCGTTCAAAGGTCTCCCTGACCCAGTGGGTAATCAACTGCCGGTTTGCAAAGGCGAAATTAGCCGCACAGGCCATGCCGGCCCAGTAACGCTTGCCCTCATTGGAGGTGATCGGTGCACAACAGAGCTGTCTATCGGGTAAATCGATTCCATACTTTGCCGCCGCCTGGAGCATAACCCTGATATAATCATCGCATACCTGGTGCCCCAACCCTCTGGATCCGGTATGAACGATAACGGTTACCCCGTCCTCCTTCAGCCGGAGTGCGTCGGCCAATTTTTGGTCGTATATCTCGGCCACGTAACCCACTTCCACGAAATGATTACCCGACCCGAGGGTCCCCAATTGAGCACGTCCTCGCTCAAAGGCCCTTTCCGAAACAACGCCTGGATCTGCTCCCTCTATGGCTCCCTTTTCCTCGATGTGTTCCAAATCCTCCCGTAGACCATACCCATTCTCGACTGCCCACCGGGCTCCCTTCACGAAGACCTTCCGCCCTTCTTCCCGGCTTAACTTGAGGTCCTTCCGACGTGAACCCACACCGGATGGGATATTCCTGAAAAGGCCTTCTATCAAACCCCTTATGCTCCCCGAGATATCTTCGCGGCTCAAACCTGAGCGCATAAGCCGCACGCCTCAGTTAATATCATATCCCACACCTCCAGGGGAAATGACTCCCTCATCCACGTCGAAGGCCGCTACTCCGCCAATGGGAAAACCATATCCCCAGTGGATATCCGGCATCGCCAAGGAGTCCCCCACGATTCCCGGAAGCCACGCTACATTTGATACTTGGACGAGGCTTTGGTCCTTCCGGATATCGGCAACCATCTTTTCATTGGCGTAGACGAGGCCATCGGTCCGCATCTTTCCCTCCCGGGGAATACGCCACCGGTAATCGTCTACCTTCTGAATTTTTATATGGCTTCCTTCTGACATCTTTCACGCTCCTTGCCTTGGATTACCTTCCCTCCTTACAGGTCGAATATGATCCTCGCCCTCCATCTCCCCTTCTCTTTTTTCACCTGGATTTGATGATACGTCACCGCCTTGATCCCCGTCTTAATGATATGCCGTTTCCCATCAAATGCTTCACCCCTCGCCCTCGCCTTCAGCGACCCATCGAGAAGTTCATCGATGGAAAAACTTCGAAAAAGAAGGCCATCCACATCATGCACGTAGAGAAGCTCTCCCAACCAATGAACCATCAAATCTTCTAAATTCGGACCCTCGACTCGAATAATCCTCTCCGTGCTCTCTCTTACCCTCCGCAAATCCGTAATAATATCGAAAAAGGCCTCACCGGCGTTGCTAAATAACTCCTCTAAGTTTCCGCCGTAGACAAGGATCCCCAAATCACCGGTATGATCCAAAAGGCTGAACTTTTTCCCTTTGTCCAAAGGATCTTCCCCATCCTTCAACGGTCTAAAAAATTGTATATCTACCCCTGATCCATGTCAATCTTTGTTAATCTCGAGTTTCCTGATTCGAGGTTTCCACAATTTTAAATCAAGAGGTGAGCTCATTTCCTGGCTTTATCGTCCACTCCCCGCCTTTTCCTAAATGCCTCCCTGAACTCGGCCACCACCCTCTCTCCCAAGGCCTTAAATTCCTCCGGGATCATGATAGCGGCCCACCCCTTCTGGGGAATGTAGAGGCCGTCATAGGCTGTATCGGAGAATCTCCTTAACATTACCGGTATTCCCTCTTCCTGCAAGGCCTGAGAGACCAAATCAGCCTCAAATTTATTCTCCACAACCAAGATCTTAACGAGATTGCCCATGAATCGACTCCAAATGCTCTCCCCTTCAAAGAGAGAATCTGAGACCTAAGATTTCAACCCATGCTCCTTTGGAACAAGGCCCAATCTGAAATGGTATCTCTATAATATAAATCTACATAATATAAAGCTACGGTAAATTCAGCGCAAAAGCATTTTTTAGGTTGAAACGTCCAACCGATATTCGTATAATCAAGCGTATCATTCATCTCCTTGGATTTCCTATTAAGGGGGAAGAGATGCCGAGATCTAAGGAATCCTTTGAATCGAGGATGAGGAAATTACGGTTGAAAACGGGCCTATCCTTGAAACAGCTAGCCAATGAGACGGGATACAATTCCGAATATCTCAAGAAGATCGAGAAGGGACAGGTGATCCCGCCGGTTTCGGCAATTATTCAGATCGCAAAGGCACTCTCTGTGGAATCAGGCACCTTCCTTTCGGCTGAACAACAGAAGGCCTCTGAAGAAAGAAGGAAAAAGAGTTTTCTGGTTCGGACCGAGGCATATGCCTATCAAACCCTTACTCCAGGAGCCGAAACCAAGCATTTGAAGGCCTTCCTCGTGACCGTAGAACCACGAAAAGAACACAAGGGTGTTGATTATCATCACGAAGGCGAGGAATTCATCTACGTACTGGAGGGCGACGTGGAGATGATGGTTGGAGAGGAAAAGAACGTCCTCGCAACGGGCCAAAGCCTCCATTTCAATTCAGCCATAAGCCATAAACTGAGAAATTTGGGAGACGAACCAGCCAGGTTCATCGCCGTAATTTACACGCCTTAGCAACGATCCCAAGGATATCGGCCTGCCGTTCTTGGAGTCTTTTATATCAGGGATAATTCCCCAATTCCCCAAGGACCTCTCGCACCTTTGCCTTTAATTCCCCCAAATCGGCGGATTTAACCACGTAGGCCTCAGCACCCCAGCTCATGAAGTCATCCCTGTAACTCGAATAGGCGGTATTTAAAATGATGGGGATTTCCCTATGTTCTCTGATAATCCTGCCGATAGTCTCCATTCCATCCATCACGGGCATAACGATGTCCAGTATGATCAAATCAGGCTTTTCCACATCCAGTTGATTCAATGCTTCTCTCCCGTTAGCAGCCAGTATCACCTCGTAGCCGGCTTCGGCCAATTCATCGTGGTATAAAATGCGTTGGCTCTCATCGTCTTCGACCACCAATATCTTCTTCACGGCCAACTCCCTTAAAGGGAACATTTCCTTTCCCTATTCGATATCACACCTCCCATATGAAAATCAAGTCACACCACTATCTTGGGGAAACTCCCCCATTTGCACCCTTTGAAATGAGTCAGAGCGTCTCTTAGGTTAGAGGCATGTGTCTTAGGGTTGTCTTGCGGGAATCAATTTCTTATAATCCGTTCACCGTTGACATTCAATGGGAGCCGATGCAATGATTTAAGGGCACAAAACAGTCATGATGGCCATGAAATCCCATATCCTTGTTCACCTGCTCCTATGGGTTTTACGCCATGTCATTTCGGAATCAATGCATTCTCGGATTAATCCTGTTTGCCATTGTCGATGCCATCATCCCTATCCCCTTCGCCGAAATCATCCTCCTTTACGTCCTTATCAAGAAACCGGATTCGTTTAGGGAAATTGTCGACAGAATCTATTACGGGATATAGGCCGAGATCAGTTTGGCTTCACCGCACGAAGACCAGTTTTGGCTTTCACCTCATCCAGCACCTCGACGGCGATCGCCTTGCATCGCCTCGCCCCGTTTTCCAAGGCCTCCTTTACATAATCGATATTCCCTTGAAGTTCCCTTATCTTGTTCCGAATTGGGGTCAAATGAGCCATCATATCCTCATACAGAATCCTTTTGTGATCCACACACCCTATGGTTGCCTCTCTGCAACCTCGGTCTATGGCATCCAGGTCTTCCCGGCTCCCAAATCCCCCATGGATAGTAAAGATATTACACCTGTCCGGGTTTCCCGGATCGGTTCGACGTTTTCTGGCTTCATCGGTTACCGCCTTTCTCAACTTTTCCCAAATTTCGTCCTCCGGTTCCGTCAGTCCCAAGTAATTATTCAGGCTTTTAGACATCTTCTTCTTTCCATCAAGCCCGAGGATCCTGGGGGTATTTGGTGAGAGGACCCGGGGTTCGGGAAAGACCTTTCCAAATCGCCTGTTGAATTTCCTGGCGATTTCCCGGGTGAGCTCCACATGTTGATATTGATCCTCCCCAACGGGAACGAAATGGGCCTTGTAGAGGAGAATATCCGCCGCCTGGAGAACTGGATAATCCAAAAGCCCCATATTAATGTTGTGACGATGTTGTTTTGACTTGTCCTTAAACTGCGTCATCCGTTCCAACTCCCCGATGGGAGTGATGCAATTGAAAATCCAGGCCAACTCCGTATGTTCCGAGACGTGGGATTGGACAAAAAGGGAGCATCTCTCCGGATCCAATCCACAACCGATGTTGACCATGGCCGTCTCCAGGATTCGAGATTCCATCTGATGGGATTCGAAGTCGATGGTAATGGCATGGTAATCGACGATACAATAGATACAATCGTAGTCGTCTATTAAAGAGACCCAGTTCTGGATAGCACCCAGATAGTTACCGATATGGATTTCCCCTGTTGGCTGAATTCCGCTAAAAATCCTCTTCATCTTACAACTCCCCGGAGAAAAAAGGCCATGGGGTAATCTGCCGCCCACGGCCTCAATAAAATCCCCTATCCCACTTAATCACGTCATAGGAGGTCCAGGACCCATCTCATCGATAATCCTCCAGCACCAGAATCCCTTCAAGTCCAAGCTCTATCTCCCTTCTATTGTTACCCCTTTCGATGAAATTAAAGTACCCCCTTGGGGATGAATTGTCAATGACAATATCTCTCCCTCCAAAGATGAGAGCTTTCCGGTCTCCACAAACATTGCCCTTCATCCGCACTTGATACGCCAATCACAGGCACTTCCGAATCAGCGGGAGGGTTGAGTCCCATGGGTCCCCTTGACCCGTTTATTTTTCGAATCACGATGGATATTGACCAGCTCCATGAAGTGGGTCACAAAAAAAGAGGGGCCGGAGGGCGAAGGAGGGAAATTCCCTCCGGCCACTATAGGATAAGGAGGGTCTGACAACGTTTCAAGCAAATTCAATGCCAGGTGTAGCTATTGTTAAGGAGAGAAGGCAGAGCCAGAAACGACCTTGCTCGGAGCGAATGTCTTTCGGCTTATAGCCTCATTTAGGTCTTCACATAGCCTGAACGGACCATACAATCGGTCGGACAAAC
>JBGVTJ010000038.1:0-5072 GCA_041862515.1 Thermodesulfobacteriota bacterium | reverse complement strand
ACCCCAGCCGTTACCGTAACATTAGTATTGAGGGCTGAGGAAATCTTTTCAGCGGCCTCTTTGGCGACGATGTCATCCTTGTGGCCTAAATAGCAAAAAACAGAGGCTGTAGCACTTCTTACCGTATGATTTTCCAAACTTGGTCTTGGTTGAGCTACAGCAACTGCTCCAATATGGTGCCTATCACCACCCCAGATGGCAACCAACAGATCCTTGCCGATTTCTTTTACAAAAGCCTCCAGGTTGTAGGCCTCTTTATCTGTCTTAATGTGAAATTCCAACACGACATCAGGTATTCCCACGCCTCTCGATTATCAATTTGCAGATGTGAAAGGCTTGGGTTTTTTTATCTATCGGACATTTCAAGCGAAAATCAAGTCCGTCATGGATTTGTGGATAATGATCTCATGCCCTTCAAAGGATTGTCAATCAATTTTTACTTATGGATTCCATTAGAAAAAGTGATGACTCCACAGTTCACCATCGAGCTCGCTTTCAGAACTCTGCCGGAGATTATTCATCGTGCAGTACAAAATTCCACCCGTTACCATGGTGGCTGTGGCCAAGACACATGGGGCCAATCGCCGAGGGATTTTTGCCCACCAGGCTAAAATATCGCCCAATGTCCTTGCAATGTTCTTGATCACCTTCCGGGGGCTCCTTCACGGCTGCAACTGCATCGTGTGGCATTATACTATCAGATGCGGGTTTCGGTCTAGCAGGGAGGGCAGGAAGAAGTGAGCTATGGGGCGAGAAGCTTGGGTCCGGCAATACGTTTCACGCTTGCCAACGTGGTCTGGGCGGCCCGAAAGGTTCGGGCGAGGCGTACCAGGGGGAGGAGTTCTCGGGGATGTCGGAAGATACTTCGCAACAAACGGACGGGGCGGAATATGCCGCGCTCGTCTATGGTGATCATTGCGCTAGGTGGAATGCTAACGTATGCCGGATCAGAGACGGCGCGAATCGCCATGAAGGGTACTCCTTCCAGTAGCGCCACCTGGGCCACAGCAGCACTCTCCATATCCACAGCAATGGCGCCATATCGGTTGAACATGGCGATCTTCTCTTCGGGACTCCTCAGGACCGTGGGACTTTGGATGAGGAGGCCCGTATGGAGGTCGGCATGGCCGCTCAGGCGTGCACAGAGCCGTTCATGCCACTGAGTATCGACGGAAAAGCTGATTCGATCCGATGAGAGAACCTTTTCAGGGAGGATCAGGCTACCGGGAGAGAGCGTGGCAAGGAGGCCCCCCGCGCTTCCCCAGCTGAGCAAGGCGGTTGCCCCCTTTTTCACCAGGGTCTCAGAAGCGACGCGCGCGCGCCTCGCCCCAATCCCTGAGATCTTTAAGAGTATGCCCTCAGGGAGATGAAGGACCTCCCCTGTTGCCATCGGCTTCTTTATGAGGACCTGGGCCTCAGCTTTCAGCGCCGTGACGACTCCGAGAAGTGTCAAGCCGCTCCCCCCGTTTCAGGTTGCAGGGAACTTCAGGGATCCAAAAGAAAACGTCCCCTGAGCAAGTACTTTATGTAAAGTAATGGTAGCGATATCATCCGACGAGTCACAACAGCGTGCCGAAATCGATGTCGAACGAGATAAATCTGAAAGTTATCGGATAAAGGATAAACCTATTAAGAAAAAATGAGAATCAATGCTGCCATTGTCTGCGTCAATACCGGCGTTTGAAATGTGATGGAGACGGTAGGAAAGTTTCAAGAACTTACCGTGCCCTATTTCATAACGAACACCGATCCCGGCCTGAGGGGTGAGGTCGAATTTGGATCCGAAATTCTTAGGGTCAAGGTCGGTGTAGAGAATCCCCACGCCTAGTTCAATGAAAGGAACGGCTTTCCCCAAGGCTTTGAGGTTGTATGCGAATAAAGGGGTGATTCCCCCCGCATAACGGGCTTTCGATACTTGCCGGGCATAACTCAGGAAGCCTTCTACAATAAAGTCCAGGCTTCCGCCTCCGTCCCATTTCTTCAGCACCTTTCCCACCGAAGGGAATAAAGAGTAGAATTGAATATCGTCCCGAACGTTCCCGGCGGCATGAAAATTGGTCCCAAATCCAGCGCTGGCCCCCCACTCCAATGCTCCTTCTTGAAAAACATCCTCACCGTAAACGGAAGAAGTTTGGGTTATAGACAGGGCTACATAGAACGCAAAGAACAGAGTGGTCTTTTTGATATTTCTCACCTTTCTCAGGGCAACTGGAATGTCCCGCTTAGGAGCCTTGAAAGAGCTCTCTGCCATTTGGGGGTTACGTTTCAAGGGGTTGTTGCCGAAATCCCTGGAGCGAGCATTAAAGAATTTTTGGTAACCATTCTTAGTGAAGCGAAACGGCCACAAACCCAATGTCTGAGCCTGAAAGGCGAGTTTTTGGTTTGCAGTGAAGCGAACTCTGGAATGGTCAAAAATTCTTTTCAGAGAGCGAAATGGTATTTGGGCAACAGCCCGTCAAGAGCTTTTCGTGCGTGCATGTCCGAGACTGCAGCCAAAAACAGATAGAAGTCGTTAGGATTGGAACGGAGGTGATAACTGGAAGCCACGTTCCGGTTGATCCGGAGCCCGTTCAGCCGGTTTCTGATTCTCAGTGAGAAATCCGCGCTCGGTCTATGAGAACGGCTGTCTTCCTAAGCCTCCTCTCTTTGCCCATCCATTCCAAGGCCGAAGAATATACGCCATTACTGTCGATGCCGTATTTCTCTCGCAACTGATTCTGGGCTCCGTGCTCCACAAAAACGTCGGGAATACCGAGGCTTCTCACCTTCACAGAGGGAAGGCCTCTGGCCTGGTAAAATTCCAAAACTGCACTTCCAAACCCACCGTCACAAACATTTTCTTCAACCGTGAGCACTCTCCCAATCTTTTGGCCCAAATCACGGAGCAGTTCTCCATCGAGGGGTTTCACAAAGCGTGAATTCACCACTGCCGCATGAATTCCCTGTTCTTCAAGCTTTTCCGCCGCCTCCAGGCTCGGGATGACTGTCGATCCCACGCCCAAAATGACAATATCATCCCCTTCTCTTAACAGCTCGGCTTTACCGATTTCGAGTCTTTTCAGCCGGGGGTCTAAGGTCATACCGGAGCCCGCGCCGCGAGGGTATCGAAAAGCAATAGGGGAGTTTGAACACATGGCCGTTTTCATCATATGTTGGAGTTCATTCTCATCCTTTGGCGCCATGACCACGATATTGGGAATGTGTCGCAAATAGGAAAAATCGAAGACACCGTGATGGGTTGGACCGTCCTCGCCCACAATGCCTCCTCGGTCCAGAGCAAAAACCACTGGGAGGTTCTGGAGACAGACATCGTGAATAATCTGATCGTAGGCCCTTTGCAGAAAGGTTGAATAGATGGCAACAACCGGCCTCAGACCCTCCACCGCCAGCCCAGCGGCAAAAGCCACAGCATGTTGTTCGGCAATGCCAATGTCATAGAACCGATCCGGAAATTTTTTGGAAAACGCTTCCAAACCGGTGCCACTCGGCATAGCAGCTGTAATGGCCACAATACGGTCGTCTCTCCGCGCGAGGCGGCACAAGGTTCTGCCAAAAACTTCCGTATAGGTCATCGCATTTTTCTTCTTCGGGATGGGTTTCCCACTCGTGATTTCAAAGGTCCCCACTCCATGAAAGCGGGCTGGGTCACATTCTGCGGGCTGATATCCCCGCCCCTTTTTGGTGACAACGTGAACCAGAATTGGTCCCCCCATTTCCCGAACGTTCTTAAAAGTCTCGATCAAATGGTCCAAATGATGACCTTCTATTGGGCCCACATAGTTAAAGCCCAACTCCTCGAATAAAAGGCCAGGCGTCAAGAACCCCTTGAAAGATTCCTCGGCTTGCTTTGCCCACTTGTAAACCGACTTACCGATTCCAGGAAGGGTTTGCAGGAAGGATTTCATCTGATTTCGAAACCGATTGACGAATTGCCCCGTCATCACACGGTTGAGATAGGATGACAGGGCCCCGACATTGGGCGATATGGACATCTCATTGTCATTCAGCACGACGATGAGATTTGTTTTTAGATTTCCCGCTTGATTCAACCCTTCGAAAGCAAGACCCGACGTCATGGAACCATCCCCGATGATTGCGATCACCTTGGCCGGCTCTCCCTTCAAGGATTTTGCTTCCGCAACGCCGAGGGCTGAAGAGATCGAGGTTCCTGCATGACCTGTGGCAAAGACATCGCACGGGCTCTCCTGAGGATTTGGAAAACCACTGAGCCCCCCGAGCTGCCGAAGGGAAGGGAATATTGCTCGTCGACCAGTCAATATTTTATGGGCATAAGACTGATGGCCCACGTCCCAAATCAATCGGTCTCGGGTGGGGTCAAAAACGCGATGGAGGGCAATGGTAAGTTCAACGACCCCTAAATTGGATGCCAGGTGGCCGCCACACTTAGCGACCACACAGATGATCTCATTGCGGATCTCCTCTGCCAATTGAGGGAGATCCTTCCTATCCAAGGCTTTTACATCATCCGGAGTATGGATTTGATCCAGCAACTGTCCCATGTAACTTTTCCCCTTTTGAACCGACTCCTGTAATAACGCACTTCCTGGCTGCCTTGCCGGGGGATTCCCGTTCCTTGCAAGAGGAGATCTCTTCAAAAAAGGCTGAGGAAACCCGGCTTCGATCACGATACAATATTTTTTCCCCCGTAAGCAACTCGACTCGAGATAATTTCTCGGGAAGCCTCAGAGATTTCACCTACGATTTTCGTCCGACCAAGTATTGGGCAATCGTCCTGATCGAAGATACGGTTAATTCCCCTTGGCTGTTTCGGTCCGAAATAACGATCAGTATGAGCCCCCTATACTAACAAACTTGGAGTTAATGTCAAATAGTATTTCACTGGAGTTTCCGGAGTTTTTTAGGGGACTCCGTTGTTTCTGAGCGTAATCTGCTGGAGAAGTGGGGTACCCATCGAGGGTGAGCAGGAAGGGGAAAGCCGGCCCTTTAGAGGCCGGAAGGGGTAAATATTCCCCGCCTGTGAACCCCGAAAGGGTCACTTCGGAGGTATTGAAGCGAAGAAACAGCGGAGTCACGTGCTGAAATTTCTTTTT
>JBGVTJ010000037.1:0-6179 GCA_041862515.1 Thermodesulfobacteriota bacterium | reverse complement strand
CGGGATGGAAGATTGGGATAAACGACAGGAGCTATTTCCCATCAGTCGACGACGAGGAGACCCAATGCACCTTGGTGAGGGCCCAGGAAATGTCCAGGTTCGTCGAGATGGGAACCCTCGATGTGGGCCTTACGGGAAGGGATTGGATACTGGAAAACGGATCGGACGTTGTAGTGGTGACGGATTTAGTCTATTCGAAGGTAAGCCAGAGGCCCGCCAGATGGGTGTTAGTGGTCGCCGAGGATTCGCCGATAAGGAGGCTAGAGGACCTGAGGGGAAAGAAGGTCTTTACGGAGTTGACCAACTTCACGCGGAAGTTCTTCTCGGAACGGAATATCCCCGTCCATGTGGAGTTTTCGTGGGGTGCTACCGAGGGAAAGGTTATCGAGGGGTTAGCAGACGCCATTGTTGAAGTGACGGAAACGGGAAGTACCATAAGGGCAAATGGATTGCGGATCGTGCACGAACTTTTGGAGACCTACCCGCAATTGATCGCCAACAGACAATCTTGGCAGGACTCATGGAAGAGGGAGAAAGCCGAACAGCTCTCCCTTTTGTTACAGGGAGCCCTGCGCGCTGAGACAATGGTGGGATTAAAGATGAATGTTTCCAAAGAGGATCTAGAAAAAGTGGTGGAGATCCTTCCCAGCATTACAGCCCCCACCATTTCCAACCTCTATCAGTCGGATTGGTTCGCGGTGGAGACCATCGTTTCGGATGAGATCGTTCGCGATCTCATCCCTAAACTCCAGAAGCGGGGGGCGGTGGGGATCATCGAATATCCTCTGAACAAGGTGATTTAATTTCCCCTGAAGGGGGTTGCTGGTTGTGGGGGAATGGTGTCGAGGGAATATAGGGATTCGCTGGATTACCTCTATGGTCTCGAGAGCCATGGGATCGTTTTTGGCCTGGCCAATATTCGGAATATCTTGAAGTCCCTTGGGAACCCCCATGAAAAGCTGAAGACGATCCATATCGGAGGTACCAACGGCAAGGGATCCACAGCGGTCATGATCCAGTCGATCTTGAGCCGATGCGGATACCGAGTTGGGCTTTATACGTCTCCCCATCTGATATCCTTTACCGAACGGATCAGAATTGATGGCCGAGAGATAACGGAAGCAGAAGTGGTTCGTCTGACCGAGCAGATCCGGGGGGCGATACGGAAAAGGGGGATCCCCGAGACATTTACCTTTTTCGATTTCACCACCGCACTGGCCATGCTCTATTTCGTCGAAAATGGGGTAGATTTAGCCATATTGGAGGTAGGTTTGGGGGGAAGGTTGGATTCGACCAACGTGGTGGATCCCCTTTTGGCCATCATTACTAACATCTCACTGGACCATCAGGATTATTTGGGAGATACCTTGGAAGAGGTGGCTCTGGAGAAAGCGGGAATCATCAAAGAGGGAAGGGGTGTTGTAACGGCGGCTACCCAGCCAAAGGTCTTGGAAGTCTTGAGGCGGGTTTCTCTCGAGAAGAAGGCCCCTCTGTTCCGGGTCGGTCGAGACTTCCGGGGGAGACAGGTGGCCCCCCGTCGATTTCATTACCATGGGCGGAAACTGAACCTTCCGAATCTGGAACTAAACCTGGCGGGGAGACATCAGGTCACTAATGCCACTACTGCCCTGGGGGTTATTGAGATGATAGGGGAGAACGGGTACCGGGTAGAGGATGAAGCCATCTATGAGGGGTTGAGGGAGGTTCAATGGTGGGGGAGGTTGGACGTGGTCATGGAGTCCCCGACGGTTGTACTGGATGGTGCACATAATCCTGGAGCAGCCAGGAGTTTAAAAGAGGCAATTTTGGAAGAGTTCACCTATGAACGGCTGCTGTTGGCCCTGGGGATCATGAATGATAAGAATTATCGGAGGATCATATCCACCCTGGTGCCCTTGGCGGATACGACCGTTCTCTGTAAACCCCGGTGTGAGAGGGCTGCCCTTCCTCAGGTGCTCCTCAGCGAAGTGATGCGGATTGAAAAACGGGGAAAGATTGTTGAAGATGTAGGGGAAGCCGTGCAGTATCTCCTCTCCCGAGCAACCGAGAGAGATTTAATCTGCGTAACGGGATCCTTCTACACTATTGGGGAGGCTAAGGCCTATTTGTCGAGGTCCAAAAGGCCGTCCCTCGATGCCACCAATTGAATTCGTTCTGATGACCAAATTTGCCCTCTCTCTTTCTCTTGCCTTGGTCCTCTGTTACCTTCTCTTACTTCCCTCCTCCCCGCCCTGCCAGCAATGGGAAATGTCGATGCCACGACTTGAAGGGCCGATTCAAATTACGTCCGACACCTTGAGCTACGATAGGGCAAAGGGGGTGTTCGTGGCCGAGGGCCATGTCGAAATCATTCGAGGGACCCTCACCCTCCAGGCAGACAGGGTGGAGCTGAACGAGACCAACAATGATGCGATGGCAGAGGGCCACGTGGTATTGAGGGAGGGGGGAGACCTCTTGAAATGTGATCGTTTGGAATTGAATTTGCAGACGCAAATGGGGTCCGTTATCAATGGGACGCTGTTCAGCAGGGAGGGCAACTTCTCTATCACGGGGCAAAGGGCTGAAAGGCTCGGCGAGAGAACCTACAGGGTATACGATGCATCCTTCACCACGTGCGATATCGCCTCTCCCGATTGGAAGTTCACCGCAAAACGGGTGGATGTTACCCTGGAGGGGTATGCCGTGGTGAGGGGTCCGGTTTTTTATGTCAAGGGGGTTCCCGTCCTCTATATCCCCGCGGGGATCTTTCCCGCGAAGCGGGAACGACAGACGGGCTTTCTCATCCCAAAATTTGGCCACTCCAGTAAATTTGGGCCCGAGGTATTCACGGCCTTTTATTGGGCCATTGCCAAGAATATGGACGCTACTTTCTACCTGGATCGGTTGGGAGATAGTCGGGGGAGGGGGTTTAACGAGGGAATCGAATTTCGGTACGCCCTGAGAAAAGATACCGACGGCGAGCTCTCCTTCTATTACAGCGATGACCAGGTGGAACGGGATAACCGGTGGGGCGGGTTTCTCAGACATAGGCAGGGGAAATTCCAAGATTATTATCTCAGGGCCAACCTAGCATTCATCAGCGACGATGATTACGTCGTGGACTTCGACGAGTACATCCCTAGCGAGCGGCTGATCGATGCAAGGACGATGAGGCAGCTCGAGTCAACGGTGTTCGGTGGCCGAAATTGGTCCCGGTTCAACCTGTTGGGAGAGATTTCATACATCGATGATTTAACCGTTGAGACGCACCGGGAGACGCTTCAGAGAATTCCGGTCCTCCAATTGGTCGCCTTGAAACAAGGCGTACCCCATACTCCCCTCTTTTTTTTCTGGGCGAACGAGTATACCCGATTCTGGAGAGAGGAGGGACTTCGTGGCCATAGGCTGGACATTCACCCAAAGGTGTCCTTTCCCCTGATGCTGATGAAGTCCATTCGGCTTGAACCCGAGGGAGGGTTCAGGGAAACCCTCTATCTCCCCAGCAATAGCCCGAGACGCCCTTCCGACGGCGAGAGGATGATGGATGAATTTGAAACCCGGGAGATACCCGATTTTACCATCTCCACTTCGACCATCTTGGGCAGGGTTTATGAGGGGAAATGGTGGAATTTGGAACGGTGGAAGCACCAAATCGAACCGGAAATCTCCTATACCTACATTCCGCGGGTTAACCAGAATGACCTTCCCGCTTTCGATGGGCTGGACCGCATAGACTATACCAATGCCGTCACCTACGGACTGACCAATACGCTGAGCGGAAGAATTCGGCAGGATGGTGGGGGGCACAGCTATCGTGAGCTGCTCAGGGTCAGGGTTTCCCAGAGTTACAGTTTTGGCGAACCTTTCAAGGAAGAGCCGACGAGCGGAGAGGGTCGTTATTTTTCCGATATTGAGGCGGAATTGTGGTCAAACCCTTCCCGATACATCGATGTACGGGGAGATCTCCGGTACGATACCCATAAGCGCCATTTGAGGGGCTTCAACGTCCATGCAGCGTTATCCGACAAGCGGGAGGATACCTTGGGTTTGGAATATCGATTTAGCCGCGATGAGGTGGAGAATATCAACCTGGATCTCAACGCGAGGATTGTGGATTCCCTGGACCTTTTCGCCAGTTACAATTACAATATATTCGAAAAAAGGAGGATTCAGTCAGTTTATGGACTGGAATTTCGTTCCAAGTGTTGGGAGGTTCGACTCTCCGTGGAGGACAAAAAGCGCAGTCCCGTAACGTTCAGAGAAGGGATGCCCACGAGGCTCGTTGAAGATGAAATCGAATTCAGGATCCAGGTTACCCTAACAGGGATAGGGGCGGTGGGGTCCAAACTTTGAACGGCCGATCCCATCTCAAAGAAGAGGAGATAGTTCTCATGAAGGGAGTGATTCTCGCAGGCGGTCTGGGGACGCGGTTACATCCCCTGACTAAGATAACCAATAAGCATCTGCTGCCTGTTTACGACAAGCCCATGATCTATTACCCCATCAAAGCTTTGATTAATGCTGGTATCGAGGACATCCTCATCGTCACAGGTGGAAACGACGCGGGGGATTTCCTGAGGTTGATCGGAAACGGGAAGGAATTCGGGCTGAAACATATTAACTACACCTATCAGGAGGGACAGGGTGGCATAGCGGATGCCTTGAGCCTGGCAGAGTTTTTCGCGGACAGAGAAAACATCTGTGTCATCCTGGGTGATAACATCATTCAGAAGAATATCCGAAGCGCGGTGGAGGCTTTCAAGCGACAAAAGCGCGGGGCAAAGATCATGCTTAAGGAGGTCCCCGATCCCCAGAGGTTTGGCGTACCCGAATTGGATGGAGATCGGGTGGTCCGAATAGAGGAGAAGCCCGAATTCCCCAAATCCAGGTACGCCATCATCGGGATCTACATGTATGACAACACGGTCTTCGATATCATCAAAGCCCTCAAGCCGTCGGACAGAGGGGAATTGGAGATCACCGATGTCAATAACACCTACATCAACAAAGGCGAAATGACGTGGGAGATACTTGATGGGTGGTGGACGGACGCGGGTACCTTCAGCTCCCTTCTGAGGGCTGGCCAATTAGTGGCAGAAACAGGGGCGAATATACTATAGCCGAAACCAGACCATTCGGCAAACGTAATTTGAAATTTGAACGTTGGATTTTGGAATTGAAGACCTAGCATGGGGGGATCCATGATTGAGGGAGTAAAGACGAAACGGTTGAGGGTAATCCCCGATGAAAGGGGAAGGCTCATGGAGATACTGAGGGCCGATGATGAACTCTTTCAACGATTTGGGCAGGTTTATATATCAACTACCTACCCCCAGGTTGTGAAGGCATGGCACTTCCATAAGATCCAAACGGATAACATCGCCGTTGTGAAGGGTATGCTAAAATTGGCCCTTTATGATCCACGGGAGGGATCCCCAACAAAAGGTGAGGTTAACGAATTCTACATTGGAGACCATAATCCTCTGTTAGTCCAGGTTCCCAAAGAGGTGTACCACGGGTGGATGTGTATCAGCCAGGAGGAATCAATTGCCATTAACATTCCCACAGAAGTTTACCATTACGGGGAACCCGATGAGTATCGCATCCACCCCTACGATAACGACATTCCCTATGATTGGAAGAGAAAGGATGGGTAGCAATAGGGCGGATCTTAAATATATGTGAGGACATAAATACTTCCGGATAGGAGAGTGCACGCAAATTCTAAATACTAATTTCTAACCTCTAAATAATATCAAATGACCAAAATCCAAAAGAAGTAAATGATTTTGAATTTGAAATTTGGAAATTAGAATTTGTTTAGTATTTAGTGCTTCGGCCCGCGACGAGGAGTTCGGCTGAGGCTCCCTTCGGGTCTGAGCCTCAGGGTCGAAGACACTCGAAGCCCTCGGCCGAGTCGATTTAGCGTTTAATCCTTGTTTGAATTATGCGCAACTATTTAAGACGCCACATATAAAAGAGGGATAGAATGGGCTGTAACATCCGGACCATATTGGTGACGGGTGGCTGTGGTTTTATCGGGAGTAATTTCGTTCGCTATATGCTACGAAAGTACGATTACAAGATAATCAATGTGGATAAACTGACCTATGCGGGTAACCTGGAGAACCTGTCAGATATTTCGGATCATCCCAATTATGAGTTCGTCAGGGGCGATATTGCCGATAAGGCTATGATCG
>JBGVTJ010000036.1:0-18930 GCA_041862515.1 Thermodesulfobacteriota bacterium | reverse complement strand
GAAAGGGGAGAGGATATTTCCCTATTCGCTCCAATACGTCGGTAGGCAATGGAGAAGAATCTGTAAAGTAGCCGAAATCGAAGGCGTAAGAGTACACGATTTGAGGCATACCTTTGGGAGCAGGGCGGGAAGGGCAGCCCAGGATGATCCCTATGCGGTCCAGGAATTGATGGGGCATACCGATTTCAGGACCACGCAAAAGTATATCCACGTCTCCGAGTCTCGGAAGCGGGCCGTCATGAAAAAACTGGATTCAAGTCCCAACGATTTTCACAACAGTCAAAGAAAAAGGGCCAACCTGAAATCCGTTCAGCCTCAGATAGTCAATGGCTGGGGGACCAGGATTCGAACCTGGGTTCACGGAGTCAGAGTCCGTTGTCCTTCCACTGAACGATCCCCCATTCAATCTATCCCTTTACGATACACAAAATCTGTAAGGGCGTCAATGAGAAATCTCTATGGCGTCAGCGTCAAGGGGTAGATCGTGATCCATGGCCTTATTGAGATTTGGTAGATAAGACTTCTTGAACTTCTCGCCCACAAAGATAGGTGAGCGTTTCAAAACTCATAGGGGACTCTGTCGGAAAATAATTTCACACAGCAATCATGAAGCCAGGTATTGAAATATGATACACTTGAAAAGAGAAGGGGAGATGAAACCTTACCATAGCACGCCCTATGCACCGGAATTCGATATAATAGGGGTAGAAAGAATCGGGTGGCTCGAGAAAAATGTGATCAAGCTTTCATAGACAAAGGATGATGGGAGATTCACACAGTAAAAAATGGAATCGATCAATTTTCATGATTTCGAATCCATTGTGATCAACCACGGGGGCAAGTCTGGATTCTTGAACTTTTCATCGATAATCAATAATTGAGCACGGGAGGTGTTTCATGAAGAGGGGTTGCTTGTTAATCATTCTTGGCGTTTTTATTGCGTTTGCTGCGCCTGTACAGGGCGATCAGGCCGCTGAGGAGATACTTAAAGCAATTGTCAAGGTAAGGTCAATTGTTCCAGAGGATGCGCGCACAGCCCGTTCGCTCGGGACAGAACGCGAAGGGAATGGCGTAGTCATTGATGCACAGGGTCATATTCTCACCATCGGCTACCTCATCATGGAAGCCGAAACCATCGAAGTGGTTGGGCCGGAAGGCAAGCCAATCAGCGCAACTTTCGTTGGTTACGACCACGCGGCTGGCTTTGGCATTTTACGGACAGACAAGCCTCTCAGTGTGGCGCCCATGAAGCTGGGACAATCGTCAGAAGTCAAGCAAGGCGACCCGATTCTGGTAGCAGGCCATGGAGGAAAAGACTCGGTTCAACCCGCCAGGGTCGTTTCCCGTGGGGAGTTTGCAGGTTACTGGGAGTATCTTCTCGATGATGCCATCTATACCTCCCCCCCTCATCCCGAGTTTGGTGGAGCAGCGCTGATAGGCCGCGACGGCCAACTCTTGGGTATCGGGTCTATTTTTACCCAGTTGGTGGTTTCGGGAGTTGGCTCACTTCCGTGTAACATGTTTGTTCCCATTGACCTCCTCAAACCGATTCTCGCTGACCTGATTGCCACAGGCCGTTCTCGTGAGCCGTCAAAACCCTGGTTGGGACTCAGTGCGGAAGAGGCCCACGGACGCGTATTCGTTCTACGGGTTACATCCGAAGCCCCCGCCGCCCAGGCAGGCCTCCAACCGGGCGACATTATTCTTGCCGTCGACAAGAAAGCTGTAAAAGGGCTTGCTGATTTTTACCGCAAGGTTTGGGCCCTTGGCAATGCAGGTATTGATGTCCCTCTCAGCGTTCTCCAGGGAACCCAGATCCGTGAGATAACGGTGCACTCTGCCGACCGCTACCGGTATTATCGCCTTAAGCCAGGAAAGGGTAGAGTGTCAAGACTTGACAGGAGATTAATCACTGAAAATTACGACGGGTAAAGGGAAAAGGAGGAAGGGAGACGGGTTTCACCAGGTGAATTTATGGCAACGCTGAAGCCGTTTTTCAGTAGAAGCAATTGCATTTTCGCCTCCGATTTAGCTCCATCCAATTTCCCTCGATTTGGCCATTGCATCCGCAGCCAAACTTCACGTCGAGAATACGAGAATTTCTCATCGTATCCGAAAAATTTATCGGTTATTTACTGCAATTAACAGTAAGTTATTCAGATTTTACCGTAATTTCCTATACGCGCGGCCATTTGATAGAGAGAAGACGGGGATAACGGGCATGATTGGCCCCTTTTGCCCCTTTCCGTACCTACATGCCTTATTCAGTCCTAAAGGGATTTCATTGACGGATTTTGACCACACCTTCCGCCTTGAATATGATGGATACATGGTTTAGGATATCGGAAACTGGCTCAGCTAGTGATTCCAGCCTTGTCAATAGGGAAAAGCGGGAAACATGTTTGGGACGGTGTTGTCTCGCTCGATCGAGTTGATGGAAGAGCTCAGGGAAGGCAATCTCGTCCCTCAAAAGGCTTGACCTGAGCTTAACAAAGTTGGGTGAATTGAACAAAAAGGGGAACTTTCATGCTCAAAAATAAGGTAGCTATCGTAACCGGGGGATCCCGCGGAATTGGGAAGGCCATTACGCAGCTCTTTGCCAAAGAGGAAGCAAATCTATGCGTCACGGCTTTGGAAAAGAATAGGTTGGAGATGTTCGTCCAGAGTCTTAGAGAGAAGAATGTCAACTGTATTGGAGTGGTGGCTGATAGTACGAGGGAGGATGCAGTAAAGGATATGGTCAGGGAAACAGTAAATACGTTCGGGAGGGTGGATATTCTCATCAACAATGCTGGAGGAGGTTCTCCTCCGGTTTCTATTGAGGATATCGAGCTCGAGGAATGGGAGAGAATCATCCGAAATAACCTGACCGGTACATATATTTGCTGTAAAGCGGTAATTCCCCATATGAAAAAGCAGAGAAGTGGCAAGATTGTAAATGTTTCTTCCGTTGCTGGGCGCTTCTTCAGTCAGTTGTCGGGGTCTAACTATGCTAGTGCAAAGGCCGGTATTCATGGTCTCACGCGACAGCTTGCCCGAGAGCTTGGACCTTTTAATATTATGGTGAACGCAGTGGCACCGGGGGCAACCCTGACAGAACGCGTGGAAAAAAAGTGGTTCTCTCGAACCGCAGATAATCGAGATCAGATTTTATCGAGGATTCCCTTAGGTCATTTAGCCCGACCCGAGGATGTTGCCGGACCCGTTCTCTTTCTCGCGAGCAGTCTCTCAGACTATGTGACCGGAGTGACTCTGGATGTAAATGGTGGTTTCTATATGGGGTAATTTTTTCATTTCTCAATTGTGACTTACTGAAATTGTTGAATAAGGAAAAGTAAAGGTCAACATATCGAGGCAAATGAAACGGCCTTTACACGAAAGAACATGAATGAAAGGCGTTGGTCAGCTCGAATCGTGGCGAGATATACTCTGCTGCAGGTGCCCGTGCTGGCTATCCTGGTCTTGATCCTGGTTCTGGCTCGGCGATGGGTGGATATTCCCGCGTGGTTTTTCTGGGGGCTCGTCGCTCTCTGGGTAGCGAAGGACGTGATCTTGTTCCCCTTCACATGGCGCGCCTATGACCGGGAACGTTCCGAGGACACGAACTTGATGATCGGTGCACGAGGCGTCACGGAGGACCGGCTGGCTCCTTCGGGTTACATCCGGGTTCACGGCGAGCTGTGGCAGGGCGAGGTGGTGGGAGGTAGTCCGCCCATTGAAAGGGGAGAAGGGGTGCGGGTTCAAGGAATCCGAAAACTGACACTGCTGGTAGAGCCGGAAAATGAAGAAAACACCGAGTAAGGCCTGCACCACAAAGGGAGGGAAAATTGCGCCAAGTGGTTTCTCAGAAATAAACAAGACCTTCTCTGGGTCACAGTTAAGGTCCCTTTTCGGGGGGCTACTGGCTTTCTTTTCTGCTGAAATAGAGATTGGTCAATGCGGCGAGTGAGGTACCCACGATGAGCAAGAAAGAGATGGCATTGATCACCGGGGTACTTCCATCCCTTACCTGGAGATACAGGTTAATCGGCAGGGTCGCCTCGGACCCAACGAGAAACAGGGTGGTGTTAAAGTTCTCAAAGGACATGAGATATGCTACCGCTGCCGACCCTAAAATCGCCGGGCGAAGGAACTTCAAGGTGATATGCCAGATCACCTCAAAACGGTTGGCCCCCAGGTTCAAGGCAGCTTCCTCTAGGGTACGGTCAAATTTCCTTAAACGTGCGGAAACCACCAGGGTGACCAGCGTGGCGATAAAGGAAAATTGTCCCAGCACGACCAACCAGAAGCCTGGCCGGAACAGGCCCACATCCAAATTCCAAACCTCTTCAAAATAGATTCCCAGGATAGTGCTGAACATGAGTATGGAAATCCCCAAGATCACACCCGGAATGACGAGGGGGGCGAGCATGAGAAAGTAGAGAAATGGTTTGAAGCGAAAATCCTCCTGCTCAAAAAGAAAAGCCCCGCAGGTTCCCACGCTCACTGACAGCAGCGTGACGAAGAATGCGACCCGTCCACTCACCCAGATACTGTCCAGGTTGATCTGATCGTGAAAGATACCCACCCGTTCCGGAAGATTCCCGGTAAACCATTCAAATGTAAACCCCTTCCAGGGAAGGGAAGGGAATTGGGAATCATTAAATGCCAGGACGCAAGTGACCAGTAGCGGAGCAAAGAGGAACGTAAAATACAGGATTATATAGAGCTTAAAACTCAGCGCATACGTTTTGGAATGTGGCAGTGAGCGGATCATTGCACCACTTTCCTCAGGCTTTGTTTGGTCAGTTTCAATCCCAGCCAGACGGCTATCGAGGAGAGAAACAGTAACAGAAAACCGAAGGCAGCGCCCTGATTCCAATTAAAGCTGGCGATAAACTGGTTGTAAATCTGCTCGGTGAACCAGAGAGAGTTTTTCCCGCCGATTAGATTGGGGGTGAGATAATTCCCGAGTGTTAGCATGAAAACCACAATCGAGCCAGATACAATTCCGGGGGTGGCATGGGGAATGATGATCCTGAACAGAATGGTCCACATATTGGCGCCGAGATCGTAAGCAGCTTCAATCAGGCTGTTATCTAGGCTTTCCATCACTGAAAGCAGGGGAACAACCATGAAGAGCATGGAGGTGTAGACTAGGCCGAGCACCATGGTGGCATCGTTGTAGAGCATTTCGATAGGTTTATTGAGGATCCCCAGTTTTAGGAGAAAATGATTGAACACGCCGCTTTCCCTCAAGAGAATCATCCACCCATAGACCCGGACCAGTTCACTGACCCAAAAAGGGAGTAAGAGAAGCAGGGTGAGAAACCCTTGGTACCTGGGCGTCACGACTTTCGTAATATAGAAGGCGACGGGAAGGGCAATGAGAAAGGTCAGGAAGGTAACCAGAACAGAGTAAATAGCCGTGCGGACAAAGGTCAACCAGTAGATGGGCTCATCAAAAAAATTCAAGTAGTTGGAAACACTCCACATCATGTCACCCGAGTCATTTTCGGTACGGAAAGACATGATAAGCAAATCGATCTGGGGCAGCACAATCAGCAGAAACAGCCAGAGCAGAACAGGCGTTATGAAAAGGAATAGACCCCACCGAGTTTGACGTTTCATGGGTAGACTTCACTTCCTGGGAAAACAGATAGCGGACTCTTCATCCCATCCGATTTCGATTTTGTCGTTTACCTGAATGTAGTCGTATTGTCGGTTTTGGGGTAGGGCAATGAGCAATTCGGTGTCAGCATTGAAGGGATTGGCCAGAAGTCGACTATTTGCCCCGTCAAAGAGAATGGATTTGACCACCACTTCAAATCGGTTCAGGTTGGGAATACTCGGATCGGGTTGTATCAACATGGCTTCCGGCCGGAGAAATAGGTCGACCTCAGTCCCGGGTTGAAGCGCTTCTTCGAATTTTGTGCGGAAAATGGAACCTTCGACGGTTTCGAGTTCGATCGTCGATTCATTACACTGGCGTACTCTACCTGACCAGGCGTTATTATCACCCACGAATTGAGCCACAAAAGGCGTTTTGGGCTTGTTGTAGAGATTCTGGGGCGTGTCAATCTGTTCAAACTCGCCGTGATTCATTACAGCAACGTAGTCGGACATCACCAGGGCTTCGGATTGATCATGGGTTATGTAGACAAAAGTTGTTCCCACTTTTGCCTGAAGCTTTTTCAGCTCCACCTTCATCTGTTCCCGCAGTTTCAGGTCTAAGGCTCCCAATGGCTCATCCAGCAGCAGCACGGCTGGCTCCAATACCAGGCACCTGGCGATGGCGACCCGCTGTTTCTGACCGCCGGAGAGCTGATCAATCTTTTTGTTTTCAAAGCCCGACAACTCTACTCGCTCCAGGATGGCGCGAAGCTTTTTCTTAATAACAGTCTTGTTTTCTCCACGTCGTTGCAGACCGAAGGCGATGTTCTCCCCAACTTTCATCATGGGGAAAAGAGCCAAATGCTGAAATATCAGGTTAACCGGTCGTTTGTTGGGCGGAATGCCGATCATGCTTTTTCCGCGAATGTCAATCGTGCCGCTGCTTGGCTCTGTAAGCCCGGCAATCATGCGGAGCAGGGTGGTTTTCCCACAGCCTGAGGGGCCGAGTATGGAAAAGAAACGCCCTTTTTCTACTTCAAAGGATACGGAGTTCACGGCGGTGAACTCCTGAAATTTTTTGGTGACGTTCTGAACCGACAAATCAATCTGCATAGGAATCCATGGATGATGAGCGAGTTTTCTTGTTAGGAAAAAGGGGGGGCCTTCGGACTTCGGGAACCCCCCCTTGTTCGTGATCAAACGGATCAAAGGGCTATTTGAGCTCGGAACTGCTGTGCTTTATTGAGCGGCTTTGACCTTGTCCAGAATTTTCCCCTCAATGGCCTCAAGCTTTGCAGGCACGGGAGGATACCACTTAACATTATCAATGGCTTCCGGAGGGAAACTGCGTTCGAAATTCCCACGCACTGCGGCATCAGTTAGCTTGATCGCACCGGCGGAGCCAGTCCCATATTTTTCCATGTTGGTAAATGCAGCGGCATTTTCCGGACGCAGCATGAAGTTGATCCACTTATAGGCGGCATCAATGTTCTTCGCCTTGGCAGGAAGGGCGAAGGTATCGATCCAGCCAAGCGCGCCACTTATCGGGGCGATAAAGTCGATATCCGGATTTTCCACATGGAGCTTCCAGCCAGCACCATCCCATGCCATGGCGACGTGCACCTCACCAGATCTCATCGACTCAAGTAAAGCATCGCCGTTGGTCCAGTAATTTTTTACGAAAGCTTTCCCGTCAATCATGGCTTGTCCAACTTTATCCATCAGCGCTTTGTAGGCTTCCGCATCTCCGTACTTGGCAAACGGATCTTCCCCCATGGCAAAGGCGAGGGCAATCAACGTTGGTCGCTTGAGACGATAGCTGATTCTCCCTGCATACTTTTTATTAAGCAAATCATTATAATCCTGAGCGTCGGGGGCAAATTTGCGATTGATTACAAGCCCGGAAGTCCCCCAGCAGAACGGCACAGCATGGGGCTTGCCTTTCACCATGGTGTTTTTCTTCACGGCCTCCAGCATAGAAGAAATAATCTGACCGGTTTTCACCGTGGACAGGTCGATGGGCTGGTAAATTTTGTATTTGGCCTGTACAGAAGAAATACGGTCCTGGCTGGGCTGTGCCAGATCGAAACCGGCACCGCGGGTTGCCCGTAACTTGGCAATCATTTCTTCATTGTTCGTGTATGTTGCTTTGACCTCGATTCCGGTTTCTTTTTGAAATTTTTCCACAAGATTCTTCGGCGCGTACCCTTTCCAGGTGAGCAGGGCAAGGGTCTCTGCCGTAGCTTCACCGATAGTGAAGGCCAGAGAAATGGAAACAAGCAACGCGGTACAGAGTATTTTTTTCATCATGGAGTCCCCCCTTTTAATGGTTAGAGTAAAAGTGCACATGCAACCCGCTCGAAACCTCGCTTACATAGGTTGCTTGACTCCAAGATAAGGGTTTGCCTCCCTATGGTAGAGGAGGTAAATCCCAATAATTCAGAACAAATTAGACATACGATACCAAAGGATTAGCTCTTTGAGATTGATATACCAAATATAGTTTAAGGAAAATCTGCAACGGTAGTATACATGTCGAATGGGGTATTTTCAAGTATTTTTTTAATTTATGGACATTGACTTAGTTCATAATACTTGTGTACCATGCGCTCGATTGAAAGGGGGGAAGGCCATTGATATTGATAAAGTATTATGCTTTGTGGGCCGGGTAATCATAAGCACTGGGGGCAGGGCTCGAAATTGGACATAGCACCGGAATGAGACCAAGGAAGATATTTCACCCTTTACACAGCCAGTTCTCAGAGATTAGCTCATTTCCCCCCTCGCCGTTGAGCTCTATTATCTGCCTTTTTTCTAGGTAACTATTTTAGGAATATACTTCTTAATCCTACATGCCTGATTTGAGTTGCAGGTTGAACAAGCCCTGGGATGTGTTGGGCAGCCTGCATAAAGAGCATAAGAACCAGCAAGCCGGGCTTGCTCTGATGCATATCTTTCCTGGATTTCACTTTCTCTATCAACGACGTTGCCAGGAATTCCCGTATTCCCGGACCAATAAGCATTTTCCAAACCAGAGTGCTTTGCGATTTCAACACACTTATCCATGAGGCTTCTGCTGGCACCGGGATGGTTTTCTAAAGCAAAATTCGGCCTGAAAACTAGAAAACACACCGGTAAAGAGGGATCGATATGAGCTATGAATTCAGTTAATGGTTTTATCTCATCCTCATTTATTCTCGGTATCACGAGAATCCTTATCTCCCAAAGCTTCTCCCTTGCATGTCTTCCGATATATTCAGCATTCCTTAGACCGGGTTTGGAAGATGCCCCTGTTAAGGCGAGGTGGACCTCATCATTGTATGCCTTCAGGTCATAGGTAATGGATGTTGTAAAAACTAAAACCCTTTTTAAACTTTCATCGGTCAGATATCCATTTGTGTCAAAATTTACCTTGGTACCTGGATTTATCCTCCTGGCCTCCTCAACAACCTTCTCGATATACGGCAAGTGAATGGTTGGTTCCCCGCCTGAAAAGAATATCCTGTCAGCTCCCATCAGTTTAGCTGAAAGAGAGTTCAACCTATTTAGACACTCCTCGGCCAGCTCTTTTGGATTTTCATACCCTCTCTGCCTGAACCCATTATCTGGGTATTGTGAAATTGTCCAGTTTTGGCAATTCAGGCACTTATAATTGCAACCAGCCATAAATACGGTGTAGCTTTCTGGCGGTGCTGGGTGCAAAGTGGCAGAAGCAACAGTTGGCATTGTCACCCTGCAAACCCCTGTTTCTCCGCTGAGCCTGTTTACCCCGCACGTATGTTCGCACAGTTCACATTTCTCTAAATCCCCGAGAAAATCTGGTTCCGTCATTTTGATTTCTCTCTTTTGTTGGAATTCCCGGCTTTATTTGTCAACGTAAGGCTCTCCAAGAATGTCCATATCCCATGTTCAAACGTCTTACCATGTTCCTCTTTATAGCGAATCTCAGTGTGTTTTTCAAATCACCGCCTCTTTTTTATCAGACGTAGGATTGGTCAGTAACTCCGTACGTTTGCTTTGACACTAAATCTGTAATTGATAAAATGGGAGAAACCGTACACGCGGGTGTGCTTTCAACTCGGGTTTCGTTTGGTCTCTCATGGAATCGTTTCCTTGAGCTGGCGCTTTTCCGTATCTTCATTCAGGATAGACAGGGTATCCGCTGGAGCTCAGAATAGGGACTCTGTTCAGAGAATAGGTGAGGGGATTTGAGTTGCAGTAAGTGTACGAGGAAAGACCACTAACAAAGATCTTAAGGGGGCGGATATGAAGCGGAAAATCATTTCAATGGTTACCACAGTCGTATTCATTTCGGTAATTATGGGCTGTACCACGGTGCAAGAGTACAAGGGGGCGGCAACTGGCGCTAGCATCGGAGCAGCAACCGGTGCGGTGGCAGGTGCACTATTGGGAAAGAAAAGCGCCAAGACGGAAGCTCCCATCATTGGGGGCCTTTTGGGTGCCCTCGTAGGGGGTGCTGTAGGTCACTATGCTTATGATGTGAAAAGGAACCGCCAAGAAACAGCGGAGGCATATAATTACCAGCCATCGGAAGGGACGCTTGTGAGAATCGAGTATACCTCTGTCGAACCTGCCAATGTCAAGCCAGGAGGAAAGGTAGAACTTGGAGCAACCTATGCTTTGCTGAGCCCATCCCCTGATTCCGATATCGCCACAACCGAGATACGCGAAATACGGCATGAAGGAGAGCTGGTGGGTAAGCCGGAGGTGACGGTAACCCGGAAGGGCGGAACCTATTTTTCTAAAATACCACTTCTGCTACCGTCAAATGCGAAAAAAGGTATCTACAGGGTAGTGACGACCATTCAGGCTTCCAACGCAAAAGATTCGAGCGGAACAACATTCGTCGTCAGGTAGACGAAAACCTGCTCCGAACCACCACAAGCCCAACGTCCTGTTTAAGGGCAATAACACCACTGCCCCTGAAGCAATAGTCGCTGCGCTAGGCCCCCAGCGAGTCTTTACGGTACAAGGCAATTGCTTTAGCACAAAGCAACAACGTCCGCTTTTTCTCCCCCTTTATCCTCGTGCCATTCTCCCTGTTTCACTTCGTGACAATTAATTCTCTTAACATAGCTTTCCCGACTGCTTCTTTCTGACTCAACACGGTTCCGTCCCATTTGCTTTGCCCGATAGAGGGCCTCATCCGCCGCTCTTAAGACCGCCTCTGGTGTAGGGTGAAGGAGGCTCTTCCGGGCTACGCCGATGCTGACAGTTACCCCAACCTTTCTCCTTCCACCAGGGGGCCTGTCCTTGCGTCGGGGCTTGTGAGAAGGGCGATCCTTTCCCCTGATCGTAAACGCAGACGACTCTATGGATTGGCGAAGTTCCTCTAGGAGGGGAACCATCCCCTGTACTTTACGCCCGAGCATGATAAGTGCGAATTCCTCTCCCCCATAACGGAAGGCCTGGCCGAAGGACGCCTTTTTAAGGCGGGCAGCGATGAACCGCAGGATTTGGTCCCCCACTTGATGTCCGTAATGGTCGTTGAAATGCTTGAAGTGATCCACGTCCACCATCGCGATGGCATAATGCCTCCCCAGCCTGCTGAGACTTTCTTCAAAAGCCCGACGACCCGGTATGCCCATAAGTTCATCCAGGTAGGCCCGTCTCCAGGTCAATCCGTATAGGCCGCTCAAAAGGAAGAGGGCACTGAAGGAGAAGAAAACGGGCCAGGGAGCCCCAGAGACGGACTCGGTCCACCATGGCTCACCGTGCAGGGAGGCGATCCCCAGTGAGATCAAGGACCATGTCCAAGACGACCTCAGGTCAGGGCGCTCTGTGAAGGGCAGGACCCAGAGGGCAAAAAGTGCCAGGAGTGTGGAGATGCTTTTTACACCACCAGGAATCGCGGCAAAATTGGTCGGCCAGAATGCTGCAAATCCCTGATTCCAAGCCCAAATGAATGACCCTAGCCAGATGGAGAGGGCCGCTCCGAGGCGAGCCCATCCCCATAGGCTTTTGAGGGTCCTCTCAGGCCAACTCAGCAGCAAGGGAAACGCCCAGGGGAGGAACACGGCAAACCCTTCCCTCAAGGGCGCAGGGGGTGGTCCGTGGGGAAGAGGATGGTAGAGAAGTCCGTGGGCACCTATTAGAAGAAGGACCAAAAGGGGCATCTTTCCCTGGCGCAGATGCCAACCCCACAAGGCAGCCACCACGAAAAGCAACACGGGGAGGTGCGGAAGCCAACGCACCATTTCCCCCTGAAAAGTTTCATCCCACCAGTTTTGAAGGAACTCTGGTGCAAAAAGGAGGAGGAGCACTCCGCCCCCTAAGCATCCCAAAGATACGCCCCAGATCAGAAACCGCCGCATTGCTTCCTCTCTTCCCTCCCTTGGTCAGATAGCAAATAATTTGGGGAGGTCTTTATGTCAAGAAACAGGCCTTTGCCTCTTTGCGGAAAGACCGGCTCTCGGCAGACTGTTTTGCGTCTCCTCGGCAACCCGGCTATCCTACCCAACGGGTTTCCGTGGCTTTCCGTTTCACTCTCGTGGATGGTTTGGCTTTGTCGGAGACTCTGTTTTGCTTTTGCGTCCTCTGCATGCGAATCCCATGCCATGCCGCTCAAAATCGAAAAATTAATACAATCAGGGTATTCAGGCCAAATGATCTTGTCATGGTTTGACACATCTATGAAGCAGATTCATAGTATTTACCAATTTCTGACACCAAAGCGTTTTTTCATAAGCGAACATCCTTATCCCTTTGTTTCAGTGCTTCGGGGTCCCTTACCCCTCAGCAGGTCAAGGCTGA
The DNA here is from genome assembly GCA_041862515.1 of Thermodesulfobacteriota bacterium. GTDB lineage: Bacteria > Desulfobacterota > BSN033 > WVXP01. Next base: position 6,564 of record JBGVTJ010000036.1, on the reverse strand, counting down.
GAGGGTGGAGGAGAAAGGCTGAGGCTAAGGCTTAGGTTAAGACCAAGAGTTGAAAGTTAAGGGTGAAGGGGAGTATGGACTAGGCAGGTTAAGGGAAAAGTGCGTTCTGGTTTTTCCTGTCTGTTCACCGTCGATTGGTACCCCGCCGCTTCAGCAAATTTCGCTCACGGACAAGCGTTTTCAGCTTTCGCATAAAACCTATTCCATACCAAGACTGAGAAAGGAGAAGTCAAGCCAATACTATAACAACCCCCTGTTCAAGGAGTCCTGGAAGTAACCAATTCCATTGAGTTGCATTTGAAATCGAGCATGGACTCAGGATCGCCGAATCTGCGTAGTTAGGACTATTCATTTCTTGATTCTGGCTTTTCACCTCTTGGAAATCTCCTTGTACTATTTTATTCTTTAAAGCAGCGTCAAGATACTGATTGACAAGATCTTCCGGATTTGATAAGCAGGTTTTGTTCTCCGACAAAGCCAAACTATTCGTGAGGTGGCATGCAAGCAGGAACATGGACTTGGAGTAGGACCCAGGCTGGTCAGGGTCATTGAAAGATTTCCCTCTTTCGTGCCTATCTATTGCCACAACTGCACAAAGACCCCCGGTAAGGATGTGTGTCCGGCAGAAGCGATTTTCAGGAATGAGCAGGTAGTCGTGTTGATGAATGAGGGCCTGTGTATCGGATGCAAGGAGTGCATGGGGGCCTGTCCCTTCGGGGTCATGGAATTTGATGAGGATAAGGAAGTGGCCGTAAAGCGCAACCTGTGTATAGAAAGGCTCGAAAACAACGAACAGGCAGCCTGCAGTAAGGCCTGTGCAACCCGATACATCTTCAGGGGGATACTAAGGAGCTTTCTGAAAGGATAGCTGAGGCAACGTAATGTGAGGAAAGCGTAGCGAGCATACTCCCCGGCCAAATAGACAGGGAGAGCCGAATGATACAGCACCATTTTGTCGCAGTCATTCCCACATTCGGCTTACAGATGATAAAGAGTCTTGATGTATACAATTAAACCTAGGCCTGGCAGCAGACTGAATCATGAATAAATAATTCCTGCCTCACGAAAAGGTAGATTGAGAGAGGAGGAAAACGATGAAAGAGAGATGGGTCGAGGTCGCACCGGATGCGGATGAGAAACAAGAAGCCCAGTTTGAAAATTGGCTTTCAGGCAGGGGAATTCCCTTTGTCAGCCGCGAGTCTGAAGAGGCGTACAAAGAGCGAGTCACCCTTATGAAGGATGCGATCCAGCTGAAGAGGACGCCCTCACGTATCCCGATATGTCCTTCAACCGGGTTCTTTCCTATTCAATACGCAGGCGTCACTATGTATGACGCCATGTATGACTATGACATCCTCACCCGGGCCTGGGAGCAGTATTGTCACGACTTTACTCCTGATGCATACAACGCACCCACGACCGTTGTGCCGGGCAAAGTCCTAGACATTCTGGATTTCAAGCTTTATCGGTGGCCCGGTCGGGGCGTATCCGAAAAACACGAATATCAGTATGTGGAAAAGGAGTATATGAAGGCTGATGAGTATCAGGATCTTATTGACGACCCGACCGGTTTCTTTATGAATATCTATTTCCCTCGTATCTTTGGCACCTTGAAACCACTGGAAAAGATGCCCCTCCTTCCCCCCGTCAACGAAATTCCCTGCGTCCCACCTGCCGTGATTCCTTTTGGAACAGAAGAGGTCCAGTCGGCATTCAAAAACCTCGCGGAGGCTGGGGAAGAGACAATCAGGTGGATAACTGCTGTGCGTCGCATAAACCGATCGGTCATGTGCAAGGGATACCCCGCCTTTTCGGGAGGATTCACCAAGGCGCCATTTGATGTGATCGGTGATACCCTCAGAGGCACCAGAGGGGTTATGATGGACATTTACCGACACCCAGATGAGCTCATGGAGGCTTGTGAAAGAATAACGCCCTTCATGGTAAAATCCGGCGTGGCCTCATGTAAGGCCAGCGGCCACATCATGCCATTCATTCCCCTCCACAAGGGAGCAGACGGCTTCATGTCTGATGAGCAGTTCCGGACCTTTTACTGGCCGACACTGAGTAAACTCATCATCGGGCTCGTCAATGAAGGTTGCGTTCCTCAACTGTTTGCAGAAGGATGCTATAACCAACGCCTTGAGGTGATTTGCGATATTCCTAAAGGCAAAACTGTTTGGTGGTTCGACCTCACGGATATGGGTCGTGCGAAGGAGACTGTTGGCCAACTGGCTTGTATAGCAGGTAACGTCCCCCTCTCTTTGCTGTGCACCGCAACACCTGATGATGTGAAGGCCTATTGTAAAAACCTAATGGATGTGGCGGCTAAGGGCGGTGGCTTTATCCTCTCCACCGGGGCTGGCATGCAGGGATCCAAGGCGGAAAATGTGAAGGCCATGATTGATTTTTCAAAGCAATACATTGTTTATGGTTGATTAAGTGAGATTTCTCAATGGAGGGTTTAGGAAAACAGGCACGGGAAATCTGGTTCAAGGTCCATTTTCTATAATATGAGATCGTCTTAATGTAAAGAGCCCCGATTAATACTGATAAGGATACCAGGGCATGAAACTAATAAACCAGGAGGTAAATGATGTCAAACGAGTTGGTTGATGCCATGGCGAACATGAGGGAACAAGAAGCATTAAACGTGGCAGAAAAGATGTTAAATGATGGCGAGGATCCTCTGAGGGTTTTAGAACTGTGCCGGGAGGCTATAGAAATTGTTGGAAAGCAGTTTGAGGTTGGCAAATATTTCCTTCCTGAGTTGGTCTTGGCCGGTGAGATGTTGAAAAGGATATCAAAAATGGCCGAACCATTTTTGGAGCAGGATTCTGAGGTGAGGACCGAACGCTTGGGTAAAGTCGTTATCGGGACAGTGGAGGGGGATATTCACAATATTGGAAAGGACATAGTGACATTTTTACTGGATGTAAATGGTTTTGAGGTTCACGACCTGGGCGTTGATGCGCCCCCACAAAGATTTGTTGAAGCGATCAAGGAAGTTCAGCCAGAAGTTGTGGGAATGAGCGCGTTGTTGACCTTGGCCTTTGTATCTTTGAAATCCACCGTTGAGGCCATTAAAGAAGCGGGATTAAGAGACCAAGTGAAGATCATGATTGGTGGAGGTGCCGTAGATGAGGAGGTGAGGGAATATTCAGGCGCTGATGCCTATGGGCAGGATGCCATGGCTGCCGTCAACCTATCCAAGGAGTGGGTAGGAGAAAAATAAGAGATAGCAAAAGATCTGGCACGGTGAACGGGTCGAATGAACTGGATGACAGATTCTGAAGGGGTCTGTGGAATACGTATAGAATATGTATTCAACAGCCATTATCGATGCCCAATTCTATTGATCGGCGTCAGAAACCTTGGATTTTTTGAGATGAGAAGAATTTTAATAGTCTCTTAGGAGAAGCATACATTTTCAGATAGGTATTAAAATGATTGAGTGGAAACCAATCGCCTGGCGTCCACATTACTCATAAACAATCCGCCCGCCTACGACAGTCATTTTTACTTGACAGTCCGGAATTTCTTCAGGCGATAATGTCGTAGGGTCCCTGTCAAAAACCACCAAGTCAGCGAGTTTCCCTTCTTTTAGAGTTCCGCGCTCCCTTTCCTCAAAGGAAAAATACGCCGCCTCTCTGGTGTAAAGAGAAAAGGCCTCTTCAACCGCGATGCACTCCGAGGGTCCAATTTCCTGTCCGCTCGCTGTCCTCCGGCAGATGGCGTCTCGAACTCCTATAAGAGGGTTAGGATCTGCCACAGGGCAGTCGGAGGAAAGAGCAAACTTGATCTTTCGCTTGAGAAAGGTTCCAAATCGATAGAGTTCTTGCGACCGAACTGGACCATAGGCCTCAATGAACCCGTCGCCGAGGAGCGAGAAAAAATTGGCCTGGCTGACAATGCAGAGCCCCAATTCTTGAAGCGTGTCAATCTGTGAAGGGGCTAGATTGCCGGCATGGACGATATGATGGCGCAGGGGATTGCCCTTCCCCATGACGCGCCCGAAAGCGCTCAGGAGAATATCGAGAGCTCGATCTCCTTGCGCATGAACAGACATCTGGTATCCAGCCTGATCAAATTTCTGGATTTCCTGCTCGATCCCATCTTGATCGTAATTTAGTATTCCCGTTCCACCACCGCCCCCCACATAAGGGTCAAAAACAGCAGCGGTCCGGCTACTCATACCCCCATCCAGAAATATTTTGATGGCACCGATCTTGACCCACTCTGAACCGAAACCCCGATTGATGCCTGCTGAAATTAGGGGATCAGCCCAATGGTTACTGATATAAGCATAAAGACGAAAAGGAAAGCGCCCGGCATCTGCCACCTCCTGGTAGGTGCGGAGTGTCAGGGAATCAACGAATGGGTCGTGAGCGCCAACAATGCCGAGCTGATGGTAATGCTCCGCACAACGGATCATCATCTCAGCCCTTGGCTCTTTTTCGTATCCGGCCAGCATCTTATTATAAATGGAGGGGCTTTCGAAGAATAGGGGGCCCATGAAGGCAGATTCGCTTAAGGTTCCATTCGGATCGCCGTTTGCGTTCCTATGGATCTTTCCGCCGGGCGGATCAGGAGTTTCTCTCGCGAAGCCTAACTCTCTCAAAGCGAGACTGTTGACAACAGCACCGTGTACAGAAACGTGGACTAAGCAAACGGGATGTTCTTTTGTTGCACGATCCAAGTCTTCCCTGGTTAGATCTTTCTTATCGTCAAGCAAATAAGGTGCATACCCCCAGCCAATAACCCATCGACCTGGTGGTGTATTTGCCGCTTTAGCACGTAAGGCCTCTATCACATCCTCGCCTCGAACACATCCAACGACTGGCCTACAGTCCGCCTGGTCAGTGAGCAATGCGTAAAGGCAGAAATGATTATGAGCATCGATGAGACCTGGAAGCATAGTCTGGCCTTTCAGGTCGATAACCTTCGTCTCGGGTGTGGCCAATTTCTCAATCTCGGCTGTCTCCCCAACCTTGCAGATACGACCGAACCGCACGGCTAAGGCCTCAGCTCGAGGAGTTTTTTCCTCCATGGTCAGGACGTTTCCGTTCTTGAAAATCTTATCCATTGTGCCTTGTTATGAGCTGGAGTGTCGATAGCTGGCCTCTTTTACCACAGTATGGTAAACGGAGTCAAACTTATTTTAAAATCAGACTGAAACTCGTTAGTATTTCAGCGGCTACAGGTTTTCAGTGATTTTACTGCAAAATCAGGCTAAGAAAGAGTTTTGTTCGCTCGTGTTGAGGGTTTTCAAAAAACTCTTTTGGCGTGTTTCCCTCCACAATTTGACCAAACCCCCCACTTTCCCGCAGGGATCTTCCAATATAGTGGGCAGGGATTGAAATCGGAGTTTCGAGGGCATACTGGGGGTAAAAATGGAAAAAATAGGGTAGGTCACGACAGGTTGTTGCCCGAATCCCCTTTCGCTCAGCAAAAGACTTTATGCCCCAGTTTTCTCTGCTGATGATAAGAGAAAATTTTCACTCTCCGAGCTGCAGGATCCACCTGTTTTTTTGTAAGGACTGTGAAGTTATTTTTGAGACCAAATACGAAAATGGCAGGGTCTTAGATACGAGCTTCTCTATAAAGTAACAGAAAATAGGTTGACAGGAAGGATTAAATCGGTTATAAGAAGGTAAACATTCGAGGAAGCCTTCGACATGGAGAGAAAAGGGCAGGTTCGATATTTTAGCTTTGGCTTTTATTACGGCTTTAGGATCGGGTCTGTCCACCTCGTCCGGATCACCTGAGAACAGTTGAAACGAGGCCCTGGACAGACCCAATAAGCTGCCCAGGGACCTTGGACTTGAGGGCCATGGGCAAAACTCATGGCCCTTTTTATTTTGGGGGTATAAACAGGATGGTCTCAAAGGTCACAGGATTCAGCGAGAGGTTTAAAAAGGCCAGAATTGGACTCAAGGATACCTTGGCAGTCATCGACATGACGCTGGAAGACCAGGCAGGGACGCCTGCTCCCCTGTCTCCCTATGAGGTGTTCGAGGGGCTCAATGCATTAACGGAGAGAACCGTCCATGGAACGAATATCGAACGTTTCAGGCCTCGAGAAGGCACTCAACCGTTTCATACCTTCGAGATCCATACGGAAGGCGGCGAGGTTCTTGGCTACCTCAATATGATCTACCTCAGAAAGCCCATCCCCTGCTATTACCTGATCTATGTGGAGGTCCTGCTTTCCTTTCGCGGTCGAGGACTGGGCAACAAGATTCTCAAGGCTTTCAGAGCGTTTGTAGAGAATAAAGGGGCCGTGGGACTTCTCGACAACATTATTCCCCCCGAGGAGCCAACCTACGATATATACACGAAACTCGGTTGGCAGTGTATCGAAGAGCTGATTGGGGATGGCATGGTGAACGGAGGGGAACACTACATGGTCTTCGTCCCAACCTCCATTAAGACCACTGACCTCAGGGACAAGCTTATCAAGCTCCTCTTCAATCTCAGAAAGAAGAGGTCTGTCATCGACATGCATGACAACGAGTCCATGGTCAAGCGAACTATTGCGGAATTTCGGTCTGTATACGAGGC
>JBGVTJ010000035.1:0-24952 GCA_041862515.1 Thermodesulfobacteriota bacterium | reverse complement strand
CATCGAGATCAACTGGGAGGGGTGATCGTCGAACCCCTCCAGCGGTGCACACCTCCGGAGGAGGGATTTCTGGAGGGACTTCGGGAAATCACGAGGCAAAGGGAAATCCCCCTCATATTCGATGAGGTGGTCACGGGATTTCGCCTGGCCTACGGGGGAGCTCAAGAGTACTACGGGGTTACCCCAGACCTTGCGGCTTTCGGCAAGGCTATGGGCGGTGGATTTCCCATTGGTGCCTTCTGCGGGAAAGCCGAGATTATGGATTTATGCATCGAGGCAAACCTGGGTTCGGAAAACTACGTCTGGGTCGCTTCCACCGGGGGTGGAAACCCAGTCTCCATGTCAGCCAGCCTCGCAACCCTCCAGGAGCTGCGAAAACCCGGGACTTACGAAAGGCTTCACGGCCTTGGCAACGCCCTCAGGGAAGGATTAAGGAAAATCCTCGGCGACCTGGGGATTACCGCCCAGGTCATCGGTGATGGCCCCCTGGGTCAGGTCATATTTACCGAAGACAAAATTGTGGATTACCGATCGGTATTCAGGTCCGATAGGGCCAAGGGAAGGAGGTTTATGCTCGGTCTGTTCGAGAGAGGAATATTTTTGAACCCCTTGGGGACGAAGTTGTACCTTTCCCTTGTCCACACGGATGAGGACATCCATGCATTTCTCCAGAGAGCTCGCGAGGTTTTAGAGGCGATGGAGGCATAGGGAGGAGGGCAATGGAGATGGTTGATTTCCTGGAGATATGTCAGCGGGCGCTGAGTGGTCCCATTATGACCGAGACGGACTTCGACATGAACGTCTTCCTGCCGAAGCTCGGCCAAGTGATCCAAGAATACGATATCCGGTATGATCCCAGCACCCCCGTTCCATCTGACGATGAGTTAGCGGATCGAGTCTTTGGGGCCGCGGTGGAGTTCTTCAGTGAGGTAGGGGTTTACTGTCAGGATACCAATCGGGTGATCAGATTGAGCCGCGATGAAATCCAAGAAGGCATTACAGAACCCTCACCTCCTTGTCGCGTGGGAGAGGGAAAGGAAGCGAAGATATTCTCGTCCAGGAGGCCGGAGGATGGAAACCTTCCCTGGTGTCACGTGGGCTCCGGCATCGTAGCTTCCTCGGAGGAGATTATGACCAATCTCGTTGCGGCATACGGGGCCATTCCCGAGGCCGATTCCATCAGCATCTCGGCCCTCGACAACGTAAGGGGAATTCCCGTCCCTGCCGGGTCTCCACTGGAAATCTATGCGGCCATTCGATCGGTCAGGTTAGGGCGAGAGGCCCTGAGGCGATGTGGCCGGCCCGGCCTGCCGATCATGAACCTAATATCATCAGCCGCGTCCGCCGTCGGAACCATCGCGGCAAGCAATTTATCATTCGGGCTTCGACCCAGCGATGGTTGGCTGGTTGGGGCTATATCGGAGATGAAGATCGACTTTGGGGGGCTGAACAAGGTCGCCTACCTGCTGAATTGGGGGGCCAATATCGGATCGGAATCGGGCCCAATCCTGGGCGGGTACTGCGGGGGCCCTGAGGGCACAGCGGTGGTCAACACGGCTTACGTAATCATGGGAAAACTCGTGTTGAAGGGAAACTACCAATTAACCTTTCCCATTCATTTTACCTATGGATGCTCGAGTACGCGCGACGTGCTCTGGGCAGTGTGCGTCAGTTCTCAGGCCATCAGCAGGAATATCCACTACCCGGTTATTTCACTGGGGTATATGGCCGCTGGTCCCGCCACCAAGATGTATTTCTATGAAACGGCCGCCTATCTCCTTGCCGCCGTGAGCTCAGGGGTTTCCATACAGATGACCCATCCGGCAAAGGCCGTAGTTGTCGATGGGGTTACCCCCATGGAGGCCACTTTTAATGTTGAAATGGCCCATGCCGCTGCGAAGATGACTCGGACTGAGGCAAACCAGATCGTCAATGCTCTCCTGGAGAGGTACGAGGGGGGTATCGGTAAAGCTCCAAGGGGTAACACGTATCAGGAATGTTTCGATATAAAAAGTCGCAAACCAAACCCGGACTATGTGACACTGGTTGGCGAGATAAACGAAGAACTCAAGGGAATGGGAATTCCGATCGACTCCTGGGGATAATTCTCGAACAAAGGATGAAACACTTATGGCGTCTGGGATGCCCAAAAAGAAGCTTTGGGCTCCTCAATATACTGTTGTAACCCTTCTATGGCTTGTCTACGGGAGCTTCTACCTTAATAGGCTCAACATCTCTCCGGTTATCCCGCTCATTATGAGGGATTTGAGCATCTCCCATGCCCACATGGGGCTCATCACGACCTCCTTCTTTCTCGCCTACTCTATAACCCAGTTTCCCGCGGGATACCTGGGGTATCTCCTGGGTCATAAGAAGGTCATAGCCATTGGGGCCATCATCTCCGCCGGAGCCAACCTGCTTTTCGGCATCGGGAATAGCCTCTCTTATCTCATCCTTTGCCAGGGGTTAAATGGGTTGGGACAAGGTGGGGCGTGGTCTCCTAGCGTCGGAATCGTCGCAAATTGGTTTAATCGAACGGAGAGGGGACGCGCTTTCGGAATCCTAGCCACTTGCGTCTCCCTCTTTACCATCATATCCTATGTGCTCTCTTCAATACTGGGGCAAAAATTCGGCTGGAGGATGGCCTTTGCTATTCCTCCCCTCATCATCATCCTGGTCATTCTCCTGTTCTGGACTATGGCCAGAGAGAGCCCCACAGAAATGCAATCAAATCCGACACTCGATGTACATAACGGGATTCTCTCATCCCCTACATTCAAGGATGACATGAAAACCATCCTTTCTCACCAACCCCTATGGCTTATGGGCATATCCTATTTTTGCCTCATGGCCGTCCGGTATTCCATCATTGTCTGGACTCCCACGTACTTGTTCGAAACCTTTGGGCTCAACATTCTGAGGGCGGGCATCCTTTCGAGTATTTATCCGGCCATAGGACTCTTTTCACACCCCCTTGGGGGTTTTTTATGCGACTTCATTCTGGGAGGCAGGAAAAAACCTTTGATCACCGTAGGCCTCCTTTCCATCTTCATGCTTGCCCTTTCCCTTTCTTACGTAACGAAATTGGTTTGGGCAATATTCTTTCTCGGATGTATTGGGTTTTTCGATCAGCTCGGTGCTGCATTGTTTTTCGCCCTCGAGATAGATTTGCTTCCAAGGCATTTGGCTAGCACAGGAGCCGGGTTTCTGAATACCGCATCGGCGCTGGGAAGTACAGTGGCGATGTTTCTAACAGGCCTGCTCATCGAGGTATCTCATTCGTATCAAATCGTTTTTATCACCCTTTCAATTATCGCCCTCATTGGCGGGATGAGTATGATCAAAATCAAGGAGTCGTGAATTGAGAAAGTTCTTTACAAAATTTCCTTGGAAAGGAGCCAAAAATGAGCGTTCTTGCTTTAGGCAAAATTGGAATGGTTGGAAAGAGACAGGATAGATTCGATAGCAGTGGGAGAATCCAATTAGATATTTTCCCGGTAGGAATTCTGGCTGACTACCAGCAAACGGCTGTAAAAGGAGTTACCCGCCTTCCCGAGAACTGTGACGGCGTTTAAGGTGAATATGCCCCTTAGTAAGGGGATTTTTACGTTGTAGAGATGTATTTGTCGATCACGGTTAAGGCCTTATCGATCTTTCCCATCCCCTCCATCAACTCCTCCTCGTTGATACACAGGGGAGGAGCAATCATCAGCACATTCCATCGGTTATAGGTATGAACACCCTCCTCCTTGAGTTTGGCCAGGAGCTCGCCCATAGCGGGGTGTTTTTTCTCGTAGTACTCGACAGTCCAGGGGACCAACCTTTCCCTGGTCTCCTTGTCTTTTACCAATTCAATGGCTGCGAAAAGTCCCTTCCCCCTCACGTCGCCGACGCAGGGATGTTCTTCCCTTATCCGCTCCAGCTCCTGCATGAGCACCTCGCCCATTGCCCTTGAATTTTCGACCATCTTCTCTTCCCGGTAAACATGGATCGCGGCGATGGCCGCAGCGCAGGCGAGGGGGTGGCCGAGGTTGGTGAGGCCATCGTAAAAGATGTTATCCTCGAAATGTTCGGCAATTTTGCGGGTTACGATAGTGGCGCCCATGGGGACATATCCGGAACTGATCCCCTTTGCCATAGTCATGACATCGGGGACCACATTCCAGTGGTTGCAGGCAAACCACTCCCCCGTTCGCCCAAAGCCCGTCATCACCTCGTCGAAGATCAGCAAAACCCCGTATTCATCGCAGATTTTCCTCAGCCGTTCCAGATAACCATCAGGGGGGACGATACGACAATTGCTTGCCGTTATGGGTTCCACCATTATCGCAGCTATCTTACGCGGTCCCTCGACCTCTATCACCTCCCGTATCTGCTCACAGCACAGGAGGTTACACTCGGGATATTCCTGCTGGAAGAAACACTTATAACAGTAAGGATCCCAAATCCTGACAAAGCCCGGAACTCCTGGCTCTGTGGGTAAACGCCGGGGGTCCCCGGTTGCAGCGAGCGCCCCCTGCGTGGCGCCATGGTAGGATCTCCACCGGGTTATGATCTTGTTCCTTCCGGTATAAGCCCTGGCGATCTTTATAGCATCCTCATTGGCAGGCCCTCCCCCTATAGTGAGAAAGCTCTTGGTGAGATCTCCGGGGGTTATCTCCGCCAAGAGCCGTCCCAATTCGGCCCTCTTTTCATGGGCAAAGGCGGGGCCTACGTAACACATCTTATCCGCCTGGTCCTTAACGGCCTGGATGATCTTAGGGTGTTGGTGCCCGGCGTTCACGTTGACCAGCTGGGAGCAGAAATCGAGATATCGCTTGCCCTTTTCATCCCAGAAACAGCTTCCCTTGGCCTTCGAAATGATAAAAGGTTTAAAGGATTTCTGGGCCGACCATGAATGGAGGATATATTCCCTCTCATACTGACCAATAGCGGCCGGATCCAATGCAAATTCTGCGTCTTCCATCTTTACCTCCTCTTCCACAATTGCTTCCTTATTTTAGAGAAATTCACTCTCGATGAGGTCGGGCAAATCCGCGACGCTGGGGATAACATGGGTGTCCCAGTACATCCCCCACGCAGTTACGGGACGTGGTCCGCCGAGAACACCAACAACGCCCCGGCACCCGGCATTGCGGCCCTCCAGCATGTCTGCGGGCGTATCGCCGATCTTGATCCCCTCGTGTACGCTCTGGACATCAAGGTGAGTCATGGCATAGAAGATAATAAATGGTGCGGGACGGCCAATCTGCCCGGGAATATGCTCCACGTCTACAGACATATAGTGCCCCTCTCGATATACCGTAGTAGCCATTATTTGGCTAATTTACAGCGCCTCAGGGCGCCTTTTCGAATTCAGTCAGGCATTCCTCAATTATGTCAAGAGCTTTATCCATTTCTTCCTTCTTGATGGTCAGCGCTGGCGTAAGTGTGATAATGTTTCCCATGCTCAGCTTGAAGCTCAGGCCCTTTGTAAGGGCGCTGTACATTACTGCCTCGGCCTCGTCAATGCCCCGTTCACGGGTAACCCTATCTTTGACCAGTTCCAATCCTAATAACAGACCCAGACCGCGCACGTCACCAATCAAGGAATGTCTCTCCTTCATTGCATTCATGCGTGTCAGCGCATACCGTCCGAGCTCACGGGCATGGGCCGCCAGGTTGTGTGTCTCAATATACTCAATGGTGGCCAGTGCTGCTGCACATGCCACTGGGCTTTTCTCATGAGTATAGTGGCCCAGAGCCCGGTCACCGGCCACCTCCAAGTCCTCGTGGGCTATGAGAGCGGCTAGTGGAAAGATCCCACCGCCCAAACCTTTACCTATGACTAGCATATCCGGTACCACTCCAAAGTTCTCACAGGTAAACATCTTACCGGTTCGACCGAGGGCGTGGGGAATCTCATCGAAGATGAGCAGTGCGCCATGCTCGTCGCAGGCACGCCGAATAGTTTGCCAGTATTCCGTTCTGGGGATGTAGGGGGTGCTGCGGATCGGTTCGGCAATGACGGCAGCAATGTCACCTTCCTTTTCGAGGATGTACTCCACGTACCTTGCGCACATCAGGTCGCAACCCCCGCGACTGGAACAGTCATATACGCATTGGTACTCGTCGGGCGGCGGTACATGCTCGGTTCCGGGGAGCAGAGGTCCCATGTCCTGGCGAAAGATGGCCTCGCCTCCGACGGATATTGCGTCCAAGGATGCCCCATGGAAGGAATCCCACATGGAGATCGTTTTGTGCCGGCCGGTGGCAACACGTGCGAGTTTAAGGGCCATGCCGATGGCACCGGTTCCACTGGGGCACAATAGAACCTTGTTGAGGTTCCCAGGGGCGATCTCTGCCAGCTTCTTGGCTAGATTAACGGCAACGCGGTTGGTATAACGCCGGGTGCAAAAGGACAGCCTGTCAAGTTGATCCTTGATGGCTGCAATAACATTCGGATTTGCGAAGCCGACCTGGTGGACGTTGTTCCCGTGAAAGTCCATGTAGCGTCGTCCCTGGAGGTCTTCAATGTATATGCCCTCGCAAGCGGCCATTGCATTAAGACAGGGGGTTGAAAGTGACTGATGGAGAAAGTAGCGGGCGTCTTCCTCCAAGAGGGCCCGGCTCTCGGCGTCAAGGGACTTTGCCTGCCATTCAGTCCGTCTACGAGATACGTTAATATCACCTTCAGATCTATTAAACTTGTTCATAGCCTAGCCCCCTCGCTGCACTAAATGCTGGAGCGATTTAATTCTTTAGTCACACCATTTCTCGTTTATACGACCTACTGTGACCAAGCATCCATAGTCCCGGGAAGACTCATCCAGCACCTTGTCTAACTTCCCGCGGTCATCAATACCCTTTGTGAGGACCCTCGCGAATGGGATCTGGGAGATCAATCCCTTCCCCACTTCTTGAGATAGTCCCCAAAGATTTCCTCGTCAGTGGGTTCGTACTCCTCAACGGGGACCGAAAGCCAGGTATAATTGAGGAAATGCCTGTAATTAATGTTGTCACTGGTCATGTTACCTGCCCAGGTTCCACAGCCAAGGCTTTCAGTCCAGGGTTGCCCATTATACCAGCTTCCGGTGTTGACAAGGCAGTGAGGCATATTGCATTCCACTCTCCCTACCTTGGCCTTCATAGCGAGTTCCTCCATGTAGTCAACTCTGTTGGTGTGGATTGAAGCGGAATGGCCTATCCCTGAGAATGCGAGTATTTTGTTCAAGCGCTCGAGCATTTCGCCGAAGTCACTCCATTTCCACACGGTCAACACGAGACTCAATTTCTCCCCTGAGAACATATCTTGAGGACCGATCTTTTCCCCCAGAACCATCATAAACCTCGTCCCTTCTGGAATATCGATTCCGGCAGTTTCGGCAATAATGGCTGCGGATCGACCGAAGATATCTCTGTTCAAGGTCTTTCCGTCAGGCCACAGCGCCTTCCTCAGTGTTTCACGCTCTTCGCTAGTGCACAGATACCCGCCTTCAGCCTTAAGTGCGTTCATCATATCATCGTAGATGTTTGCTTGAATGGCCACTGCGTTTTCCGAGGAGCAGGACGTCGAATTATTAGCGGTCTTGGACCGCGCAATCTTTTTTGCTGCCGCGGCGAGATCGGCCGTTTCATCGACGATCGAAACGACATTACCGGCTCCAACCGTGTGGGCGGGTTTGCCAGCCGCATACACCACCTTTATCAGTGCGGCTCCACCGGTAGCCATAGCGAAATCGCAATGTGCCATAAGCTCGGATGTCTTTTCATTGCTCACCTGCTTGATACATTGAAATAAGTCCTCAGGGGCACCAACTTTTTTCAACGCCTTTCTCCCGATCTCGGTGGCAAGATAGGAAGTTTTTTGCGTCCTCGGATGGGGGGAGACGATCATCGCGTTTCTGGTCTTCAAAAGACTGAGACCAACGGTACAAACCGTACCCTCGGGATTCGTACAGGGAACCACATTGGCGACGACTCCTATTGGTTTTGCGTATATTTTCAACCCTCTCTTCTTATCTTCCCTGACCAGTCCACAGGTTTTCACGCCGCGGAAATCCCACATGGTACCTCGTGTCTTGCCCCTTATCTTGCTCAGCTTATCTTCGTAGACACCGATCTTGCCCTCTTCTACCGCAAGCTTTGCCACAGCCTTGATGTTCTCATCCTTCTGCCACTCCCAGGCTACTGCAGCAACCATCTCGTCAACTTTCTCCTGGGGCCAAAATTCCACCTCTTCAAAAGCCCTCCTTGCCCTCCGATACATCTCTTGAACATTATCCTCCACCATCTCTCCAACCTCCCTTTCTTCATTCAATTACATGGCCATAAACAAATCATTATAAGCTCTATAACAATACCTTTTCAACACACTTCCGGCTTCGAAAAACGGCGTCCTCTAAGTCCCCGAGGCCAAGGACTTCGAGAACGATCATCCCATCAAAGGAGAGACATATTTGGGGCATCGGGATCCCACCACCTCGATTCATACGGAAGGTGAAAATACCCTCACCTATAGGGAGCGTCCTAAAGAGTCGCGCATAATGCAAACAAAGATTAAATCCCTAATCCGAAGCACTAAATCCTAAACAATATCTAAATCCAAATGACCAAAAGCTTAACAGTTTTGGCTTTTCAACTTCGGTTATTTGAATTTGTTTAGAGTTCAGAATGAGTATTTAGAATTTGCCTTTATCCTTTCCTATATGCAAATATTTACTTCCCCTTAACCTTTACCAGCTTGCGAGGATCCGCAATTTCCTCCACGATAGCCCACCCGCTTCCTCTCAGTTTTGCCCGTTCGTCAAAGGCTTTTCTCCACTCCTCCAGGGTCTTGGTTTGAGCCGGTTTTGCAAACTTATCGCGGTCTTTCAAGGGGGGAACCGGCCTATCCGGTGGACCATCGTAATATTCTTTTGGCTGTAAATTCTGCCCGAATACCACTCGGGGTTCCCTCTCCTCTTCTTCCAGAGCATGGGCAGTAGCCCCAAAGGCACGGGCAAGAGCCACAATGCTCCACGTCGCCTCCGGAGTGAAACCCAGATCCAACATGGCAGCACCCACGGCACCCAACATATCTAAGTCTACGGGCTGCTTGCTGGTTTTTTGCGTGGCTTTTACAATCTCTTTCTGGAAGGCGGTGTATTTGCCAGACAGATCCAGGGAATCCGCTCTGGCAAAAATTCGCTTGGCCGCGGGGTCCTTGAGCATCAGATTTGAAACGCCCAAGGTTAGGCTCCCATGGTTTTCCCTAACGAGTATTTCAGCCATCTCTTGATAGTTCTTCCCCTCTATCTCCGCTCGCTCCAGATATCCGTCCAGCATTCTCCCATAGGCCTGATAAGCCCCGTAGGCGTGGCCGAAGGCCAGGATTGATGCTCCTGCGGATTGGGTCAAAATGTTATGTCCCTTCGCAGCAAAACGGGAAATGCCCGCCGCAGTGGACATGCCATCTTCCAGGCACAGAATCATGAGATAGTGGAGCATCTTCACTTCCTTAATCAGAGGGATTCTGGCCTGATAGTTGATGAAAATAACATCTGCAAAACCATACCCTTTTTCTACCAGTTCCGTCGTGTCGTATCCCCTGGTAACGATTTTGGGAACAGTCTTATAGGCTATGGTGGAATGCCAACGAAAAGGTTCCCTATCCTTTACAGTACCCATTTCTTGTACTCTCCTTTCTCCAATTCTCTTTGAGCATATTCTTCACGTTCTTCTTGAGATGGAACGGGCCTATCCGGTATGCCATCATACACAATCATGGACAGATCAAGCATCTGTACCATCTTCTCCCTTGTAGAGGCCATCCAGGCATGGCCCTTCTTCATATTCTCTATGGCATGACATGCGCAGCTAAATCCACGGCAAAGGATTCCAATGCCCCAAGCAGCATTGGGGCTAAACCCGAGTTCCGCCAAAGCGGTATTTCCCGCACCGATCATATTTACCGCTATCGTCTTCTTCCCCTCTGTCTGCCGCCGTTTATTGAAGGCTTCCTCGATTGCCTTCTGGAGCTCGAGGTATACACCGTCAACTCCCAGTTCCTCCTGCTTCCTGTGGGTTGGCATAGCCCTCGGGTCACCATCCACATGTTGCGGTTGCCCCAGGCCCATAACCGGCATTCCCGCGTCCATGTATTCATCCACCAGAATCTTACCCATTTCCTTTGCGGACTTTCCTTCGACCCTCGCCCGTTCGAGGTATTTGTTCAACATATATCCATGAGCGGCTCCGGGGCCGTGAGCACCCCCGAAGGTCATAACTCCGGCAGCCACTGCGGCGGGAAGCTGGGGCCTGCCCCCCATGGTGGCGATTGCTGAGGCAGCCGACGGTGACATGGAGTGCTCCAGAAACTCTCCCATCTCATATTCCAGCATCTTCTCTTCACCTTCCGTGGGTATCCTGCCTTGGAACAGCACGAAAAGTGCGTCGCAAAAGGTATAGCCCTCCTCTGCCAGGTCACTCAGGTTGTACCCCCTCACAACAGTCTTTTCCTCTGTTTTGTAGGAGATAGCTGTCTTTCTCTTGAGCAACGGTTCCCTTTCCATTCACTTTCCTCCTTTCCTCGAATTATCTTAATACCCCCTGAACGGGGGAGAATAATGGCTGATTCTCATTTCCGGACTTAAATCGTATTGAAGGAAAACTTCAGGTTAGGACGCCATCTTTAGAATCCTCTTGATTGTGGGGACGATCTGGGTCTGTTCGGGCAACCCTTGGACCATTTCATCGGATAGAAGTTCGTCCGGAGGTATATCATCCTTCCCTATGGTTCCCATCCTTTTTATACCGCAACCCGAAAAGATCATCACGATACTGAAATCGGCAAAATAGGGTGCGCCATGGTATGCGGAATAGACGGGCTCGGTCCTGCCCTCTGGAACGATCTGATACCGGAATTCCGGGACGACTATGATATCCGGCGTTCTCTCATGGGCCCCTCGGCGGATAAACCATGGAGCATCTGGATCATACTTATACCAAGCACCCTTAACGTGTTCAATCCCTTCCACAGCCTCAATGGTCTCGTCAATGAGAGACTGACTGACGTCATGGAGGTACAAACCTCCAACGGCCGATACCTTGTAAATATGGGCAATATTTTCAACCAAATCCTTTCGTCCTTTCCGTTTCAATTCCCCGATGAGATCAATGGAATAGGGTTTATCCGCCATCCCATGGTCCGCCGTAAAGATGAGCAGCGTATCGTCAAACCATCCCATTTCCTTCAGGCGGGAGATCAACATGCCCAGCAGCTGATCAACCACTTCACAGGATTCCCTTAACTCAATTGATTCCGTCATGTAGGCATGGCCAACGATATTGGGGGAAACCAAACCAACAAATAGGAGCTTGGGCCTTTCGCGCTCCAAAATCTTGAGTGCTCCTTCCATTACGAACTGATCCATGAAAGGGGTATTGGCCGCGCTCTCCTTCGGGTGATGAAATCCGGGTCCATCCCAATCCACTATGCGCGGCAATCGGACTTCGGCCAAGTAGGAGGGGGGAGCCTTACCCGGCCGCTCTGTCCACCCGAAGAAATCATCACCTACCCCCGGTCCCGTGAAATGTCCTCGCTCATGCATTTGCTCTCGATAGGAAAATACGACGATGTCTGCCCCGGATCCTCCCAACAAAAAGGCATTCCTATCCTTAGCTGAGATGGAGGCAACTTTGGCCGATGGATCGTGTAATTTTATGATCTCCCCGATGGCAGGAGCCTCCAAGTGTAGCTTTCCGCTTATTTCATCGTAAAGGTAGTTCAATTTCTTGGTCTTCCTATCGTACCAGTTGTCACTCGCCCAGATACCATGGTCCTTCACGTACTTTCCGGTGGAGATGGAGGCGAAACCCGGTGCTGTTTCCGCCACGCAGTTGCTGGCAATTGCATTGGCGAAACTGACGCCATGGGTTACTAAGAAGCCTATGTTTGGAAGTTCATATCGTTTAAGGTACTCATACTTGAACGCATCTACGGCCAATACAATGATATGTTTCGGAATTTGCCCTTCATCAATTATGTCCAAATGTTCTCCAGGTGAAGCCACTTTCTCAATCACCTCGTCTAAAACAACCCCTAAGATCTCGATTCGTCATGCTTTAACACAGAGAATATTCCTGTAACAACTCTGCCTCAAAGTGAAGCTTTGCCGGAAAGATCCAAGCCTTCTCTTGCTCGATGATACCTGCCCTAACACCTAATCGAAACCCTCATTTTCCTCTTCAATAGCATTGCCACCGCCGTGAGGTTTTCCTCCTCAAATGCTTTTTTCCTTTTTCTGGAGTAGCATAAAAAATAGCGAATACAATAATTCACGTGCACCTCAAACGGAGCTAAGCTCCACTTTGTTTTGAGAACTCCTTTAAGTAGATATGATCGGCGTCAACCTCGTATCTTAAGATCTTAAGCTCTTCTTCCGTGGGAAGCTCCACTTCTCCTATCTCTTTTCTCAGCTTTGGTTCAAACCCGGTATTTTCGTAGACCTCATCTGCGGTCACGCCTGGCATAAGTTTTGTTAATTCTAACCTTCCTGTATTTGGGTTTATCTGCATTACGCAAAGGTCTGTCACCACAATAATGTCTGGCCGGTCCATCCTTAACCCAGCCTTCTTTCGTCCATCTGGACCATCAATGTATCCTGGGCTGGTGATAAACTGAACCCTCGGTGGAAAACGCCGCTTTTCATGGATCGCAATGATCAAAAGTTTTGGAACACATGAAGCAATGGAATTAGCCCCACCGCTTCCCGGGAAACGCACTTTTGGTTTTCGGGGATCACCAATAGAGGTGGAATTAATATTTCCAAATTGATCAATCTCAGCCCCTCCCAGAAAGCCGATGTCTACAAGGCCTCTCTGAACCAGACAGCCCAGTACATCCCTCAGGGTACCTGTTTTTACGGCCATGTGGCCGATTATGGGATCAGCTACCGTGAAAGGGGCAAAAGGAAGGATTGGATCGATGGATCCACTCTCCACGACGAAATTTACGCCCGGAGCGTGTGTCTTTTGAGCGAAGATTGCTGCCACCATAGGCAAACCTGTGCCAAGGATCACAGTGTCAGTGCTTTTGATGAACCTGCTTGCCTCAATGCTCATCAACTCCTCTCTGGCATAGTTTTTTGAATAGTGTTTCTCCATATAAACCTTTATTCTCTACATCGATCTAAGCATTTCCTGCTTTAATTGGCTACGTTTTTTTCCCCCCCCGCATTTTTCAAGAAAACCATCAAAGGTTTCACATCCGTATATATATTCATTCATATATTTCTTGTATTCCTCACCCCCAGCACGCGCGCATTGCTGATAGTAACTAATATGATCAGCATCGAAGTTATAATATCCGTAGGTCGAAGTGGGATAGGCACCAAATGGTTGTTCAACTATCGCATCAATATAGTGGTAGGAAACTGTCGTGTAATCGGAATTCCTCCTGAAAAATTCCGTGGAGACAACCTCTTCGCAGGATACGATTGTAGCTTTAGACGCCCTGATAAGTTCTGGTTCATGACTCGCAATCCCTTGTATTATGATATTTCCAATCTCATCTGCCTTTTGCACGTGAACTATTGTAACATCCGGTTGCATTGCCGGAACGAGCATGACTTTCTCCCCTCGATTCCATGGATTATTAATTATCTCACATTTTTTCTCGGTTGAAGCCGCTTGATAATTGATGATATCGGAGCCCATCAGGCCTCTGACGGGGATAAAGGGAATTCCCATCTCACCCGCCAAAAACCTGGAAACCATGGTTAGATGGTCAAAATCTTCCGCTTCCATCCTTCCTTCCTCAATAGCCCTTTTAAATTGAAATGTTGCACCGAATCTTCCCATGCCGCCTAACCCGAATTCGCATTTCCTAACCAATCCTGCTCCCACCAGAAGATCCATATGAATGGAAAGGTTGCACCCGGTGAGCGTGAGATCTTTTTTGCCCTGTTTGATGATTTCATGGGCTAAATTCACCGCGCACCTGGCAACGTTTTGACCTCCCATTCCAACGATGGCTCCATCGAAAACAAATGTTTCCACAGCCTCTTTTTTGCTCATCACTTTGCTGTTCTTTGACACCTTGGACATAGCGATTTCCCAGCCTAAACCCCTGCAATTCTCTCAAAGAAATGAATATAACACATCCTTTTTAATAATCCAAATTAATTATTTTTATTATTTAGATAAATAAACTTAATTGAATTTCTTTATTTTAGCCAATTCCAACGAACGATAAGATAACCTTAAGAAAACGATGCGGGGCATTGAGCAAGGCAAGCCTAGAGGAAGCAGATGTTGACTTCTAAAGAGAACAGAGGTAATTTTAGTTATAGTAATCAAGAATTCAATAAATGGTATTTATCATGCTTCCCTCTCATTAGACCCTTTTCCCATGAATTTCAATCAGCTAAAGATCTTTTACGCCGTTACTAGGAAAAAAAGCTTTACCATGGCAGCCAGGGAGCTCTTCTTAACCCAACCCGCCGTAACGATCCAGATCCAGAAGATGGAGAAGGAATACGAGACGAAGCTTTTCGACCGAGTTGGAAAAAAAATATTCCTTACGGAGTCGGGAAAAATTCTGTTTTCCTATGCAGAAAAGATCCTCGCCCTCTTCGCTCAGGCAGAAGAGGCTTTGACTGATGTGAAGGAGTTGAAATCCGGGAAACTGAGCATCGGTGCTTCCGCCACTGTAGGCTCATATTATCTGCCAAAGATCTTCGAAGTCTTCGGGAAAAAGTATCCCAAGATAGAGATTGAGATGAATGTGACTAATTCATACAACGTGGTGGAGGATGTCCTGACATTTAAGAACGACTTGGGATTCGTAGGTCGGCTGCATCATCTTGAGAGGCTAGTGGTTATCCCGGTTCTGGAGGAAGAACTGGTCCTGATCGTCCCGCCCGATCACCCTTTTGGCCACAAAGAGGAGGTTTTCTTAGAGGATCTGAGCGGACAGCCCTTCATCTCAAGGGAAATGGGCTCCGCAACCCGGGAATTGGTGGAGGAGGGCATTGCGAAAAGAGGCGTTTCCGTGAAGGTAGTTATGGTTCTCGCGAGCAACGAAGCCATAAAAAGAGCGGTTGAAGATGGGTTGGGCATTTCCATCATTTCCAAGTATGTAGTACAGAAGGAGGTAGACCAAGGGCTCCTCAGAATGTTCACCTTAGCCGACGAGAGGATAATACGAAAATTCTTTATCATCTACCATGAAGATAAATATCTTTCCAACACGCTCAGGGCATTCCTGAATGTCGCTTCGGAATTGTCATCCTATTTTCCACTTTCCACTTGACATATCCCCCTCTATTTCCTACGCTGGGCTTAAGTAGAGAACGTTTTTTTACTCCATCCAAAAATCTTACAAAGAAGGGGGTGAAAGGGGACTTTTTCTCCATTCAGAGGAAAGGAGGGGTATAATCGATGAGCAATGAAGGAAAAACGAAAATGGAATTCCTGAAGGATTGGGGTGACGCGCTCACCCGGGGAACCGAACGGTATATTCCCGATGCCCTGGTTATCGTCTGGATTCTGAGCATTATTACCTTCATCTTTGCCCTCATCTGGGGGGAAACAACGGTCATGGGGGCAATCCAGGCGTGGGGGAAGGGGTTTTGGGTTCTCCTACAGTTTGCCATGCAGATGTGTCTGATCATGATGACGGGCTATATTTTGGCCTGCTCCCCTCCCGTTAGGAGGCTTTTGGACGGCCTCTCGAGCTTGCCCAATACGGAAAAGCCCTGGCAAGCCATACTGCTCATGGCCTTCTTCTCCATGATCATCGCCTGGATCAATTGGGGGTTCAGCCTCATCGGGAGTGCTATGTTTGCACTGTTCATCGTCCGGCGGAATCCCAAGGTGGACTACCGGCTTTTGGTCGCAGCGGCCTATCTGGGACTGGGCTGTACCTGGCACTCGGGGCTCTCGGCATCGGCCCCTCTTTTGGTCAATACTCCGGGTAATTTCTTGATCACGTCCAAGATTCTCGATACCACCATCTCCACTGCGGATACAATATTCACTCCCTTCAATATCATCCTGTTCCTGATAATCCTGTTCGTTATCGCCTTTCTGATAGCCGGGATGCATCCACGCCCGGAAAAGACCTTTAAGATTTCACCGGAGTTGGCCGAAAGGATCAAATTGTACGAACCCCCCGAGATGCCTAGGAAGAAGAAAACCCTATCCCTCTGGATGAACTGGTGGCCCGGCTGGAACATCATCGTTTTCCTTGGGGGGATTATCTGGATGGTGTGGTCCATCAACAAGGTGGGCGTGGCCAAATTTATCAATCTGAACAACATCAACTTCGTCTTCCTGATGCTGGGAGTCCTCTTCCACTGGAGACCGTGGAGCTTCCTAAAAGCAACGGAGGCAGCGGGGGGAGCTGTCTGGGGAATCGTCATACAGTTCCCCTTTTACGCGGGAATCTTCGGCCTGTTCAAGTTCACAGCACTGGCTACCGCCTTCACCAAGGCGTTTGTGGCCATCAGTACCCCCTCCACATACCTTCTCATCACTTACTGGTACGCAGGGCTGTTGAATTATCTCGTCCCTTCCGGCGGTTCCGAGTGGGCTATTACCTCACCCTATCTCATCCCCGCGGCAAACCAGTTGGGAGTCGATATCTGGAAGGTAGTGATCACCTATGCATGGGGAGATATGCTGACGGATATGATCCAGCCCTTCTGGGCCATCGCCATGCTCGCCGTGGTGAAATTGGAATTTAGGGAGATTATGGGCTGGCTGATGCTCGTCTTCTTCGTGTACGCCATCATCACCTCAATAGCATTTCTCCTGCTGGGAATTCTCTGACCCCGGAGATTCCCTCGAAATGAAATGGCCCGGGCGTATTGCCCGGGCCATCTTATTCGCCCATATTCTTCACCATTCATCCCTATTGGTGAAGGACCTGTGTACTACCCGATAAGAGATCCCTGGAAAACGCGAAAAAGGAGCTCCGAGCGCGAATTAAGATTCTATCTGTTCTGGAGTTTTACGTGTCACTAGAGGAAACCATTGTCCCTGAGCGTAATCTGCTGGAAAAATGGGGACCCATCGAGGGTGAGCAGAGCTTGTCCTGAGCGGAGCCGAAGGGCTTCGACATGAGTCTTCGACCCTGGGCTCAGCCGAACGTAAGGGGAAGGCCAGCCCTTTTGAGGCTGGAAGGGGTAAGTATTCCCCGGGACCCCGAAAGGGTCACTTTGGAAGCACTGAAGCGAAGGGACAACGGTGTTCGGTTACGAAAAATAAAATTTGCCCCATAACCAGCAGGTTACAAACATACTCCCTGTAAAAGTCAGGAGACTTCAGATACATTAATCTGTGAAAAATAGCATGTTATCCGCAGGGCCACCCCTCAGTCGCCAGGCACAATGTTTCCGTAACTTCCCCACCAAGGAGCCTCCTTCTCTTAGTGTGAGGGAGAAATCACGGATGCTTGCAGATCACGTTGAGGACCGCTTGCCGCTGTTCCTGGCGGACCACTCGCAGCGCTCGCTGGAGGGCAGGAAGCACTTTTTCCGGATTTTCGACCCGTTCCCCATACCCTCCATTTGCCTCACAAATCATCTCATAGGCCGGAGGAGGCGAAAGCTCGCTGAGGGGAAAATAGTTGCTCCTCACCGCCCACCCCTGGGGGTGCACCCCCTGAGTAGCCCGCCGGACTGCATTCCAACACTGATTGTTAAATACGACCACCAGTATCGGCAAGCTATACGCTCGGGAAACAAAGTGGCAGGCAGTAGGAACACTAAAGAGAT
The DNA here is from genome assembly GCA_041862515.1 of Thermodesulfobacteriota bacterium. Classification (GTDB taxonomy): domain Bacteria; phylum Desulfobacterota; class BSN033; order WVXP01. The sequence continues at coordinate 7,211 of JBGVTJ010000035.1, read as the reverse complement.
AACTTCCATCCCCAACAGTCGCAATGACCGTCTTCTCCGGAGCGGCAAGCTTTGCCCCCAACGCCGCGCCTACACCCCAGCCCAAACAGGAAGCCGGTGAAGATCCAAAGAAACTTCCGGGCATCTCCAAATCCACCTGGGTTGGAACCAGATCATATTCATTGACGAGAATCGTTTCTGCATCATTGACCTGATTGATACAGGAGGAAAGCCAAATCGGATCTATGGGCTTATCAGCTTTAACTGCTTCAGCCTGCGCGCGCCAGGCTTGCCTTTGACGGTCGTGTTCTTTTCTCAGCGCCTCAAAGCGTTTGCTGATCTTTCGCTTTGTCCTCCCCCGGTATCGCACCATCTCCTGAGTGAGCAAACGGAGCGCCGCTGCTGGGTTAGCACCCATCGCAATATCGGTCGGATAGCCACGAAAGGGATAGCAACTATACAGCGGATCTGGGCGCAACTGGATCATCCGTGCCGTCTCTTTGGGTGTTACCATTTTCGGGAACCAGGGGACATCAGAATCAATAACCATCACCACATCAGCCTCCCCGAGGTAGGTGGCTGGATCGAAACCGAGGTGGAGGGGATGATTCGTAGGGAAGTTCATGTACATATTGTTCATCCCCACCACCACTGGACTGGCAAAGGTCTCGGCAAACGCGACCAGTTCCTCCACCGCCTGTGGGTCCCTCCCCACCCCAGCGGTGATGATGAGGGGGTGTTCGGCGTTAGCACAGAGCTTTGCCACCTCCTGTATCTGGGTAGGATCGGGATGAAGGGTTCCGCCGATCTGTTGTCTCCCCCCTGTAGTGATAGTTATTTCTGAGTGCGTCTCCGCGAGCACTTCTCGGGGGAGGGTAAGGTAAACCGGACCACACGGCTCGGCCATAGCGATAGCCAGTGCTCGATCCACTGCTACCTCCAGCTGGGAAAAGTGCTTCAGTTCGTAGTCCCACTTGACAAATTCTCGAACCAGGCTTCCCTGGTCAAACGACTCCTGGGCCCAGTGAATTTGCACATCCCTTGAGCCGACAAAACCCACCTCGGTGAAAGGGGTGCGTCCGGCACTGAATATGACGGGGACATTGGCCCGGGCAGCATTCATGATTGCACCGGAGGCATTAGCAGTCCCCACGATTACATGTACCATGACTACCTGTGGTTCTCCGCTGATCATATAGTAACCATGCGCCATACTTACACCGAGAAACTCATGGGGCACCGTGATCGGACACGGGTATGGCTTCCCTTCCTGGGAAAACTTCGCGAAGGCATCTATCAGGGAGGCAAAATCGGTACCCCCATTGCCAAAGAAGTACTTGACGCCCCGGTCTCTCAACAGCTCGAGGTAGCCCTGGGCGGTATTCTCAATGGGAATAGTTTTCTGCATGGTTCCTCCTCCATTAGTTGTCTCAGGCATATGATAAATGCCCCAGTTTCATACGCCATACCCTCCTCCCCGTAGCACTCCGAATCCACTTGTAGTAGTCATCGCACGGGCGTAAACATCATCCCGAAAAGGCATTTGGTATGCACCCGTAGCACACGAGCAATGAACATTCGGAGCTCCCGTATCGTGAAGACAAAATGACGGTGGCAAGATTGCCCCGATCACTCCCCGGCAAAGCCACTTTCCAGATTCAACCAGGCTCTCTTGCCTTCACGATATGCAGAACTGTTTCTAAGTACCAGGACTGTGGAGCTCAACAATTGTGCGATGCACGATGTCCTCATCTATTCCCAACGCCTGGCACACCGCATCATTGATCTTCATCCCGTGTGGTGGACAACCTGGGACAAAGACACCCAAATGTCGATACTTCTTGGCACACTGACCAATGACAACGGGTTTTTCCTTTAAGGGGGGTATCTCTTCGGGCGTTCCCATGATTATTGTCAAATCCCGTAATTTGTCATGAAATCCCGCTTTATCCAGATAGATAAATGTGCTCACGCTTTCTCCCATGCACCCCGTGCAGGTATCCTTTTCAATGATCTTTGCTCCGCCATATAGATTCCTCGCTGCTTGCAGAAAGGGGATGAATGGGTGTTTGACCAAATTAATGCCTTCGCCGCGTACTTCAATGAGATGCATGTCACAAACGCCAAGATTTGCTTCGGCCGCGAGTTGTATATGCAATATCTCCCCAACATCAAATCCCGCAACGGTTGCACAGACTGCATCAACCGCAACAACGTCATTCCCTGCGATAATCAGGTCCAAAGGAACTCTATCGAGCCCATCGGAGTGCGAGCTCCACGCCCCCTGAACTCCAATAATCCCATCGACTATGGTGAAGGTTGGCTTTGCCACGCGGTTTAAATCAACGATTCCCCTATCTAGTCCCAATTTGTGAGTGCGTTTTTTCTCGTCGCCAGGTAGGATACCTTTCATGTTCTTGAGTCCACAGGTGATTCCCGTGCGAATATGCGTTTTGATAACGGGAAGGCAAATGATAACATCCGCTTCCAAGGCTGTCTTAGCAACAGCAAATCTTTCCATAACAAAAGCATCGGGGGTTTTTACCCCCACTTGCTCATCACGATTGAGGTCAACGAGCTCAACACCAAGTTTTCTAGCGACTTCTATAACGCCAGCCACTTCCATACAATGGATGGAGTCCAAACGCCTCGGAAAATCATATCCTACAGAAGATCCCTCACCAATGACGACCCTCTTTGGATTTCTCTCTAAGACTAATTTCGTGACCGCTTCTACAACTCTTGCATCGGTTACGATTCCTGTGCCCCTTTTCGCGGGAACCGCCACATTGGGTTTCAACAGAACCTTTGCGCCTTCCCACGCAACGTTTTCAAAACCATCAGTCAAAGAAACGGCTTTTCTGACAGCACCTTCTACGTCCTCATTTTGAAGCCTAACGATGGATACGACCGCCATTGTATGTGCCTCCTTAATCCTCTATATAAGGAAAGTTTAGCCAGAAGAACTAATTATTCAAGGGTAACCCCAAACAGAACTATGTGCGCTTCAGCTATTGATCCGCTCCCTTCGGGACGGCCAGGCCACTTACCACTTGGTTTTGCCATAGAATAAGGGCGCTGTTTTCTCTTGCTCTCGCCTTTGCTCAGAGCCCCTTGAGTGGGCTGAGCTGAGCCAAAGCATCCTAATCGTAATTGTCTGCCGAGCTCACAAATAATGTATCCGGTAGGCTCACCGGAGGCTCCCCTGGGTTCCGGAATCTCAACTTCGTAGAACATAACCGCCTCCTTAAAATGACGAGGAATGGTGATAAGAACTCCCTTTTGCGTAGAGATGTTTTATAGGGGAAACGCCCCCGTCTGTCAAACGAAAAGTGTCGGGCGTCTCAAGAGCTTCTCGGGAACTGCATTGTCCCTGAACGTAATTTGCTGGAGAAGTGGCGTATCCATCGAGGCCGAACAGAAAGGGAAGACCAGCCCTTTAGAGGCTGGATAGGGTAAGTATTCCCCGGGACCCCGCAAGGGTCACCTCACGAAGCACTGAAACGAAGGGATAATGGTATTCGATTTTGAAAGAGAGAATTTCCCCTATGACCAATACGTTACGTCTGATCATTGGAAGGCTTATGGGAAAGAGTGATATAGGCTAAAGACTCAAAAATGCCTGAGCTTAAGCCTGGCGAGGAAGATTTGGATGGCTAAACGATCTTGTCCAGATATCTACGTATTTACGGGAAGTATTCGGTTATTCCTTTGATTGGCTTTGCCTAGAAGTCACCCGGATGGATGTGGACATCCACGAGGGCTGGCCCGCCCAGGTTCAGGGCTTTCTCCAGGGTTGAGCGTAGTTCATCTGGTTGCTCTACCCTGAAGCCCCGCACCCCGAACCCCTCTGCCACTCCAGCACAATCCAGGGGCTGTTTGAAAAAGTTCATCCCTATGTATTCGCTCTTGCGATCCTCGAGCCCCAGGGTGGGATAGTAGTAATCAACCAGAAATTGCTTGAGGATTCGGTAGCTGCGGTTGTTGCAGACGACATAGATAACCGGCAGGTCATAGTGAGCAGCCGTCCAGAGGCCTTGAATGCTATACATGGCTGAGCCGTCTCCGATAATGCCCACCACTGGACGATCGGGTCTGGCCAGCTTGATGCCCAAAGCCCCGCCAATGCCCCAGCCCAGACAGCCGCCCCTTATACTGAAGAAGCTGCCTGGCTCGTTAAATTCCATCACCCGGTACAGTGGGAAACTGGAGGTGACGGCCTCATTAACGATGATGGTGTCCCGGGGCAGCACCTCCTTCATCTCCAGGAAAAGGCGCACTGGCGCCATGGGTTTCTGCTCCCACGCCTCACGACTTTGCTCTAGGAAGGCTCGCTGCTGCTCGGCCTTAGCTTCCGCCAGAGTCGATGCTCGTCTCCTGGCTGCCTCCCTTTTCGCGCCGGACATCAGCTGTCCCAGGGCTTCATATAAGTCCTCCAGGCCTGTCTTTATATCCCCCCAGACGCCGACTTCCACCGGATAGTTCTTCTCAATCTCCCAGGCGCTCACGTCCAAGTGGATAACCTTGCTTTTTCCCGTCAGCATGAGAGGCATATGCAGGAACTGGTTGAAAATATTGCACCCAATAGCCAGGATGACATCGTGTTGGCTCAGGGTCTCTCGTGTGGCTGGGGCGTTCAGGTTGATGAGATCCCAAAATTGTGGGTGACCGCTTGGAAAGTTGACCTCTGAGTAGGTCCAGGCGATCCCGACCACACGAGCACCCAGGATTTCTGCCACCTCCACGGCTTCCTGAACGGCACCAGCTTGTGCGACGCGGTCCCCCACGATCATCAACGGGTTTTTTCCCCTGGCCAGCACATGGGCCGCTCGTTCCATGGCTTCCGCATCTGGCCGCAATCGGGAGTAGACCGGTGAGGCTGGCGTCAAATCAAGTTCCGCTTTCTCATCAAGGACGTTCCACGGCAGGGAAAGAAAGACTGGACCGGTGGGCGGTGTAGAGGCGGTGCGGAAGGCCCGTCGTATGGCTACGGGCACATCCTTCACATGGCGCAGTTCCCCGCTCCACTTGCTGTACTGGCGGCACATTTCCACAAGGTCTCCCGAAAGGGTGGGCTCTTCAAGGAGCATTCGGGTGTCCGATTGCCCTGCCGTCAATATCAAAGGTGTGCCGCCCCTGAAAGCATTGTAAAGCATGGATATACCGTTTGCTAACCCGCCCGCAATGTGGACATTCACAAAGGTTGGCTTACCGGTAGCCCGTGCATAACCATCAGCCATGGCAACTGCTGAGGCCTCCTGCAGGGCCAGGATATACTTCAACTGAGGATAGTCCTGTAAACCGTCCATAAGGGGAAGCTCTGTCGTCCCCGGGTTACCAAATACATACTCTACGCCATGGGCGATTAACAGCTCCAATAAAGCATGACGACCCGTTTTTCTCGGCATCTACTCATTCCTTACATTTTTCTCACACAAAAGGCCTTATATCCTTGGAATCATTGCCTCCTGGCATGGAAGATACAGCTACGTACGTCTCCAGCATTGCGTATTTACTTCACCCCATCTATGATACGGGCTTCCGGTAAGGAAGTATGTCCACGAGTTTGCCTCCATTTGGAAATGAGAACGCTTCTTTGAGTGGAGACGAGTATAGGGGAGTAGCGCTTGGATGTCAAGCGCAAAAACGCCGCATGTGTTGCTAACACACTTTTTAATTTTTTGCTGTTTAATTTTTTGCTTGACAGTGTTTAGGATTTATGTTATCGAGCAAAAAACGGTTTTATCCGGGGGAAAAGAGAATAAGAGCGAGGATAAAAACTCATAGCGCAGCAGGTCTTTTGCGAATCCTTGATCCTATTAGCTTATTCTCTTCCGGGAGGATCAAAGGTTTTTTATTGGGAATGTTAAACCGAGAAGAAAGGAGGTGAACGAGAAAAACCAAAGGAAGGAGGTGAGATAGAAAAAGGAGAATTGGTAATTAGGAAGGGGGTTTTATTCGGCGTTGGTTGAGTAAAGTATCCACAGAGTTTTCCATCCTTTAGATAAGGAGGGAGATAGAATGTATTCGACTATAGCATTGATCATAGCCATTGTATGGGCGGTTGTAGTTTACCGCATCTATGGTCGGTATTTGGATAGGAAAATCGTTCAGTCCGACCCGAGCAAAGCCACACCAGCCACGATGTACATGGACGGCGTGGACTTCATGCCTACTCACAGGAACGTCCTTTTCGGCTTCCAGTTTAAATCCATTTGCGGATTGGGCCCAATTGTGGGGGTCATCATTGCCGTCCACTGGGGATGGCTCCCGGCCATGTTGTACCTTCTCCTGGGCGTGGCTTTCTTGGGCTGGGTCCATGATTACACCGCTGCTCAGGTCTCCATCAGGAAAGAGGGGATGAGCCTGGGAGGAATGAGCTATACCCTCATCTCACCTCGGGGCCGGACGTTGGTCAGCATCTTCATCTACTTCAACCTGATGTTTGGTTTCGGGGCTTTCGCCATCGTCATTTCCGGTGCCCTGTCCAACCCTGCTGTTCCTTTCGGTATTATCCTCTGGGTCCTCATGGGCCTTCTGGCCGGCCAGATGACCTATAAGTGGAAACAGGGAATCATCACCACCACGCTGGTTACCGTGATCGTGACCTTTATCGGTATTTTCTTTCTCTCCGGCCTGGGGCCAGTCCAGAGCCTTTTCAAAGCGATCGGCGGCGGTGACCCTTCTCCGGTTATCTTTGGGACGATCACCCAGGCAAAATTCGTCTGGACTTTGGCCATACTGCTCTTCTGCTACTTGGGAGCCACATTGCCCATATGGCGCTGGGCCCAGCCCATCAACTACCTGGGCTTTTGGGTGGTCTTTTTCGCCATGTTGGCCACTGCGCTGGGGATGCTCATCGGGAACCCAACCTTCGGCGATTTTCCGAGATACACGGGTTTCATGTGGGCCGGAAAACCCCTCTGGCCTCTGATGTTCGTGACCATCATGTGCGGCGCGGTTTCTGGCTGGCATTCGCTGGTGAGCAGCTCGGGAACAGCCCGGATGATCGAAAAGGAGTCGGATACGCTCCCCGTGGCTGGCGGCGCCATGCTCATGGAGATGGTCTTTGGGATGATAGCTCTGATCATCGCGGTCTCGGCCTTCGGCAGCTTCGCGGGCTTTTCGGAAGCCTTTAAGAAAGGAGCGTATACGGTTTTCGCCAGCGGAATGACCAATTTCCTCGCCCACATCGGCTTCCCCCAGGCGACCGGCATGACGTTTGCCAGCAT
>JBGVTJ010000034.1:0-23190 GCA_041862515.1 Thermodesulfobacteriota bacterium | reverse complement strand
AGAGTTTTGATTTCTGCTATTATCTGGAACCGACTGTCCCTCCTAGATTTGCTGATATCGCCATCATATCCTGATATCTCCAGAATATCTGTCTTCTCTCCCCAACCAAAATGAAGATTTCAAGATGAAGTTGAAACCGTGCCCCTCTACCCGATTCTATCGAATAGCGGTAGAAACATTGACCAGACCAGGACCGGCGGAAACTTCATAGTTCAGTTAGAATTCGCTCCCCCTTCGGGTTCCCCGGCGCTCCCCCAATCGCCTTAGGGCGAATACAGCATCGGGTGTCTGGCAAAAGAAGCCAGCACGGATAGAAGTTCGTTCAAGGAAGCCGCTAGCTCGATTGACGACTGAAGGAGTAATTAACCTGTAAAACGAAAAAAGGAGCTTGATAGCAAGCGGTCTCATAGAAGAAGAAGGATTAAATCGGTCGGCACTTTTCCAAAAAAGGTACAAAAAGTACACAAATGATTCTTCCGTAACATCGAGAGCCGTACTAGTTGACATGCTAGAGTTCTATATTATACTGGGCCATTGGGAGAGGGGATAAATCGAAGTCTATTTATCCTGGAAATAGGAGGTGATTTGTCATGGCGGAAAAAGAATTGGTTCCTAGGCGGCCATTTACGGAATTGAGCACGTTCAGACGTGAGATGGACCGGCTTTGGGATAGCTTTTTGGGGGAGAGGCCACTGGCGCGGATTTGGGAACGGGAATGGGCTCCGTCCCTGGATCTCTCTGAGACCAAGGACAACTACGTCGTGAAGGCGGAGGTACCGGGGATGGATGCCAAGGACATCAACATCTCTCTGACGGGAGATATGCTAACCATCAAGGGGGAGAAGAAGCAGGAGCGGGAGGAAAAAGAGGAGGACTATCACGTCGTCGAGAGGAGTTACGGGGCCTTTTCTCGCTCGATCAGGCTCCCCACCGAGGTGGAAAGCGGCAAAATTGAGGCTTCGTACAAGAATGGCATTTTGAAGGTTACCCTTCCCAAATCAGAGAAGGTGAAGGCAAAGGAGGTAAAGATTAAGGTGGAATAGCCCACCTTACCCGTTCTCCGATCCTCTCTCTCCTCCCTATGCGTTATTCAGAAGCGGGGCAATGAGTTTGTGGCGCCAGACCTGGTCGAAGTACTTGTATTACCTACCGTCTTTGCGAAAATTCAGGTCACTGAAAGGAGGTGAAAAATATGAATAGCTTGAGGTCCACAGTGATAGGGTTTCTTCTGATCCCTCTTTTGTCTTCGACTGTCATTGCCGAGGGATTTCTCCTCGGGGAGGAGACGAAAGGGGTAACCATCAGTGTGGCAGAACATACAAACCTTACGATACGTTTTCGTCTCCAGCCCAGGTTTGACCTCGGGGATTTAACCGTCAGCCGCGGCGGAAGTCGCTACGAGTCCGAAAGCGACCTGTACATCAGGAGGGCACGCCTGGAGTTTGGGGGAGATCTGATAAAGAGCCTTACATACGCGTTTCATCTATCCGGAGATAAATGGCAACAGAAAGGTCATGACGACGAGATCGAGATATTCTATGCTTATCTGGACTATAAGTTTTTTAATGAATTGTCAGTCAGGTTCGGCAAGGCAAAGCTGCCATATTCGCGAATATCCATAATGTCATCCGCCAGGCTACTTCTTCTCGAAAATCCCGTCTCAACCGAGGCTGCCAAGAAGTTCTTTGACGACCACCAGCAGCCTCAGCTGCTTCTCCATGGGAAATTTCTAGAAGGCATTCTGGCCTATTATCTGGCCGCAGGGGATGGCTGGGAGGAGGGGAAAACCCTGAGGGTTGGAAACACTGTCCGCAAGGCAAATCCCCTCTTTGTGGGGCGGATCGAATTGTCCCCTCCGGGCTGGATCGAGGAGAAAAAGAGCGACGCCCATCTGGGAGAGGGAAGGCATCTAAGCCTGGGTGTGCATTATGCCATCCAGGACTCCATCGAATACAGGGAAAATACCTTTGAGGAAGACAGGTATCTCTTCGGTTTCGATCTTTCAGGCCATTGGGAGGGAGTGACGGCACAGTTCGAGTACAACCAGTGGGAGGAGGACTTCACCGATCCGACACAACGAAACAGAAAGCCGAAGGGGTGGTACCTTCAGGCGGGGTATTTCATTAAGGCGAGAAAACTCAACCTAGAGCCCACCGCACGGTATGAGGAATTCGACCAGGATTCCAATGCGACCGACAAAGAACAGAAGGTATGGACGGTTGGGGCGAACTGGTATGCCAAGGGGCACACCTTAAAAATCAGTGCGAACTGGGTTCATACAGAATTTGAGAGAGGGGCAAGCGGCTGGCTTACGAGTGATGATGACAAGGATGTCTTCCAGCTGCAGGCCCAATTCTATTTTTAGCGCATTGCAGCCAAGAAGTTTAACTCCATAATTTCCGACGGAAGGGAGGTGGAATAATGAACTGGCTCAAGAAAAAGGAGTGGTCACCCTATTTGGCTGGAGGGCTGAGCGGGGTAGTATTGATATTATCCGTCTGGATCGCCGATAAGTTTTTTGGTGCATCGACCAGTTTTGTCCGCTCTGCCGGTATGATCGAGAAGCTCTTCGGTGCCGACCGGACCGCTGGGATGGATTACTTCATCAAGTATGTTCCGAAGATTGACTGGCAGTGGATGTTCGTATTCGGCGTCCTGATAGGCTCGCTCATCGCATCAACAACTTCTGGTGCTTTCCGTTGGCAGGCCGTCCCGGATATGTGGAAGGCCCGCTTCGGGCCAAGCCCGACCAAGCGGGGAATAGTCGCCTTCATCGGCGGGGCAATAGCCATGTTTGGCGCAAGACTGGCCGGTGGCTGACCGAGTGGCCATGGGCTGAGCGGTTCGCTTCAGTTAGCCGTTAGTGGATATATTGCTCTGATCTGTTTTTTCATTGGAGGGGTTCTTGTTGCCCGCATTCTCTATGGGGGAGGTGATCGCAGATGAAAATGCTCGTTTACGGACTTGTCACGGGGATGCTCTTTGGCTTTTTCTTACAAAAAGCCCTTGTACTTCGTTATGACAAACAGGTTGGTGCTCTGCGCCTTTTTGACATGACAATCGTTAAATTCATGCTTTCGACCGTTTTGGTTGGTATGGTAGGGGTTTACCTCCTCAAGGACCTTGGATTGCTCAAACTTGATGTAAAGGCGACCGTATTGGGGGGGACTATTATTGGTAGTCTTATTTTCGGTATTGGTTGGGGGTTCTTAGGCTATTGTCCCGCGACCCAGCTCGGAGCCTTGGGCGAGGGGCGATGGGATGCTCTATGGGGTATCCTGGGAATGTTGGCTGGAGCGGCTGTTTTTGCCGAAGCTTATCCTGCTTTGAAGAAGACCGTCTTGACATGGGGCGATCTCGGCGAGATCACATTCCCCCAGGTGGTTGGTTTGAACCACTGGTTCGTAATTCCGGTATTTGTTATTGGAGGGTTGGCCCTTTTCCGATGGTTTGAGAAAAAAGGACTCTGATTTCAGAGGAGAGATTAAAAATCTGAAAGACAAGAAGAAAAGGGAAGGGAGGTGATGTCGATCGAAGAGGAAAAGGTCACAAGAGGGAAATCATTCCTCAGCTTGTCGGGCTGGGAGTAAGGAGAGAAATTGCATGAGTCAAACTGTTTATGACACCATAATTATCGGTGGAGGGCCAGCTGGAGCGGCGGCTGCGGTCTATGCTGCCAGAAAAAAGCTGAAAACGCTCATCATAACCGAGAATTTCGGCGGACAGTCAATTGTTTCCGGGGGCATTGAAAACTGGATTGGCGAGGAAAAGGTTACCGGTCTTGAACTGGCAGAAAAGCTAGAAAAACACGTGCGTGCTCAAGAGGACATTGAAGTCATAGTTTCCGAAAAGGTTGTCGCAGCAACTGAAACATCAGACTGTCCCTTTAAGATCATAACGGAGAAAGGCAAGGCATATCAATCAAAAACACTGATTATCGCGTCCGGAGCTCGGCGTCGGCGGCTCAATATTCCAGGAGAGGATATATTTGACGGGAAAGGTGTTGCCTTCTGTTCAACCTGCGATGCTCCATTTTTCAAAGACCAAGATGTTGCTGTGGTGGGCAGTGGCAACTCAGCCCTCGAAACTGTTCTTGACCTCTTCCCGTATGCCAAGAATATCTATCTACTCATTCGGCGCGATAAACTGAAAGGGGACCCAGTTGCTCAGGAAAAAGTAACTCGTGAACCTCAAGTTAAGATTATCGCTAATGCGGAGGTTCAAGAGATACTCGGCGAGCAAATGGTTACAGGGCTCCGCTACAAAGACAACAAAGCAGATGAAATTAAAAACCTGCAAGTCGGCGGTGTGTTCGTGGAGATCGGATCAATACCAAACTCTGAATTTGTTCGGGATTTAATCGAGACAAATGAGGCTGGAGAAATCGTTGTTGATCATCAAACTGCCGAGACATCTAAGAAGGGAATTTTCGCGGCGGGAGACGTAACGAGTGATCCCTTCAAGCAGAACAACATCGCTGCTGGTGACGGAGTAAGGGCGGCCCTCTCCGCTTACAACTGTATTCAAAAAATCAAAAAATGCAGTCCGTGTTTAGAAAAGGGCGAATGATGTCTGGACCTATCATACATATTTCTGCTCGGTCTTCTTTTTTTAAGGGGGCCCCAAAGAGATCTTGGGCCAGCCAGGATTGCCTAGGCTGCCTCGATTCAATGTGATGAACAGAAGCAAAGGCACTTCTTAGTGGACTTTCTTAATATAAGGCCCCCATGACAAGAAGGGAAGAGCGGGAGTAGTTCGACCCAGCCATTGTTATTAATTCAAGATGAAATAGATCATCGGGAGGCGAGCCAAAATTATCGATATGCGAAAGAAATCTTGTATTTCTCGGGGTGAGGGAATTTCAAGGATACACTTACAGTTAGTGTCAGTGCGGAGAGCATCGGGCGTCTGGCAGGAGGAAGAGCGCTATTCCCACTGAGGATGTGGCCGGTCCGTGGCTCCTCGGGCTGGTGTGAGTAGCCAATACTCAATCCGCTGCACTTTGAAGTCAATCCCCACTATCACTAGCGGAGGGAGGGCGAAGAGCAAGATCGACCCAGATCGTCCCTAATTTTTTCAACTTCCCGGTCTCGAAAGGGGGAGGTGGCGGTCCTTGCTGGACCCCTCGGGAAAGAGCCAGGGGAAAGACGACTCTATTGCTGGTATTTCTACCCTTATCCCGCATGGATAGCGTCAGCGTGAGCTCACCCCATTCGTTCCGTAAATCACCTATGCCACTCCAGATCATACAATCGAGATATCCAAACAGTTTTGCCCGATTACCTGTCTTGATACCCACGTAATTGAAGCGAGACCCACGATGACCTCGATTGACCACAGCTACGATCTTCCTCATATCCCCATCCGGGTCGTTCGCCTCCAAGTAAATCTTCCATTTTTCGTTATGGGATAACTTCTCAGAGGCAAAAGAGTGTGTGATAACGGGCGGACTCCCTGTTGGCTTAGTCTGCCTTTCCGCCAAAGTCGTACAACGGACCATCACGAAGGGAAGAGTCATGAGACTGAGAATAAGGACGATCTTTTCAAGCGTCCTCATAAGCTCTCCTTTCCTTAAAAAATCCTATAGTAAAAGGTATGCTTTATCAAGATTGCAAAACATGGGGGAAATCATGTATTTCTTGGCAGGAGACACTGTATTTTTGACTTGGTTGATTGGAATCCAGACTCAAAATAACCCCAAATGCACCCTATCTCCGTCCAAAACTAAAAAGGGATTAGGCTGAATCGCCTAACCCCTTGAAATGATTTGATCGAACAGGACCCTGTCTCGGCTATCATATCCATTAGATGTCTGTGATCTTTACCCTCGATCTCAAGATTTCAAGATGTTATCGATCATCGGGGGACAAGCGGAAAGTATCGATTTGCGGTTTTATTACTTCTCGTTAAAACGCCAGGGTAGCACTGGAGAAGCCGTTTCCCCGGCGGTAAGCCCCAGATCCTACCATTAGCAAAAATAGTCATTTTCCTCCCGTATTTTGTCGCAGATTTCATTACTCTGTCGCAAATTACGTTACATTTTTTCTCATTTTATCTTGCACGCGACAGTTACCTCACAAAGCACTGAAACGAAGGGACAATGGTGTTCACTCATGAAAAGTAAAATTTGCCATATTTTCAACGGGTTACAAAAATACTCCTTGTAAAACTCAGGAAACGCCCCAAAAAAATCATTGACTTAGTTCCATCCAAATAGTACTAAACTAAGGTTGTATAGACTTTTCAGGAGTACAAAATGTCCGAACTGATTCGATTTGGTATTTCCATGGATAGTCGCCTCCTCGCCCGCTTCGATCAATTGATCGCCGATAAAGGGTATTCCAACCGCTCAGAGGCCATTCGGGATCTCATTCGGGACGAATTGGTCGAGCAATCCTGGGAGAGCGGCGATGAGGAGACGGTGGGTACCATCACCCTGGTCTACACCCATGAGATGCGTGATCTCACCGAAAAGCTCATTGACTACCAGCACGAGGTTCAAGGTGCTGTGATATCGTCACTTCATGTGCATATGGATAAGCACAATTGCCTTGAGGTATTGGTAGTTAAGGGAAAGGGGCGAGAGATTAGAAAGGTAGCCGACAGGTTAATCGGAACCAGAGGGGTTAAGCACGGGAAGTTTGTCGCAACCACGACAGGAAGGGAAATCTTCTGAGGACCTCTTACATATTTGCCCTCCGATTCGGGTTCTTTAAAGGGAGTATGACTCCGTTATTTCCTCTAGTTTTCCGTTCGCCATCCTATATATGCAGCGGGTAGTCTTGGCCAGTAACCCTCTGTCTTGGGAAATGATCATGTAGGATTTAGAGGAACGATTCAGCATCTGGATAATTCTTTCCGTTGTCTCTTCATCAAGTCCGGACGTGGGTTCATCCAGCAGCAAAACCTCGGGGTTCATGGCAAGGACCGTTGCAAGGGATACGAGTCTTCTCTCGCCGTCGGAGAGTTTATAGGTCACCCTGTCTTCGAAACCGGCAAGCCCCAAGGTCTCCAACGTTTCCCTCACGATTTTCTGTGCTTCGTCATATCGTTTACCCAAGTTGAGGGGCCCGAACGCAACGTCTTCGGCCACCGTGGGGCAGAACAATTGATCGTTTGGATCCTGAAAGAGGAGGCCGATTCTCTCTCGAGCTTCCCGGAAATCGGCCTCTGCCTGCATCCCTTTCCCGAATATTTCGATCTCCCCCGTCCTCGGTTTCAGAAGTCCCAGGATAGTGTGGAAAAGGGTTGTCTTGCCGGACCCGTTTGGCCCCGTAAACCCAACTCTATCTCCCTCCGAGAAGGTAAAGCTCAATTTTCTCAGGACATCTCGGGTGGAGTCGTAGCCAAAGGTGATTTCCTGCAACCTTATGAGAGTAGACCTTTTCCCCATTGAAGGAAACCCAATCCCGTCAAATAGATGAGCATGATTGTGCACAAAATGAGATCCCCTCTTCTCAAGCGAAAATGATCCAGCACCCAGAATTTTCCCTTAAAACCCCTGCAGAGCATGGCATCATGAACTCTTTCGGAACGATCGTAACTTTTGAGCACCACCATGCCCACAAGATGGGCATAAGTCCTGTAGGTATGCAAATCGCTTCTGGGATGAAAGCACCTGACTTTCATGGCGTTGAGGAGTCTAACATATTCGAAATAGATCACGTGGGTGTAGCGAAAGGAGAAGAAGAGCAACTGGACCAACTTGTCGGGAACGCGAAGATGCCGCAAGGCGTGAGCCAGCGTGAATATGGGCGTTGTTCCTAGAAGGGCGATACCCGCAAGGACGATGGTGTTGGATTTTATGGTGATTGAAAGAGCGTATCGAATCCCTTCCACCGTAACATCCAATGGGCCTAATGAGAAAAGGATTTTTCCCGGATAGGTGAAGGGGAGGAAGATCCATAATAAGAGGATGAACCCGTTGACCAGAAGCAAGCGCGCCATAACCTTTATCAGTGGCAGGCGAGAGACAATGATGCAGCATGCTGAAAACAAGAGGGCTACAAGAAGCACCTCCGTCCGGTCGGAAACGGCGACGATAAACGAGAATAACGTGGTGACGATTATCTTGATCCTTGGGTCAAGATCATGCAAGGGGGAGTTGCCCGAGGAAAACTCCTCAGCTACCATGTAATGGTCCCTCCTTCTCCCTTCCTCTTCTGCTTCTAAAATACAGGATGATCCCCATTATGCCGAAGATAAAGCCGATCCCTCCTATCACCCGAATGAATGAAACCCCCGTGCTCGGTCGCTCTACATGGATCCCCATGGTAGGCTCCAATTTTTTATCCAGACCATCCTCAACCAGCGAAGGGATCTGCTCCATTTCATGACGGGTCAACTGACCGACGGGGGCTCCCTTCGCCCCTCGCTTTTCCTCTTGGAAAACCTTTTTTCCGGCCTCGTGAACATCGGATTGCCAAGTCTTCCCCTCCGCTCCTTTGGATAATTCCCCTGCGGGGATAACGTACTCGTCTTTGTGGCCCATACTGGCGGTGAGAACCATCCTCAAATCCGTCGGTTTTGGGCGTTTGAAGGAAAACTCCCCGCTTTTATCGGTTTTCCCCTCCAGCAATTTATTGCCGGAGGCGTCGAATACCTCAATCCGTGAATTTTGGCATCTCTTCCCATCGCTGAAATAGCTTTCCGTAAAGACCGTATCTCCTTCTACGTAGGCAAAAAGCACGACTCTGTGAGCTAATGCATGGGAGGTGGGCGCCAATAGAGCCAAGATAAGCAACAACTGTGAAGACCAGATTGTTCGAGATAGCCGGTCTATTCTCGATGGGTTACCTTTTGGCATGGACGACCTCCAAAAGCTCCGGTTTGAGTTTTTTCAGGAATCCGGCCGAAAAGAGGGTTATGAGCCCCTCGATGACCATCACGGGCAGATGGGCGGCGACCACAACCTTGGCTACGCCTAAAAAGGGATTTCCCGTAAAGACCAGTGAAACGGCGACCATGAGGCTTCCTAACAGTATCGCCGTAAATCCACAGGCAAAAGCAGCTCCCATTGAGATCAGGTTATTCCCCCCTTTGACCGCATAAGCGAAAAGGTAAAAACAGATAATGGCGGGAAAGGCCATATTGAAGGTATTCACGCCAAGACTGGTGATGCCGCCGAACTGAAAGAGCAGGGCCTGGAGAAAGAGGGCGATGAGTATTGCCGGAAAGGCCGGCCAGCCCAGCAATAATCCCATCAATCCATTGAGAATCAGGTGGACGCTGGATGGCCCTATAGGTATATGGATCAGTGAGGCTACGAAGAATGCGGAAGTGAGGATTGCGACCTGGGGAATCCGATCATAATCCAATTTCTTCAGGCCGATAGCACAACCCCCGGCAGTGAGGGCCGCACCCGTGACCAGGACGGGTGCGGATAAGACCCCCTCGGAAATATGCATTCCCCTTTCTCCTATTTCATGTCATGCACCTTTACCCACAGCACGGCGCCTATCTCAACGGGCTTCTTTTCCCCTTTATGTTTCATTTTTTCCTCGTCCAGGCTGAGGGCGGCAAATGTCCACCAGCCAGCCTTGGGCACGGCATAGGTAAACACACCGTTAGCGTCGGTTTTGACCACCTGAGTAACCATGGGGTCCGCTGGGGCGTCGACCTTACCATCTCTATTGTAATACTCCACTTCCACTTCGGTGCCGGGGATCGGTTTTCCATTGACCTTGACGATCCCCTGGAAAACGTTGCCGGTCCAGAGTCCATATGGCCTTGTTAAGGGAACGATTTCCGTTTTTAAACCAACTTCTTCATCCCAACCCACTTCCACGCCCAATGAATTGACCACCACTTTGGCATAATGAACGATAAAACAGTCTTCCGCTTGCTCCCAGTATGGCTTGGGCTCCACATAGAAT
Source organism: Thermodesulfobacteriota bacterium (assembly GCA_041862515.1). GTDB lineage: Bacteria > Desulfobacterota > BSN033 > WVXP01. Next base: position 13,315 of record JBGVTJ010000034.1, on the reverse strand, counting down.
ATATGGTCGCCGGGGGTTTTGACCGTGTAATTGGCTTGCCAGGCGGAAAACTCCCCTATTTTCTTCTCCCTCAAGGTTTCTAACAAATCAGTTTTCTTCCCACGAACCATGACGCCGAATTTGGCTGGCTTTGCCATGTTCATGTAAAGCCCTTCAAAGGGATGTAAGAAAATGACGTCCAGCGAGATGGTTTTGCTATCTGATTTGGTAACCATATCGTCCGAGGGAATTAACCCCTGAAAATGAGCCCTGCTATTTGGGACAGACAAACAGAAGGCCATAATTACCAATGTAGTGAATAAAAATACCCCTTTCATCACATGCTCCAGCCTTTTTGTAGCACGTTATTCAAAAAAGTATCTGATTAGTATTACTTTTTTACTAATCGTACCTCCCCTCATAGGTGAATGTCAAGGGAATTCATGTTGCCGTTATTTTCCGATGGTGTTATCTTTACCATAATTTAGAAACGGTTTGAGGCCTTTGATGAAGTTTCTCAAGACAAAAAGGTTCTACCTGCCCGCCATTTCCATCCTGGCAATAGTCTTCACCCTCATCGTTATGCAGGCCATATCGACTTACCGGAATCTCTACCGAGAAAGGCGTCACTTGGAGGAGTTTTTACAGAGACGTGGGGACAGCTTTCTCCAAGCAATTAACGCGATGATCCATACGGGCGGAATCAAATCGGAAAATTTGACCAGGTTATTCGAGCATCTCGTCGCAGAACATGACATAGCCTACGTCGGCCTCATTGATGATAAAAAGCGCGTTATCGCGCATGCAGGCCAGATCAGTACTAATATCACGGGCAGAGATGACAATTTTGGTCCATTGGAAGGAAAAGAGTCAATATCAAGGGTCCAAGGGCTAACCGGGGGTCAGAGGGTCTACCAACTTATACGTTTTTTTACTACCACCGCTGAGGGGGAGATTAATGTTTCTAAAACCCCTGATCCCAAGAATCGATATACCCTCATCCTGGGAATATGGATGACGGAATACGAGCAGGCCCGGCGAGGGGATCTTCGCCACGCCCTGGTAATGGGCGGAATACTGCTGGTATTGGGCTCAGCCGCTCTCTATTTCATCTTTTTGGTTCAGAGCTATTATCTGGTCGAAAAGACCCTCGATGAAATGAAGAGTTATACGGAGAACGTGGTGGAGCATATGCCCGATGGGCTCATTTCCGTTGATGGAGATGGGAAAATCGTGTCCATAAACAGGAACGCTTCAGAGCTTTTGGAGTTGAAGAAGAAGCGCATCCGGGGCATATCCTTTGATCAGGTTATAGGAGAGGACATCTTCGACCTGAACGAAACGTTGGAATTTGGGAGGACGATAATCGAGAAGGAGGTCCTATGCCGGACGGGCAGCGGAAAAGTGATTCCCGTGAGCCTCAGTGCCACCCCTTTGACGGATGCCGATGGGAAAAATTTGGGAGCGGTAACGATACTCCGCGACATGAGGGAGATTCGGGAGTTGCAGGAGAAGGTTCGAAGATCGGAGAGGTTGGCTTCCCTGGGAAGATTGGCTTCGGGAATAGCCCATGAGATCAGAAATCCTCTGAGCTCCATCAAGGGATTTGCCCAATATTTCCAGGGGAAATTAAAACCTGCAAGCCAAGATAAAGGTTATGCAGATATTATGATCAGGGAAGTGGAAAGGCTAGACCGGGTGATCGCAGGGCTTCTCGATTTCGCCAGACCCCAGGAGCCACAGCCTGAATCGGCTTCTATCAGGGAGATTTTGGATCACTCCTTAAAACTCCTGGAATCAGATCTCAAGGAGAAGGACATTGAGGTCGAACGGAATTATAATGATGGGGATATCAATCTCAACGTGGACAGAGACCAGATCACCCAGGCCTTGTTAAATATATTCAAAAACTCGCTTGAATCAATGGAAGATGGAGGAAAACTGAGAATTTCCCTCGGGCGAAATCGAGATAAAAGGATGGTCGAAATCAGGGTTTCCGATACGGGATCCGGTATTTCAAGGGAAAATCTCTCCCGGATATTCGACCCCTTCTTTAGCACAAAAAAGAAGGGAACCGGGCTTGGCCTGGCCATCACCCTGAAGATCATAGAGAACCATGGGGGTGAAATGGGTGTGGAAAGTTCGGAGGAGAAGGGAACAACCTTCAGAGTTCTTCTCCCCTTGGGATGAGGATATCTCTGTAACTCCTTTGAATGACAGAGCCATTAACCTCTGTGATTACTATGACGGAGAGGAGGAATGAGGAAGGAAAAGGAAAAGATCCTCGTCGTTGATGACGAAGCAAGCCATAGGACAATGCTGAAGGCTGTCTTAAGCTCGGAGGGATATCAGGTATCCGAGGCCGACGATGGAAAGACGGCTATCCAGGCTGTGGAGAAGGCATTTTACGATCTCATTCTGATGGATGTAAGAATGACCGAATTGGATGGCATCGAGGCCCTTCAGGAGATCAAGAAGATCAGCCCGGAAATCCCCATCATTATTATGACTGCCTACGGGTCTGTCAAGACAGCGGTGGAGGCCCTCAAATCGGGTGCCTATGATTACCTGACAAAGCCTTTGGATATTGAGGAACTTAAGATTTTGATCCTCAAGGCCCTGGATCACCATCGGTTAAGAGAGGAAAACATCGTCCTCAAAGAGCGTCTTGCCGATCGATTTGATTTTTCCAGGATCATCGGCAAGAGCAAACCGATGAAAGCCCTCTTTGAAACCCTTTCCCTAATCGCCCCCAGCGACGCAACGGTCTTGCTTTATGGGGAGAGCGGGACGGGAAAGGAGATCGTCGCGAACGCCCTGCATCAAAACAGCCTGCGGTCAAAGAGACCCTTCATCAAGGTTAGCTGTGCAGCCCTTCCCGAAACTCTCCTGGAGAGTGAACTCTTCGGCCATGAACGGGGAGCATTCACGGGGGCGATTACTCGCAAGGAGGGAAGGTTTCAATTGGCCAACGGGGGGACAATTTTTTTGGATGAGGTGAGTGAAATGAGTGCGGCTACCCAGGTAAAATTGCTGCGAGTGTTACAGGAGAGGGAGTTCGAACCCCTTGGTAGCACGAGGACTATCAGCGTCGATATACGAGTTATCGCCGCAACGAATAAAAACCTGGAGGAAGAGGTGAAAGAGGGGAATTTCCGGGAGGATCTCTTCTATAGGTTGAACGTGGTACCCATAGAGGTTCCGCCTCTGAGGAGACGCAAAGAGGATATTGCCCTTCTAGCGAAGCATTTCTTGAATGCTTATGGTGAAAAAAGCCAAACTTCCATCAAGGGGTTTTTGCCCAGGACCATGGATTTGATGATCCGTTATGATTGGCCGGGGAACATTCGAGAGCTGGAAAATGCCGTCGAGAGGGCTGTTCTTCTTTGCCGGGGTGCATATATATCGCCAGATGATCTCCCTCTTCCCGTTCAAGGGGCGGAGGGTGAGGCACAGGGCAGGGTTTCCGTCCCCCCGGGAATGACCCTGAAGGAGGTAGAGAAGGAGGTGATCGTCCAGACCCTTGAGGAGACTGAAGGGAATCGGACGCAAACCGCACGAATTTTGGGGATCAGCCGAAAAACCCTTCAGAATAAACTGAAGGAGTACGGAATCCAGGAAGGGCAAAAAGGTGTATAAGAATTACTCAATTTTCCCCCTGAAAAGGTAGAAAGCGCAAAAAAATTTTACACCAATTGGGCCATCCGATGTGAGTTTCGGATGGCCTTCTTTTTCCCAGTAGCTTCAACAATTAAGTGCTTTCGCATACTTAAGCCATAGGTAGGGCAGAAGCCTTCTCAAGGTGAAATAGGCTGGTATGATGATTGCTTTTCCCAATTGGCACGTTCAAAAAAGAAGGAGCAAAAGGATGAAGGAAAAGGAATTGCAGTTTTTCCGATCACTCCTCTTGAAAAACCTGCGTGCTTTAGACCGTCAACACAGGGTGTGGGCGATTCCCAGGTTAGCGGATGGAAATTCGGATAGTATCGATCAGGCCAGCGCGGAATTTGAGAGGGACCTTTTCTTCCAGTTCCATGAGAGGGAGAGTAGTGCAATAAAGGAAATCTACCGGGCCTTGGGGAGAGTCGAGGAAGGAACATTTGGTATCTGTGAGGATTGTGGAGAAAGGATATCCCAGAGGCGACTAAGGGCCAATCCCTCGGCGACTTTGTGCCTTGAATGTCAGAAGATGAAGGAACGGGAGGAGAAGATAAATATACCGAATGGAAGAGGACTTCGCATATTTTTGGAGGCTTAGCATCTCCTCCCATGCGGAGAGAGGGGGTGAGAAATGTGAGGCGGTTTACGATTCCGCGGGTGGCTCACTGCGGTGAAGGCCACTGAAACCCTTCCTGGGCATGACATAAAATGCCCGCCATCGTCCTCGTTGGTTCTGAGGGCAGGATGGAAGTTTGGTATGGTTTTTGCCTAAGCTTTTTTTGTATAGAACTTCTTGATTGTAAAGTGTCATTATCCTAATCATACGTTTCTAAAGGGACCCACTGTAAAAGCCTCATGAAAAAGAGACCTTTTTTGTTTATTTTACTGGCGTTTTTGATTTTGGGCATCTTTTATGTCGCCATGTGTTCCCATTTATGCCCTTCAGGCACCCATTCCACCCGCTTTCTCCATCACCTGAACTGTACCGTTCAGTCCCATTCCTTTACCAATATCGGAATGGGATTATCCGTTCTTTTTGTTTTACCCCTTATGGGTTTATTTCTTCTGTTAGACATCATCTTTTCCTTACAGGAGCATATATTATCTCCCTTTACTCCCCCCCGATTTCGCTCCTAAATTCTTGCAACCGGTTTCATCAAGCCTGAACAACTTTCGTATCTATTTCTGCCGGTTTATTCGATTTCACGAAATCCTTTCCCAAGTGGATATCGAAGGAGGTTCTTATGGGAAGAAAAGAGAAGGCACTATTGATCGCCATCGGAGCAAACCTTTTTTTGGTCGCCCTAAAATTCTTCCTGGCCGGGATTTCGGGGAGCATGGCCCTCCAGATGAGCGGGTGGCACTCGGTCCAAGGCCTATTCGTCTCGCTGGCAGTCTTCGTCGGGTTCATCATCTCCAGGAAGGAAGAGAGTAGGCTTACGAGAGGAATTAGTCAAATTGAGAATGTGGTTGCCCTGCTCATCTCCCTTTTCGTCTTCTACCTGGCCTACAAGATGTTTATCATGATGACCTCACCGCATATCCCGATGCTCACCCATGTCCCCATCGTAACCCTGGGGGCGATCTTGGGAGCGACCATCTGCTACCTGATGGCACGGTTTAAGATCTATGTGGGACAAGAAACCCACTCTCCGAGTTTGGTTGCCGACGGATACCATTGCAGGATTCATGTGGTAATGGAGATCGCCGTCATCATCGGATTGGCGAGTTACCTGCTGGGCTTTACAAACCTGGATATGCTTGCAGCGGTGGTAGTCACGCTCTTCGTCCTCCAGACGGGATTCCGGCTGTTTACACGGGCATTGGTTTCCCTTACCTCAAAGGTATCAGCTGACTATTCGTGCCATGTAGAAGGAGGCGGTCTGAGGCTGGCCAGACCCAAGACAGCCGTAACATTGGGATTGGTAATACTGCTCGGGTACCTTTCGACGGGTTTCTACACCGTCCAATGGAATGAGAGGGGAATCGTGAGGCGTTTCGGTCAAAAGGTGGGAGCAGAGGTTCAGCCCGGTTTCCATTTCCGCCTCCCCTGGCCCATCGAATCAGTTGACCGGGTGAAGGTTGAAGACATCAGAAGATTGGAGACGGGTTCGTATCTGATGCTTACCGGTGATGAGAACCTGATCAAAGTAAACCTTGCAACCCACTACCAAATCAAAGGTGCATCGGATTACCTCTTTAACCTGGAGAACCCCGAACGACTTATTAGGGACGCAACAAGGTCGGCCCTGAGGCAGGTGGTCGGCGAGATGGGCATTGATTCCATATTGACAACGGCGAAGTCGCCCGTTTTGGAGAGGACCAAGGTGCTCACCCAATCATCCCTGGATGGCTGGGATTCAGGTATCCGTGTCGTAGGGATCCAGTTGCTCCAGGCTGACCCGCCTGGAGAGGTGATGGAGGCCTTCCGGGATGTGGCCAGCGCCCGGGAGGACAGGGAAACGTACGTCAACGAGGCCTATGGGTATCTTAACACCACCGTGCCCGAAGCAAGGGGGCAAGCGGAGAAGGTGGTGATGGAGGCCGAGGGGTTCAGGTCCGACCGCGTCAACTATGCCCAAGGGGAGGCCTCGCGTTTCCTCCTCCAACATGAGGAGCACGCAAAAGCGAGGGACGTTACGGAGACGAGGCTTCACATTGAGGCAATGGAGAAGGCCCTATCCCCTGTGGAGAAGATCCTCATCAATCCTGAGGTGCAACAAGGGGTCATGGACCTCTGGTTTTTCGGAAACGATGCGAAGAAAACCCTACTAATTGAATGAGAAGGAGGCAAAGAGATGAAAAGAACGATTTTTATGATCGTCATAGCTCTTTTAGTGATCGCAGCGAGCGGGCTGATCTTTTTTCAGGTGGACGAACGGGAATATGTCGTGGTTACCCAGTTCGGTGATCCTATAAAGGCCATCAAAAAGGCGGGGTTGAACTGGAAATGGCCCGATCCGATCCAGAGCGTTAACCGGTACGACGACAGACTTATGACCTATGAGATGGGCGAAACGGAGTATCTCACGGAAGATAAGAAGAACGTTATGGTGGACAGTTACGTAGTTTGGAAGGTCGATGATCCTATCAAGTACATGAAGACGGTGAAAAACAGGACGGGGGCTGAAACGAGGCTGGCGGATATCATGTCCTCGGAGATCGGAATCGGCGTGGGGAAATACGACCTCTCTTCCCTCTTCTCCATCGAGCCGGAAAGGATCAAGTTTGATCAGATGATGGTGGAGGTGAAGAATGAGGTCGCCCGAAAGGCGACGGATTATGGGATTGAAGTTTCAGATGTGAAGGTCACCCTGCTCAACTTCCCGGAGAGGAACAAGTTGAGCGTCTTCAGAAGAATGAAAGCCGAGCGGGAGAGAATTGCAAAGGCATACCGTTCGGAGGGAACCGAAAAAGCACTGAAAATAAGGGCCGACGCGGATAAGCAAAAACAGATCATCCTTTCCGAAGCCTACAAGAACGCCCAAAAGATCAAGGGTGAGGGTGAGGCAATAGCCATCAAGACATATGCGGAGGCGTATGAGAGGGATATCAAGTTCTACGAGCTCATCAGGACGCTGGAGTCGTACGAGAAGTTCATCGACGGGAAAACCACCGTAGTGTTGACGGCGGATTCGGAGCTCCTGAAATTTATCAACACGTCCAATCCCGATCTTCTCAAAGTTTCGGAGGGACTGAAGTCCCACGGAACCCTGGCGAAGAGAGATGAGAAGAATGAATAGGAGGGATGAAGATGAAAAACGATAACCGAACGGAAAGGCCTGAGGTCTCCAAGAAGGCCTCAGGAGAAGAAGACGTAAAGGAGGCGAGAACCTCGTGGACTCAGTGGAAAGAACGGTTTACCGGAGTGGTGCAGCAGATTTTCCTGGTGTCAGGAACCCTGGGGAAAAAGGGAAGAGGTGTCTACCTCCATATTTTCAAGCCCAAGGAAGGGGTGGGCCCTATAGACGATATCAAGGGTGCATTCAAACACATTCCCCTGAGGAAGAGGTGGGTGGGATATACCTCCATTGGGTTTGTTCTCGCTGTGTACCTGCTGTCGGGGGTTTACACGGTAGAGCCAGGCGAAGAGGCGGTTGCCAGGGTATTCGGCAAGGAGGTCCGTGAGCAGATAACCGAGGGGCTTCACTATCATCTTCCCTGGCCCTTTGAGGCCGTGGAGAAGGTGAACGTCATGGAGATTAGGAGGGTTGATGTGGGGGTGCCACTATCAGGCGAGCGTCTCTTATTTCCTAAAAAGGGGTCTTCTTCCCCGGCATCCGCTGCAGAAGAACATGGCGGTCATGGAATGCATGGGGCTCATTCTCAGAAATTGGAGAAACCTCGTCCGAACCCCGTCTCGGCGGAGAATCAATTCTTAACGGGCGATGAAAATATCCTGGAGATCAAGATGAACATCCAGTACCGAATCAAGGACGCTTCGGATTACCTCTTTAACGTGAATTACCCCGACTCCCTGGTTCCCGACGCTTCTCGCGCGGCGGTCACTGAGATTCTTGGTGGGATGCGAGTCGACGACCTCCTAACCGTGGCCAAGTCCCAGATTCAGAAGATGATCGCACACAAGGTTCAGAAAATGCTCGATGAATACCGTTCCGGCTTATACATCCTCAACGTCATTCTGCAGGAAGTCAACCCCCCTAACGAGGCCGCCCAGGCCTTCCGCGATGTGGCCAGTGCAAAGGAGGAGAGGGAGGAAAAGATCAACAAGGCCCAGGGGTACTGGAACGCCGTCATTCCAGAGGCAAGGGGGAAGGCCCACAAGATGATCAGCGATGCCGAGGGTTACAGGGAGGAGGCTGTTAACCTGGCAAGGGGCGATGCGGAGAAGTTCTCGGCCATGCTCAGGGAATATCGAAGGGCGAAGGATGTTACCGCATATCGGCTCTACATGGAGACGGTTGAAAAGATCTTCGCCAAGGCAAAGAAGTTTATCATCGATTCGAAAAAGGAGAGGGTCAACCTCAAATTCGTGAAATAGGGGTTACGGGGGAGGTGTCGAGATGGTGCCGAGATGGATAGTTCCTTTTGTGGTAGCGGCCCTTTTGGTGGCATCAGGATGTGGGCGGGGGGACATCGCTACCCCTCCGCCCAACCCCAATGTGGTCGCCTCGTACAACGGAGGGGAGATTACCAGAGATCAATTTAGGGCCAAGTTTGAAGGACTCATGCCCTGCTGTAAGGGGCGCTATCAAGGGATGGAAGGGCGCAAGGAATTGATCAAGGATATGGTATTGCCTGTGGCCGTCGGCAAGGTCATTAAACAGAAAAAAATCGATCTTCGTGGACCCATACGGGAGAAACTGGGGAATGTGACAGACGAGCTCAATATGTCCTTCTTACACATGAAATTCCATGAGCAGATCCTGAACTCCAATGAGAAGTACGGGGATCTCAGGGAGAGCTATGAATTCCAAAAGAGGAGATTGGAAGGTGTACCGTTATCCGAGCGGTTCCCGAGGCTTGTCCAACTCCACCAACAAATCCATTCCAAAATTGCCGATGAACTGGAGAGGGTTTCGGGGGATTATCTTCAGAAATTACGCAGTGAGGCATCGATCACGAAGAATTATGAGGTGCTCAGGATTAAGGTTACCGGAGATGAGCTGAGGGACTTCTATCGGAAGCATAAAGAAGGGTTCCACGGCCATGAATATCGGGTCCCCGAACGGGTGAGGGTCGAGGAGATCGGGATCAAAGTCGATAAAGATAAAAAGGATTGCCCGAGCTGCCCAGCTGAAAAGGTCGCAAGGGAAAATGCGGAGGCCGCTTTGACCGAGTTGAGGTCGGGGGCTGATTTCCAAGCCGTTGCCAAGAGATACTCCAGCGATCCCCAGGGGGCGTTGAAACCCAGGTGGGTTGCCCGGGGGAACAATGGGAAGGAGTTTGACGAGGCAGTCTTTTCCCTCGAGGTGGGAGAGCTCAGCCGAGTGATCAAAAAAGGTAATTCCTTCTCTATTGTCAAGGTATTGGGAAAGCAGCCAGGCAGCTTCAAGGGCTATGGGGAGATCCGTGATGAAATCGAGAGGGAATACCGATGGCAGAAGGGGGAAGATTACCTCAAGGACAACAGGGATAGGATCCTTTTCACCATCAACGGCAAACCGTACACGATTGGTGATTTCACCAAGGAGTACACGCGGGAAACCCCACCCCATCAATGCCACCATATGGAGGGAACGGACGACAAGGGGCAGAAGGGGAAGCAACCAGACCTCTGCGATTTCGCCCATAACGATTTCGAAGAACAGAAGAAGATCGTGGATCGTATGATCGACAGAGAGCTGATCGTAGAGGATACGTACAATCAGATGATTCATGTCGAGCATCAGAAGGAGATAGAGTTTTTGACCATGGCCAGCCTCTATCCCGTCTTTCATCGAGAGGAGATGGAGGATTTGATTCACATCACCGATAAGATGGTGGAGGACTACTATCGAGAGCATGAGGAGAACTATCAATACCCTGCTACAGCAAAAGTCAGCATGATCGTGGTAAAGGCAGGCAAGAAGAAGGAGGACAAGGAAAGAGCCTTTGACCGGGCAATGAGGGCTTACGGGGAGCTGAAACCCTCTTTCCTTTCTTTCAAAAAGGGGAAGGACTTTGCCGAGGTTGCACGAAAATATTCCGATGATGAGGAGACGGCCTCCAGGGGGGGTCTCCTCGAGGTGGATGTCTACGAGTGTCGAAGTGAAATCGAATACATGCTTTTCCACGGGTTCCACAAGAAGGTATTCGGGCTCAAGCAAGGGGACATCAGCGAGGTCTTCGAATTTGGAGATGATTATTACATCGTACAGATAAGGGAGATGGAAAGCAGGAAAGGGATCCCCTTCGAAGAGGCGAAGGAACAGGTAAAAAGGGATCTTATGGTGAAGGAACACAAGAAGGTCATGGAGAAGTGGGAGGATGACCTGTTGAAGTCGGCGGGATTTGTAGTCTATGAAGGGAATTTGCAGGAAGCCCTGGCCAAGGAGCCTACCAGGGAACCTACGGAAGTTCGAGGTCATTCATAAGAGAGAGGTTTGAAAGAAAAGAGAACTGAAAAAGGTGTTTTCCTCCTTTACGAAGGGCGATAAGATCCTCATTTTGACCCTCATCGGTTTGACCTTTTCGATTTTTTTCCTTCAAAGAGCACCCCGAACGGATTCAGGTCAAAGGCGTGTTTTCGTTGAGGTAGACAACAGAGTCGTTCAGCGGTTGCAGCTCAGCGGGAAAACCGCTTCCCGGGAGATCTCCATACCCCTTCCAGAGGGCGAAGCACAGTTGGAGATGGAGGGGGGAAGGGTGAGGATGTTGCCCATGAATAAGGGGATCTGCCCCAAGAGTATATGTTCTCAGATGGGGTGGATAGGGAGCCTTGGGGAGATGATTATCTGTGTGCCCAACAAATTAGTGGTCAGAATTGAGGCTTCAAAGGGAGAGGTCGATAAGCTCGATATGGATGCCGTCACGAGATGAATACCTATGAAGTCCAATGAAAGGCTGGCATGGAGAAGAGCGGGTGAATCCTCGGGTGGGGAGAAAAAGATACATCTACAGTTGGAGTAATGATTTGCTTCATCTGGGAAAAAATTGCCCGAGGATAGGGCAAGACCCATCATAAGCGCGAAAAATCTATACACCAGGGGAAGCCACCCGAAACCGAGTTTAAGGGTGGTCTTTTCTCTTTTTAAAAATACTTCGAATGATATCAATGAATTATGAGTAAAAAAACTCAACGGAAGATTGAGGTTCGAAGTTGGTATGTCCTTTGCTCTGTATCCGATAGAGACAAAAATTAATCTGCATACATAGGGGGTTATCGGGATGGATCAGTATCATTACGGAATGTGGGGGGTGGTGATTGCCAACGCGCTCTTTTTCCTTTTTTTCGCCCTGAGCTTTCTCGCTCCCAGAGGAAAATTTGAGTGGAGGTCGATGGGAGTATTTACAGCCTTCATCGTAGCCTTGTTCACGGAGATGTACGGTTTTCCCCTAACGGTTTTCATCCTCACCTCCCTTCTTGGCAGCAAGTATCCTGCTTTAGACCCTTTTTCCCATAAGAGCGGCCACCTCCTTTTGACCTTCCTAGGGGGAGGTGGGGTGATGTTAGCCGTCATCCATCTGATCAGCAATGGCCTGATGCTTTTGGGGTTTTTCATCATGGGGATGGGATGGAGGAAGATTCATAGCGCCCAAGCAGGATTGGTCACCGATGGTATCTACAAATGGGTGAGGCATCCTCAGTACGTGGGGCTGTTTTTGGTTTCGGTGGGATTGTTGATCCAGTGGCCCACCATCGCCACGCTGGCGAGCTGGCCTATCCTGATGGGGACATACTATAAGCTGGCCAAAAGAGAGGAGAGGGAAATGGAAATGAGGTTCGGCGAGCACTATCTAAACTATAAGAAGCGGGTTCCCGGATTCTTTCCTTTTCTTTTTAACAACGGTGCGGGAGAGGTTTTCTCCTGAGAAGCGAATGAGGAAAATATGAATGAAATATCAATCCGAGCACGACCTTTAACGTGGTCGGATTGAACCGAGGAAGAGATCATGCATCCGGTCCTGATTGAGATAGGCCCTTTAACCATAAGGTGGTATGGCGTGATGATCGCCACCGCGGTCCTGGTAGCTATCTGGCTGGCGGGAAGAGAAGGGGTTCGGAAGGGGTTTGAAAGGCAGAAGATACACGACTTTTCTTTTTTCCTCATCATCGCCGGGCTCATTGGAGCCAGAATCTATTTCGTCCTGTTTTCGGACCTGAGCTATTTTTTGGCCGAACCCTTGAGGCTTCTGGCCTTCTGGGAAGGAGGTCTGGCCATCCATGGTGCCATAATCGGCGGGATTGTCGCGGCAATCTGGTACACGTGGAGGGAAAGGGAAAGGATACCCTTCTGGAAGTGGACGGATACCTTTGCCCCTTCCCTCATCCTGGGGCAGGCCATTGGGAGGATCGGCTGTTTTCTCAATGGAGATGCCCATGGTTACCCCACAACCCTGCCTTGGGGGCTGGTGTATGCACCGGATAGCCCTGCGGGACAGATGTTCCCGGGCCAACCCCTCCATCCCACCCAGCTCTATGAATTGGGTTTCAACCTGGGCATATTTTTGGTCCTGTGGAGATTGAGGAAAAAGAATTTCTTCGATGGGTTTCTCTTCCTGCTGTATGTCATCCTCTACTCCTCCATTCGGATCTTTGTAGAATATTTCAGGGCTGATAAACTCACCTATTTTGGGGATATCTCGGCGGCTCAGACATTGGGCATTGCAGCGATTGCGATTTCCCTTGGGTTGATCATCGCTTTGAGTCGCAGGGAAAGGATGTATCAGATCTCGGGTTAAGCTGTTCCGTCCAGACTCAGTGACGGCGCAATGAGCTCGAAATCCTGGGTGTTAAGGGAAGGGATGGTTGAAGAAGACAGAGGGATTTCCAGGAGAAGAATCATTTCGTATGGGTGGCTCGACTGCGCCTGCCGGCGCTCCGACTAAACCACGAAGTCCCTCGGCGTAATGCCTACCGATGTCATCCGTCTACCCGGGTAAAGAGTCATACAGTATCAGTTACCAAACCGACTTAGAAAAGGGATGTAAGATGCAATATTGGTTCTACCTTGCTTGGGCCATCCTTCTCGAGGTTGCCGGTACGACGTCAATGAAGCTATCCAAAGGCTTC
>JBGVTJ010000033.1:0-5689 GCA_041862515.1 Thermodesulfobacteriota bacterium | reverse complement strand
CCTAGACCATAGTGCTACTACCCCGATCCGACCGGAAGTACTGGAGGCGATGTATCCCTACTTCACGGATATCTTTGGAAACGCGTCCAGCATCCACACCTTTGGGCAAAAGGCGAAGAAGGCGCTGGAGGAGGCAAGGGGAAGTGTGGCTCGATTAATCGGCGCCCACCCTTCCGAAATCGTCTTCACCAGCGGGGGGACCGAGGCCGACAATCTGGCCATCAAGGGAGCCGCACTAGCAAGGGAGGAGGATGGGCATATCATCACATCAACAGTAGAACACCCCGCGGTTCTGGCTTCCTGCCACGATCTGGAAAAGAGGGGTTTCAAGGTATCCTTTCTCCCAGTGGATCACCACGGGCTCGTGGATCCTGATGATGTGAGGAAAGCCATCACTGACAGGACCGTCCTGATTAGCATCATGCACGCAAATCATGAGGTTGGAACCGTTGAACCCCTTGAGGAGATCGCCAAACTTGCCATTGAAAGGGATATCCCTTTCCACACCGATGCGATCCAATCCGTGGGCAAGGTCCCCATCGATGTCGAAACAGTGGGGGTGAATCTGCTTACCCTATCGGCCCACAAACTCTGCGGGCCAAAGGGGGCTGGAGCCTTGTATATCCGAAGGGGGACGAAGATCTTACCCCAGGTACTTGGCGGCCATCAAGAAGTAAACCTTCGCGCGGGAACGGAGAACGTCGGGGGAATCGTCGGATTGGGAAAGGCGGCGGAAATCGCCCTTCTTACCGTGGAGGCAGAGGGGAGGAAAATATCCCGGCTCCGAAATGGACTCTGGAAGAGGATACGCGAGCGCGTAGGGCCGGTTAAGCTCAATGGGCATCCTACCAGGCGTCTTCCCAACATGCTGAACGTAACCTTTGATGGCATCGAAGGGGAATCCATCGTGCTCAATCTCGACTTGAAAGGAATCGCAGTCTCCACGGGTTCCGCATGTACTTCTGGCTCCCTTGAACCCTCCCATGTGTTGCTGGCTATGGGACGTTCACCGACCATGGCCAGGGAAAGCGTGCGATTTTCCCTGGGCATGGGGAATACCCAAGAGGAGATGGAGTACACGGCCACTATCCTTGAAGAGGTGGTGAGGAGATTGAGATCGACCTCTTCGCTCAATAGGAGTGGGATGGCAGCACCACGTTATGGGGAAAAATGGTGAAGGGACGTGTCCTCGTGGCAATGAGTGGCGGTGTCGACAGCAGCCTGGCGGCCTACCTTTTGAAGGATGCGGGCTATGAGGTGATCGGAGTTACAATGCGCATATGGGATTCGGAGAAGGATGTTCCTTCCCATGGACCAAGGGATTATTTCGGGTGCTGCGGTGCGGCAGATGTGGAGGATGCCCGGAGGGTTGCCCAAAAACTGGGAATCCCCTTCTATGTCCTCAACCTGAAAGAGCAATTCGAGGATGAGGTAATCGGCTACTTCTGTCGGGAATACCTTAAGGCCCGGACCCCTAACCCCTGTATCCTCTGTAACGAAAAGGTGAAGTTTGGGGCACTCCTTGGGAAAGCCCGGGAACTGGAGGCCACCTTCGTTTCCACGGGTCACTATGCCAGGGTAGAGTATGACCAGGCGAGGAAACGGTTTCTCCTGAAGAGGGGCAAAGATCCGAAAAAGGACCAATCCTATGTCCTCTTCTCCCTTTCCCAAACCCAGTTAGCCCATGCCCTCTTTCCGTTAGGATACTTCAGGAAAGAGGAGGTAAGGAAAAAGGCCCAAGACCTGGGTTTAAGGGTCCACGACAAGCCGGAAAGTCAGGAGATCTGTTTTATCCCAGGGGGAGACTATCGTCCATTTCTGAGACGGAGGGCGTCTAGCCGAATAAAGGCTGGAGACATCGTGGATACCCAGGGCCGAATTTTGGGGAGGCACAAGGGTCTCCCTTTTTATACCGTCGGGCAGCGAAAAGGACTCGGCCTTTCTGGCGGCATACCCCTGTATGTGGTGGCATTGGACAGGAAGAGAAATCTCATGTTCGTTGGGGAAAAGGAGCAGGTGTATGGAACGGGTTTGATTGCGGATCGAGCAAATTGGATCGCCATGGATGAGTTCCATCAACCAATCAGGGTGAAGGCCAAGATACGGCACTCCCACAAGGAGGCAGATGCGACCGTTGAGCGGTCAGAGGATGGCAAGGTGAAGGTAGAATTTCTTCAACCCCAGGAGGCTATTACACCGGGCCAAGCGGTGGTCTTTTATGATGGAGATATGGTCTTGGGCGGGGGATGGATTGAAACGGTGATCCGTACATAGGGAGACATAATGGGACCTCAATCGATGGACAAGAAGATGGAGCGATTAAAGGAGATCATCCAGGAGATGGATTCCCTCCTCGTTGCCTTTTCCGGGGGCGTTGACAGCACTTTTCTCGTCAAGGTGGCTCGAGAGACCCTGGGCCGGGGGAAGGTTGCCGCCGTGACGGCGAGATCTCCCGTTTATCCGAAGAGGGAATACGCTCCAGCCCGGAAACTTGCGGAGGGTATGGATGTACAACACCTTTTCATCGATTCCAATGAACTCGATCTTCCCCAATTTGCCGCCAATCCGGTCAACAGATGCTACCATTGCAAGAAGGAGTTATTCACCCAGTTAAAGGAGATCGCCCGGAAAATGAACCTCTCGTCCATCGCCGAGGGATCAACCGTGGACGACGAAGCGGATTTTCGTCCTGGGATGACGGCCATACAAGAGATGTCGATTCGCAGTCCCTTGAGGGAAGCGGGTCTGAAGAAGGCGGAAATTCGGTCCCAATCTCGGGAGTTCGGCCTTCCTACGTGGAATAAGCCCTCTTTGGCCTGCCTGGCATCGAGGCTCCCCTACGGGGATCGGATCACCTTCGAAGGTCTGAGACAAATTGAAAAGGCGGAGCAATTCCTCATAGGGCTGGGTTTCAGTCAGGTCCGGGTGAGGCATCATGGAAAGACGGCTCGGATCGAAGTCCCCCCTGAGGATATCGTATCGCTGCTTGAAAACCATACCCGCACCCGGGTGGTAAAGAAGTTGAAGGGAATTGGCTTTACTTACGTCACGCTGGACTTACAGGGGTTTCGGTCTGGAAGTATGAACGAGGTGCTTTAGGGCCAAAACATCACCTTGTTCAATGAGGAGATACGTTTGGTGAAGGCTATTGCATTATTGTCGGGCGGGCTGGACAGCATATTGGCGGTGAGGGTCGTGCTAGACCAGGGAATTGAGGTGGAGGCCCTCAATTTCATGACCCTCTTCTGCCAATGCACGGCCAAGGAAAGTACCTGCTTGGCCTCCCAAAAGGCCGCCCGGATGCTGGGTATCGGGCTGCAGATCCGAAACATCTCTGACGAGTTCCTAGAGGTGGTGAGGCATCCCAAGCACGGTTATGGCAAGAACGTGAACCCCTGCCTGGATTGTCGTATCCTCATGTTTAAAAAGGGACGGGAGTACATGAACCAGAATGGGGCCTCCTTCATCGTAACCGGAGAGGTACTTGGGGAGAGGCCGATGTCACAACGGAGAGAGGCCATGAACATCATCGAGCGGGAATCAGAGCTTCAAGGGCTCATCCTGAGGCCTTTATCGGCAAAGCTCCTCCCCTTAACCGTGCCGGAAAAAAACGGGTGGGTCAGCAGGGAAAGGTTACTCGCCATTACCGGGCGATCCAGGAAACCCCAGATCAAACTCGCCTCAGATTATGGCATCAATGACTATCCATGCCCAGCGGGGGGGTGCCTCCTTACGGACCCCGGCTTTGCATTGAGGATGAAGGACTTGATGAAAAACAACCCCGATTTCTCGCTGAACGACGTCCACCTACTCAAATTGGGGAGGCACTTCCGCGTTACCCCCTTGGCAAAGGTGGTGGTGGGCAGGAATGAGGGGGAAAACGATAAGATTCTCTCCCTTGCCAAGGAGGGGGATACGATTCTGAGCGTCAAGCATTTTCCCGGACCCGTTACCCTTGCAAGGGGAGAGCTCAGCCACCAGGAGATCCTTCAATCAGCTGTCATCACGGCCAAATACAGTAAGGCCAAATCCCTGCCAGAGGTTGAGGTGGAGTACCAGGTGATCCCTATGCCTGCGAAGGAAATTGTGGTTTCTCCGTCTATGGTCGGGGATGAGCTGGATCTCTTGAGGATCAATTGAACGCGAATAGACCATAAGAATTGTCCAACATGGAGGTATTGAATGGAACAGAAGAAACTATTTTCCCAGGTCGGAGAAAAGGAAGTCACCAGGGCCATAGTAGGAGAGTTCGCGAAACAATTCATGGACTACGTCGAAAGCGATTGCCTCATCATCGGGGGCGGTCCCAGCGGTCTTATGGCCGGAAAGGAACTGGCCTCTAAAGGGATAAAGACCCTGATCGTGGAGCGAAACAATTATCTGGGAGGCGGATTTTGGATCGGGGGCTATCTCATGAACAAGGTGACCGTGAGGGATCCCGCTCAGGAGGTATTGGGGGAATTGGGTGTCCCTTATGATAGAGTAACGGACGGTCTTTATGTTGCCGATGGTCCCCATGCTTGTTCCAAGCTTATTGCCGCCGCCTGCGATGCAGGGGTAAAATTCGCCAACATGTCCATCTTCGATGACGTCGTCCTGCGTGAGGGAAATCACGTCAGCGGCGCGGTCATCAACTGGACGCCCATTAGCGCGCTTCCCAGGGAGATCACCTGCGTCGATCCCATCGCTCTAGAGTCCAAATTTGTGATTGATTCCACGGGACATGATGCGTGCGTCGTGAGGAAGCTGGAGGAAAGAGGTATCGTAAAGACAAAGGGCTTTGGCGCAATGTGGGTTGAGATGTCGGAAGACTTGGTGGTAGAACACACTGGTGAGGTACACCCAGGACTGGTGGTTACCGGGATGGCCGTGGCAACGACCTATGGCCTGCCGCGGATGGGGCCCACCTTTGGGGCCATGCTGCTATCCGGAAAAAAGGGAGCTGAGGTCATTATAGAAAAATTGGGATGAAAGGGGATCCCCAAATCAGCCATATCCATCTCTATGCGGAAGGTTTTTCCCCCGAGCCCGGAGTCCAAGAGATCATCCGCTACCTAGAAAGATGGATGAGACGGAGAAATATTGATTTTCGGGGCAATCTCTTCCGGTACCATTTCAGTTCACTATCAGAGGAGAACAGACTCGGGCGAACCCACCGTTTGGCCGAAGAACTCGCTCTCCTCCGTATAACGGATGCCACTCGGAAGGATTTAGGTGATCAAAGGCCAATGGAGGGGGAGGTGGCATATGAGATGCGTCGAGTTGAAGGTGAAGACTTCAAGTCCTTTGGCATCCTCTACGATGGATTCGGGCTCCAAGGAATCTTTTCCAATCTAATCCCAAGGGATGAGCAACAATTAAACCATTGCCATATCGTCTTTACCAATCAGCTCTTAGCTACCTGGGATGAGGACGATCACCGCTACCACGCCAGGGTGAGCGTCTATGGGTTTCCCTCCCTCATCTCAACTACAGGGGTGGTGGAGGCACCGGCCAAACCACGGGAGTTTTATCTCAAAAAGCGGTTGGGCATGCCGTTGGAGGTCTTAAAAAGCGAGTTCAGGGGAAGGTTCATCGATTACGGGGATCCGCGGTTAACCGAGGTTCTCAAGGGATACGTAATGCAGACCCTCTTCTTTCACATGACGGGGAACCCTTTTTGCGATGATCCGGATTGCAGGTTGTACAA
>JBGVTJ010000032.1:0-10967 GCA_041862515.1 Thermodesulfobacteriota bacterium | reverse complement strand
CCCTGGGAATCGATGAGAGGGAACTAATGGAGATTTTCGCCCTCGATGGCAAGAAAAATCCCGTTTTCATGACTGAGGTCCCCTCAAGGCAGGTTTTTGTACATGATTACTATATCGACGCTTATCCTGTAACCAATTCCCAATACGCCAAATTCATTGAGGTAACGGGGCATCGGAAACCCTTTCTCTGGGATCGAGAGGGGTGGAACGATCTATTGCAACCAGTGGTGGGGTTGGGATGGGATGATGCCAGGGCCTATGCCGCATGGGCTGGAAAAACTCTCCCCAACGAAGAACAGTGGGAAAAGGCCGCCAGGGGCACTGATCGGCGGTGGTGGCCCTGGGGAAATGATTTTTATGCAGGCTATATCAATTCCGGTGAGCTTCAGATAGGAAGGACCACCAAGGTGACCGACTTCTCGAAAGGGGTTAGCCCCTATGGATGCTACGATATGTCAGGAAACGTCTGGGAGATGTGCGATGGATCTTGGATCCAGGACATGCCATTAATGAGGGGTGGATGCTTCTTGGGTCACGCGACATTTGTCAGGACCACGGTTCGCTGGTCCCCGGAAGATCCTGTAAACGGCGCCCATTGGTTGGGATTTCGGTGCGTCAAGGAGATTCCCAAAAGGGAGAGCACCCCTCACACGGGGGGATAGATTCGATACTGGGAATGGGTGGAGGGAAATTTTCCTTGACCCAACCCGGGTACATCTGGTATTTTCCTGAGCAGTTCCTTAATACGCGGATAGGAGAACGTTTCTATGGAGAAGAGAACGCAATTATCTATCATCCTACTCAATACCCCGGGCGAGCTCGCAAAGCTCTGTGAAGTCCTGAGCGCAGCGAACATTAACATCCTTGCCATGAATATCCAGAATGCAAAGGATGCAGTTAAGGAACTCTTCAAGATCAGGGAAAAGACTCGCCGGAGGATAGCCCTTGCGGAAAGCTATCGAGGCATCCTCAAGGATTCTTCGGACTACTCCATCATTCGAATAGTGGTCGATAAGCCAGAAGAAGCAGGGAAGAGGTTAACGGAACTGGAATACCTTTTGGACTCAGAGCCGGTTTTGGTCTTCACCCTCATCAATAAACCCGGCACGCTGGGGCAGGTCGCAAAAAAGCTGGGTGAGGCAGGAATTAATATCGACTATACATATGGATCCGCCATGGAAGGCGCCGAAAAATCCACCTTCATCCTCCATGTCTCCGATATCGAGAAGACTGAACAAACCTTTACTCAATCCTGATCAAAGGATCTTTCGCCAGCATCAGCTGTCCCCCCGATATCATCGGCATGATAACGACCTTGTCCCCATCTCGTATGAGGCTATCGAAATTCCCGATCCGTTGGTTAATGAGCACGATGGAACGATCCTCGGGGAATTCAACCTCCAGGACATCCCTCAGTTTCTTCTGGGTCTCCAGGGGGATCTTCACCCTCTTCTTTCCGTAAATCTCCGCAAGATAGCCGAGAAACCTGAATTCAGCCATTTTTCCCCAGCACTGTGGCGATATCCCCCAGCCCCAATCCTTCTAAGGTGTGCTTTTCCGGGATGCCATTTTCATCCCAACCCCTTATCTCGTAATACTGGGAGAGCATCTCCCCGTATCGGGCCCGGTCAAGCTTGTAACCCTTCAAATCTCCCCGAGGCAGGGGCTCCTCGAACCACCTCGACGGGGGATAATCCATCTCCCTGCTCCAGCTCCCGTTCTCCCTAATCCAAAAAGACCTGATAAGGCTATAAATCCTGTCGCCCAACGCGGAGATCTCCTCCTGAGTAATCCCCTCCCCCCTTGCGGCCTCAAGGTACTTTGGATACCAATGAAGGCCGAAGTTAACCTCAATCCATGGGAGGCGGCAGGTCGTCATACTCTCAAACAATCCTCCCCTCAATCTCTGAAGTTCGATAACCTTTTCAACCTTCTCCTTACTATAAGAAAAACGATCCGTCGAGATCTCCCACGAGATGACCCACGCATCCTTGTGGTGGGCCCCGATAGGCGAAGTGCCGTAGGAGAGGGCCATTCCAGGGCAAGCGTGGCAGTCATAAGCCGAAATCTCCAATCCCTTGACGTGCATCGCCCAATCCCGAGAGTCACCTCCGACCCGTTCGGACGCCTTTCGCACTCCCTCAAAGATGATCTCCCCTAAGCCCCTCTTTTTCACGGTATCGTCAATGACCTTCTTACAGGCATTCAAATCCCCCCATTCGATCCGCACATCAAGCAACTCCCTCTCGGATGCCTCCATCAAAAACCCCAGACAGCTCCCCAAGGATATCGTATCCAGCCCATATGCATCAGCCATTCGATTGAGGACTCCGACCTTACTCAGGTCATCCATTGCGATGTTGGGGCCCAACATCCCCACGTTTTCATAGTCCAATTCGGCATTCCCTTTATCCGCATCCTTGATCACCATTCCACACTGCATATTGCAGAGGGGACATCCCTTTCGATCTACCTTGAGCTTCTCCAACGCATATCCATCCAGCCGTTTCGAGAACCGGAAGGCTCCCTCCCTGAAATTATAGGTGGGAAGACAGCTATTCTCGTTACACCACTCGAAAACCTGCATGGTGCCCTGTCTGATCCAGAAATCATAATTCTCCTTGCCCTTAATCTCCCCGTAACCCTCCTTGCCCATCTCCTGCACCCTCTTCTCGTCGAAGGCGGGAATTTTCCCAGTGCCCTTAATGACCACGGCCTTGAGGTTTTTGGAACCCATCACCGCTCCCATCCCCGGCCTTCCGCCAGCTCTCCCCCTCTGGGACATCACGGTAGCAAATCTAACCATATTTTCTCCCGCGGGACCGATGACCAAGATTCCCACATTCCTCCCGTGCTTTGCCTCCAGATCATCCTGGGACTCGAAGGTCATCTTCCCCCAAATATCGCGGGCAGCAAGGATTTCCACCTTTTCATCGTGAATGGCGATATAGCAGGGGGCCTCTGATCTTCCCTCCACGATCAAGACATCATAACCGGCTCTCCGTAAATGCACGGCGGCCATACTGCCGATATTTCCATCGCCATATCCTCCCGTAAGGGGGCTCTTTGAGGCAATGACCATCTTCCCCGAGCTGGGCAAGGGAAGGCCCGTCAAGGGGCCCGTAGAAAAGACGACTTTATTCCCCTCCGACAGTGGGTCGACACCGCTGACTTCGTCCCAGAGAATTTTCGTGGCAAATCCCCTGCCTCCGAGGAGCTTTTTCCTCATCTCCTCCGAAATCCCCTCCTTCGATATCCTTCCATCGGAGAGGTTGACCCTTAAGATCTTACCGACATTACCTTCCATATTTCCACCTCCATTTTCCGCTAAATTCAGCCAAAATCGTGGGATTTAGGGCCTTCAATAATTCCCAAACCCCGCCTTTTCCTCTAACAGCCGATAATCCTCATCCCCCTGGGCAAAGATGCCGGTATTTCCGAGGCGAACCTTTTTCAATCCCGTAGCCTTAACCTCGAGGAAGGCCTCTACCATCTCCTGGGCAGTGGGATGTCGATAATCCTTCATTTCGTTTTCCGGGAAGAAGGCCAAAATCGTGAAGGGGATATTGCGGTCCACGCGAGAAAGAAGCATCCCAATCTCCCTCAATTGTGGCGTCTCCACCACCCTGGGGATGTAAAGGGAAAGGATTTCCAAGACAAACCCCCTTTTGAGCATCTCTTCCGGAAGGGTCAATATCCCTCTGTTGGAACACCCCGTCAACCACTTATGGGTTTCCTCGTCGAAGGCCTTGATATCCAGCCAAAAGGAGTCCACACCTGCCTCCCTCAAGATGTTTAGATTTTCAGGGGTGAGACCATAGCCGTTCGTCTCGATCAAAACCCACAAGTGAGCCTTCTCCTTGATCAATCGGGTACACTCGGCATAAAAATCCGGCTTGCAGCAGAGATCGCCCCCGGTAAAACCCACGATGTTCCTTGCCGGCCCGAACCCCTGGGGGCTCAAGACAATATCCTTCGGGGATAGAATCTGGGGACACCTTGATGGCCTCTTCCCGGATATCACACAGCTCCCACAACACCGGCAACTATCGTGGGCGTGCCAGGATGTTGCCTTATCCCTTGGCTCCCTCAGGGTCACCCTTTTATCGTAATCCACGCAGAGCATTGCAACCTCGGAGGGCGAATACCAAGATCCCCGTGCTACCTTGGTAAAATACCAGGAGTGACACTTGCGGCATGAAAAATTGCAGCCCGACTGATAAATGGAAAGGTAGTTCTCGGGTCTGGAAAGGTGGATGGACTCAATGAGCCTCGATATGCTTCCACCCTCCTCCTTGAAGGTTAGCTCACAGGCCGATAAGCTCTTGCCATCCACACGGGTGATACAGCTTCCCCTCGTATACCCTTGTTGGACCAGACTACACGTGGTCGACATGAACGTGAAATTCCCGTGGAATCAAAGGGAAAAAACAGGGTATCAAGATGAAAAACGACGCAAACCCTATTACAATCGTCTTAAAACGACCAGTTGACGAAATGGAAATCTAAAGGTAACGCCATGGTTCTTGTCCGATACTCAATTCCTGTCAACGGAGAGGACCGTGTCGTCGGTTATGTATCTATTCATACTACCATACCTGCTTCCTATCTTGCAAAAAAACTGTCCTATCATGGGTCTCAGATGCGAAGAGCATCGGTTTTACCATCTGTAGGTTCCTCACCATGGGTTCGGCATCTTGTGCATAGAAAGGGGAAGGGATGAAAACCCTCCTCCCTTTATGGTAAACTATAAAAACAAGATTACGGCGATGGAAAGGAGAGCAAATGAAGACAATTACAGCTATTGCTTCTATAGGTGCCATTGTTGTCCTTTTCATGGGGATTGGATTCTCCCAATCTTTGAGTGAGTGGCTCATGAAGCCGGGGGGGAGTCCCCCCGTCATCACTCACTGGTATGCTTCTGAGGAACTCCACCACGGCGACATCTGGAAGATCTACCTGGGGGCCAAAGACCCGGATGGGGATATGATAAATTTTGTAATCCTCTTCGACCAACAGGGTTTTGGAGTTTATTCCCCCGGATATGTAGTCATCAAGAAGCAACATCGGGGAGAACTGAGGGGATATCTCAGATGGTTCAGCACCAGCGGTGATGGCCTTTCGTTGCCTGAGTGGACCCGAGTCAATGTGACCATATTCATCCGGGACAAGGGCGGGAATATCAGCAACAAGGTAGCCTTTCCCCTCGTCCTTTCACGAGGGACTAAACAGGGACCACCACCGCCACCCTTCGATAACGGCCCTTTGGACAAATTGGGAACGATCATGGTTGATCTCCTCGACCCTAACCGTGACTCAGCTTCAGAAACCGAACCTTGGTGGATCAAGTAAGAATTTAAGCTTGCCAATCGGCTTCGCAAGGGGAATTTCACCAAGCGGTAAATCGCTTCTTCGCTTCCATCCCTATCAATGGAAAGGAGCAGTTCGCCCACGTCCCCAACTCAGCAAGGATGAGGGAACTCTTGCTCCCGGCAAGACCGATCATCCTCAGGAAAAGGAGATCTCAGAGGAGGAAGACCCGATACGATTTCTCCCTAGGTAATTACTACGGCCGTTGGGTTTCCATCGATGCCAGGCTTCCCGGAGTTCTGCTTCCCGAATCCATAGAGAACAGGGATCTTCCTGAGTTTGCGCAATATTCCTTCCTAAAACGGGAGATCACCTATCGCTCCAGTCGCATCGATCTCCTTTTGGGAAAGGGGAAGGATCGATGCCTCGTAGAGACCAAATGCATCACCTTGGTCAATGGAGAAGTGGCGCTCTTCCCTGATGTCCCTACCATAACGGGAACAAAACATGTCGTTGATTTGATCGAGGCAATCGCAGAGGCATATGAGACATGGATTATATTCATCTGCCGAAGAGACGACGCCCGGTTCCTCTCTCCCAATGAATCGGCGGATCCCCACTTCACTGAAACCTTAAGAAGGGCTTACAATTGGGGTTGAAGGTATTCGCCTTTAACTGTGTGGTCACCGAAAGGGAGATTACCGTAAAGGATCGCATCGGCGTCATTCTCTAGCCCGAAACATTTTCTCGCATTTGGGCCAGCACGATTTCCTCTCCCCCAGGACCCGCCCATTTTGAAAAACAACCAACCATAAGGGTTATTGACGTGAGATCGAGAATCCAATAGATTGACTTAAGGGGGTAGATGCGATGCACAGGATTTCGAGTTTTCTGAAAGCCACGGGTATTCTCCGGATTTTTATCCTTCTCTTTATCCCCCTCCTTTTAGAACCGTCCTCCTTTTGGGGGGCGGCAAATCGCATAGCCATTGGAAAATTCACTACCGGGAAAGAGGCCGACGGTAGTCCTAAGGGCTGGAAGACTGTAACCTATTTCAATACCTCTCCAACCAGTTACCAGGTCGTCAAAGATCGCGATAAGTATGTCCTCAAGGCCGAGGGTATCGGCACCTCTTCTTCCCTCTTCAAAGAGGTGGAGGCGGACCTGAATGACTACCCCATCATCTCCTGGAGGTGGAAGATCAGCAATGTTATCCGACAGGCCATAGAGACTCGGGAAGACCGCAATGACAGTTCAGCTCGGGTCATCGTCGTCTTTCGGTCCCAACCCGAGGAGATCTCCCTATGGTATGGCCTCGAATATCTTTTTCAGAAAATCACCAGGAGGAATGAGCCCGTCGGGCCCAGGATAGAATACATTTGGGGAAACAAGATCCAGAAGGGGCTAATGGTCGATAATCCCTCGGTGAACCATTCCAAGGTCATCGTCGTGGAGAGCGGGGAGGAGAAGGCGAATCGATGGATACGGGAAAAGAGAAATCTCTTGGATGATTACAGGGCTGCCTTTGGCATCGACCCAAAAGGAATCCTCGGCCTCGGAATTCAGACGGACACCGACCAGAGCAACGAGGGCGTAACAGTATTTTATGGGGAGATCTTCCTGAGAAGAAAGTGAAATTTACAAAGGCGTCCTATTCCCTTACAAACTGGTTATTGAGCATCTCGTCGCCGATGGTGGATGAAGGAGAAAATCCATAGTTATGGCCCGGATATACGATGGTGTTTCCGGGTAGGGTATACAGCCTCGTTCTGATGGAGTGCTCCAATTGCTTCCATGAAGCATACGGGAAATCCGTCCTTCCCACCGATCCCACGAAGAGCGTATCCCCGGTTAAGACCATTCCATCCCGATGGAGGCTTATTCCACCTGGGGAGTGACCAGGGGTATGGATCACCTTCAGCGAGACGCCTCCCGCCGTGATGGAGTCTCCGTCCTTAACGGTTATATCGGCCGGTGGAGAAGGTTGAGCCCTGAACATATCGAGCATAGACGAGGGGGTACGGAGCAACCATTCTTTCTCGGCTTCGTGAATGATGATTTTAGCTCCGGTCTTCCTTTTCATCTCTGCATTTCCCATGATGTGGTCAACATGGCTATGGGTATTGATGATATAGGTGATTTCAAGACCGAATTTCTTGGCTTCTTCGATCAACATCTCGGTCTCATCGGACGGGTCGATTACCATGCCCTTCCCCGTCTCCTCGTCCCCAACGAGATAAGCGAAAACGGCGAAACTCCCAACTTCATACTGTTCTAATAACATCTTCCCACCCTTCAAGATCTTCCCCTCAAGGAATCCGGGCACGTATGCATTTCCCTTTGCATGAAAAATGACAAAAATTCAAAAAAATATAAGCCATTCATCTTGACATTTCCACCCTTTTGGGATAAAGGAAGTCAGCCGAAACCGCAAAAAGGGGGCCACCGGACCACGCTGAATCGTTCTCGGCCCTTAACCATTTCATGGTGAGTGGCAGTCAGATATTTCAATCCCATGAATATAGAGAAGTACCTCTTCTACTACCCGTGGGAAAACCCCCTTGAGAATAATTGTAACAGCTACGTCATCGGGGGAGATGTAACAGTCCTCATCGATGTCGGCCACCTCAGACACCTTGGAAGGCTCTTGGCGTCATTGGAGGAAGACGGTCTCAGCCCCCAAGACCTGGACCTCATCATGAGCACCCATTGCCATCCCGATCACTTCGAAGCCCTTTCGCAATTCGCGGAGTCCAAGGCCCTCGTGGCAATGCATCGAGAGGAAGAACAATACCTGAAAGATCATGGAGAAACCCTTTATCAGATGATGGGGATAACATCCCCTCGCTCCAGAGCTGATTTCTACCTGAGGGAGGGAACCCTCAAGCTGGGAAAGGTTGACCTACAGGTTTACCACACCCCTGGCCATTCTCCCGGCTCCCTCTGTTTCTATTGGCCGAAAAAGAAAGTGCTCATCTCGGGGGATGTGGTATTTCGCGCCGGTGTGGGAAGAACGGATCTCCCAGGAGGCGATGGAAACCAATTGAAGCACAGTATTCAGAGGTTATCTCAACTAGATATCGAGGTCTTGCTTCCCGGTCATGGGGAGATCATCACGGGGAAACAGTCAGTGCTCCGGAACTTCAATCTCATTCGGGAAACCTATTTCCCCATCTTATGAATTCAGCAACTCCTCCTTCAATGCTTCCAATCGATCCCCGTATTCCCTCTGAAGCCCTCCCAAGGCCTCAATCCAATCCCGTTTCCCCTCCAGGCTTGGTTGAATCGCCGACCCGGATATCCCCATAGCAGCCAATCTACGAAGAAAAATCCCCTCGACTTCCCTGGCCCGTTCGTTCCTGGAGGCCTTAAACTCTGATGCCAAAAGGCGCAGCCTTTTCACGGTCTTCGCTACCGGTTTCCCCTTCAGGGTTTCAATCCCCGTAATGATCTTGCCATTATCCGTGGACAAGTCAATCCTATCCAACAGCAGGGAAAGGAGTTCCCTTTTGATGACCTCCCTCTCCTCTCCCTGCACCGCCTTCAACTCCTTCTGGAGATAGGCCTGATTCCCGTGGGCATCCATATATCTGTGGAAGACCGCGTTTGCTCTGGAGGTCAGTTCCCCTCTCTTAATCCTCTCTCTATCCCTGGAGGTAACCTTCAAGCCTTTGGTCTTTTCCATCACGATATCCCACGTGCTTTTGATCTCCCCCATATTTCGAGGCCTCCCCTTAAAACGATTTCTCCCTCGGCTAACTCATCCTTTTAATTCTAAAGGGGATCATCGTTCCAAAACGATATCCTCAACGATGCCTTTCGCCTCCTCCAGATTGCTCAACACCTCTTCATAATTGTCGATTTTCTCCTGGTATTCTTCCATATCCTCAGAATCTTCGGGGAGAAGGCTGAGGCCCTCTCTCCAGTCTGCCAATACATTTTCTATTTCGAGGATAAGGTTCTCCAGGCTCTGTTTTACCGCTTCGAGATTTTCGGAAGCGGAAGATAGATACTCTCTTCTTTCAGCAACTCCCACCGTTTTCCCCTCCTCCTAAGAATTGTTTATCTTATGGGCCCCATGTTCCTGCCTGGAACCATGTGAATCTGAGAAACCCCAGAAGGGGTATCCTCTCCCTTCCTGTCCGCCTTCTCCTTAAACCTAACCCTCACTCTTCCCCTCGAGTCCGGTGATGGGTTTCCCATAGACGGTCGATCGGGCTGCAATCGAATACCTCAGGATACCGTAAAACCTCCCATCCCATCTTCCTCAATAACGCCCTTCCGCTCCAGTTTGCGTAAAAGCTTGAGGTGCGCCTTTCCCTCTTCTTCCAACACCGCTATTTTCGACATGAGTTGGAAGATAAATTTAGGGATGACCAGACCCATGATGATGAGCTGTACCAGGGAAACAAGGGCAAACAAGCTCGAAATCCCTTCGTTATGTTCCAGGATCACGTTACCGGCTATGATGAAATACCAAACCACGGGGGGAAAATAGTAATAATACCAATACCTATAGAGATGTTCGTCGATTCCCACTATTCGAAGCACTCTCGATCATTCACCTCCCCTTACAGATCTTTCTGAAATTACACTGATCACTAATCCGTCTATCGTCCACAGGTTTGAAGGAAGATTCCTCCTTGGGAATATTGGCCTCTACATCGATGAGGAGGAATCTCATATCAGTTATACTCCCCCGAATGTAACCCTTTATGTCCTCGATGTTATTCCTCGTGATGAAGAAATCCTTTGGAGTATCGGTGGATAGGTTATACTCGATGATCTTTATCTTCGAAGGATCAATCCCCCACTTCTCCAGGACGTAGAGGGCATAACAGGATAACTGAACTGAGTTATCCTCAGTGGTGCTCTTCCCGGTCTTCCAATCGATTATGGTGATGCCGGAATCTGATCTGAAACAGCAATCCATAACTACCCAAATTTTCACCCTCTCGAATATGAAGTGGGAAAATTGCTCCGTCTCCAGCCAATGACCCGAGGGGATCTCTTTCAGCTCCCGAAATATATCAGCATTGTAGAAATTCTTCAGACAGAGTTCCACGTTATGGGCCGTCTCCCTCCAGAGCTCATCGGGGATACCCAGATCGTATTCGTGTTCAAAGAGGGCACAGCTCTTGGGCGTCCGGAGGTAATTTTTCACTTTGGAGGACTTGAAGTCGGCCCTCATTCTGTTGAGTGTGATGGAAATGATTTGATCTATATCAAGAACGGGAATCCCTCTCTGCAGGTTCTTAATGGTCCGTTCTATGCACTGATGGACCTTTTCGCCGGCCCACATTTGCCGAGTCTTCAGGTTCTTCAGGATGTAAATTTGACGAGTCCGTAAAGGGGCATCGTCCAGCCATCCATTCCAGTATCCATAGTAATTCAAATAATACTGTCTGAGGCAGGTTTGAAAACTTTCATCCCTGGACTTGGACCACGAAAATTCGTTCTTGATCTCCTTCATGGATCTAATGGATCGAACGCAAGCGTCTCTTAACAGTAAAAATATTATCGGAATCTTTCCGTTTCCACAACATAAAAGTCGCTAGAGTTCTTTGAGTTTCTCGGAGACTCCATTATCAGTGAACGCAACCTGCCGGATGAGGGTGAGCTCGAAGGGGTACGTATTCCCCACGTGTGAATCCCGA
>JBGVTJ010000031.1:0-6389 GCA_041862515.1 Thermodesulfobacteriota bacterium | reverse complement strand
CGTGATCCATAAGGTTTCTGATACCAACTGAAATATGCAGATTATCCAGGTCTCGATTCATTCAATATCTCAAACGCAAATAGACAGAATTGGCGAAGATAGCAGATAGTGGAATCATAGTTACTTTAGATAACCCAGAGCAATTGCTGACTCTAGCCATTTACTAAAACTGTTGACGAATCGCCTTAAGGTGTTGTTTTTAGATGCAATAAAGGTGAGGACTTGCAGAAAGATACTCTGCCAACAGATTTCCGTTGTTTTCGCCCAAAAATCAAGCGGTTACAGAAATCCTTCAACACCCTAGGTAAACGGCTAGTTGCTGACTCTGCCTTTGTCATTGTTTAATCAGTTCTCTCTCATATCATGGGGAACAAGAAGCTCTACCTGCGCCTGGTTGGAAATTCACTTTAACGGTGGCAGGTTCCACAAGCGTTCTGCGTTGCCATGTGCAAAGACGTGGGCAACTTCTAGTGGCAATTCCTTAATTGCCCCCCGCCAAAGCTTGATCTGATCAAGATAATACTGACTCCAGTGCTCAGGCCAGACATTATCGAATCCCAGAATAAATCGGTTTGGATGCTTGATCATGAGTCGTTTCCAATCCGCCGAAAGATGAACTCCATCAAACATGTTGGTTCGGGGATCTTCGGATTCCTTCACAACGGTAATAGGGCTTGCATGGATAGAAGTCGAATGGGCTGTGATGAAATAGATATTATCATGTGCTTCGATCAGTTTGCGGACACCGACATGGTCCAGTTGTCCCATATGCATTAAGACAAAAGGGTGCTTCCGGTACCTGATAAGTAAGGCCTCGAACTTGTCCATAAATTCATCACGCAGAGGTCCCGTCCTCCCGAACTCGATATGGGCCACGAACGGCCACTTCTTCTTCATCGCATACGTGAGCGCAACCCGCACCCTCTCATCATCCGGGTAGACTATTACCTGGGGTGCCCTCACGCGCTTGAGGCCCTTTTGCGCATGGTACATCAGGACTTCGGCCATTGCGCCAAACTGGGGCATATTCACCTGTTTCTTGATAAACTCGTCAAACCTTTCATCGCTCTCCCGATAAAATCGGTGCTTCGTTCTGACCGCTGGGATGATTCTGCCCGGGTATTTTGAGGCAAAGGAGACCAATTGTTTCGCTGTTACCGGCCCCTTGCTCGACAGGATGGTACGCGCAACCCCACCCTGATACATGAGTCGTATTATTTTGTCGAGCTCCTCGTATCCGAAGGGAACCTGACTATGGGCATCAATGATGGGCATGTCGACGGCACGAGCCATGGCAGTCGCACGTACCACTCCATGCCGAGGTTTCCAACCCACCCATGCTGAGATAAAACCTACAAACAAGATAAGCAATAAAACCCTTACATACCCTTTCCGCACCGTATAGCCCTTCCCAGCCGGCAATGGTAGATAACGTCAAATAGACAATTTTTCCGGCCGTGACGGTTCACTTCCTATTCAGTTGCACTCCTCGGAATGAGGACCGGGTGTAAAGAATCAGAGTGAGGTTTTCCCCTTCTCATCTCATTCCATCGGCAGTCCCGCCTTGCGGAGGCCGGCCGTAAAGCGATCCACATCTTTCGGGTCCTTGAACGGAAAGAACTTCAAAAGCCATTTCACGGTGGGCCTCTTAGATCCTCTCCTTTTCATGTATTCCGCGAGCATGTCCGCAGCCTCTTGCTCGCGGCCCAGGTGGGCATATGTTGCCGCCAGGGGCCACACCGCCAACCTTGGATTCCGTTTGCGGGCTCTTTCGAACGAGGTCGCAGCCTCTTCCAATTGCCCCACACAAAATTGGGCGAGTCCGAGAAACCACAAATACTGGGCTGGGTAATGGGGATTGAGCCTCATCGCCTTTTTATAACTGTCTATGGCCTCCTTAGATCTGCCGGCATAAATTAAAGCCCCACCCATCGCATGGTAACTATGGGCATTATTGGGTTCGAGCGAGATCGCGCGTTCCGCTTCGGCGATGGCCTCTTCGTGTTCAGCTTTCCATCCATGGATCCAGGCAGCGGCGCGGTAGGCGGATGCCGTCGGGTTTTCCATGGCCAATCGCAGGTGTTTCTCAGCCAGGGAGTCGGCATTGGACCACCCCAGATCCCGAGCCCAACCCCTATTTGCGCTTGCCGAGTAGGCCACCGCCAGCATGGCATGGGCCCGTCCATAATTCGGATCCAACTCAATGGCCTTCTTCAAAGAGGCAACTGCCTTCGCCATATCCTTGCGCGTATGCAGGTTGTAATGCTCCCTACCTTGTAAGAAGGCATCGTAAGCCGCCACGTTCTCGGTTCCCGTGTTGGCGACAAGGTCCTTCTCTTCCAATGTCAACTTTACCGCGAGGGCAGCAACGATCTTCCGCGTGACCTTGTCCTGCAAGGCAAAAACGTCGCCGATAGCGCCGTCATAGCGCTCCGCCCAGAGGTGACGCCCCGTGATGGCATCGATAAGTTGTGCGGTGATCCGTACCCGGTCTCCGGCCTTGCGGACGCCGCCCTCCAGCACGTACCGCACCCCCAGCTCCTCGCTCACCTGCTGAACCTTCACGGGCCTCCCCTTATAGATGAACGTCGAGTTGCGGGCAATCACAAACAGCTGTGGGATCTTGGCGAGTGCGGTGATGATCTCCTCCGTGATCCCGTCGCTGAAGTACTCTTGCTCGGGATCATCGCTCATATTAGTGAATGGCAACACGGCGATCGAGGGTTCTTCCGGCAGGGGGAAAGCCATCCTATCCACAGAGGCGACCTCCACTGGCGGATGAGATAAACGAAGCCAGATAGCCACGGCCACAACCGCAACTAAAAGGACCATCACACCCAGAGCCGCCCATTGCCAATTGCTCAGGCCAAGCCTTTTCTCTCTCCTTCCCGGCGGGGCAACACCCTCGGGCTCTGTCTGCGCCCGGTAGACTCGTATTGGCTTTATTATGTTCTTGACGGCGTGCTCTCCCAGGTACTCGTACCTCAGCGGTAGCTTGTTCTCGATCTGCTCGTAGGCGTTCCCCGAGATGCAGATGCCTCCACCCTCGGCCAATCCCTCCACACGGGCCGCGATATTGACCCCATCCCCGTAGATCCGTTCTCCCTCCTGGATCACATCCCCAAGGTTGATCCCGATCCGGAACTCCATCCTCCGGTTTTCAGCTAACTCATCGTTTTTGGCTCTGAGTACCTGCTGTATCTCAACGGCACACTGTACCGCATCCACCACACTGGCAAACTCGGCCAAGAGGTTATCACCGGGGGAGTCCACCACCCGACCCCGGTGCTGCTGGATGAGGCTTCCCATCACCTCCCGATAGGCGGTTAAGGTGCGGACGGTAGCAACCTCATCCTCGCCCATGAGACGGCTATAGCCTTTGGCATCGGCACTGAGGATAGCAGCTAACTTCCGTTGGACGCCCTGTGGTCCCATGGAAGGCTCCCGTATGAAGGACCAGCCATACATCCGAGTGTAAAGCAGGAGCTATGGAGGTGTCAATTATATCCGTCTGATCGAATGAAAAGCAGATGTGTCTAAGTAAAGTAAGGGGATTCTTCGAGTCTCAATGCGCACCATAATTCATACGCAAATAGAAGAAATTAGGAGGGATGGCTGATAGCAGGTTTCATCATGAAATAGAAAAAAGAGGGTTACATCTGGCTTCTATTTGCTCTGAACGCCTTTCCTCCCTCTCGCCATGTACTCCTTCAGCAGTGCCTCGCTGTTCATGCGGGTAATCTTGTGAATCCCCAGTTTTATGTGTCCAATAACTTCATCAATGGAAACAAAATCATCCTGATGGGGTATTTCCGAGGGCAGGAGGTCTTTCACGTCCGCAAGGCAGCGGTCTTTTTTCCCGGTCACCAGGTACCGATACCTGGATATCTCGACTTCCAGCTCCTCTATGCGCTTCAGATACCGTGTCCGCTGCTCCATGTAATAGTTAAGCTCCCCCTGTTTTTCCTCGATCAAATCTTTTTTAAATTCCGCGAGCCGCCCCTCCCACTGGGCGCGAAGATTGCTAACGTCTTTTTTGGCTTTGGAAATGGCAAGGCGTTTCCGTTTGATCATCTGATCGGCTTTCTCTACCTCTCTGAAGAGCTGCGCGCCCCTCATTATTTCGTACAGATAACCTTGTTTTTCAGACTCCAGCCTTTGTAAGTCTTGGTTTAAAGACTTAAGCCGGGTCTCTGCCCGCCTCAGTTTATTCAAAATATCCTTTGCCATGGATTGCATTCAGGAACTCTGACCGGAGGTTATGTCGGTAAAATTTCGGATTCTCCCATAATCGCTCCAGAAAGAATCTCTCATATGAAAAACAGTCTTACAGCATCAATAACAAATTTTCCACTGAAAAATAAGAGAATCACCCCACAGATTGCAAAAACAGTCTTCTGAAATCTTTTTCCGAAAAACTGTCCACCTTTGAACGATAGAGCAGAGAGGAAATAGCACCACAGAAAGTCGCACAACCAGTGAAGTAAGGCAAAAATAAGAAACGCCAGTATGCCAAAACTAACAGATCGTAAAATGAGAGCTGCTCCGACGGTGGCCCACCAAATAAGAAAATACGGATTTCCTAAACTGAGGAGGATCCCGGCTACCATTGGAGAATGTGCATATATTTTTGAACTCGTCTGAACCTGTCTGATACTGCGAAACATACCAATACCCATAAAGAAAAGGAAGAGCCCCCCTACAAAAGCAATGACCATTTTTGCATAAGACAGGCTCAGTAAGTATCCAAAGCCATATAGTATAGATATCATCAGGGGGATCTCAATTACTCCGTGACCTATCGCAACCAGCGCGCCAGCATGGGGGGATTCGTTTCCCTTTCCTATGGTTACGGCAGTAACAGGCCCTGGTGCCATCACACCAGATAAGGAAATAAGCACGGCTTCAGAAATGAAGG
Source organism: Thermodesulfobacteriota bacterium (assembly GCA_041862515.1). GTDB lineage: Bacteria > Desulfobacterota > BSN033 > WVXP01. The sequence continues at coordinate 1,471 of JBGVTJ010000031.1, read as the reverse complement.
TGAAAAAAGGCATATCCTTTGGCCTCATCTTGCCAGTATATAATTGTATATCATTGTATATCATTTTAAGCAGAAAACTGTCCAGAGTATCAGGGAGGTTAGAACGGGCATAAGACCGAAATCGATCCCACTAAGTAGTGTCCAACTCCCCGCCTCTGATGAAACTGCGTATTCCATATGAACCCCCTGATTTGAGTGTTTTTTGCTGTTGATTGGGTGATACCCCTCTCGCCAGTGGGGCTCAACCCTGTATCATAGTTACTCACTGAAGTGTGGAGATTCTTCGGGGTCAATGCGCACCATTTTTGCAATCCCTATAGGGAACAAAAGGCAGGGCCTTACGACCCTGCCATAACGAGACCATAGGAGCCGCATACTGTTCATTGTCCGGCGCTCTCACAGCAGCACGATAATAGCCGCTGACCTTTCATCGCCTCTCAGGGGAGGCCGGGTAACACCAGCTAAATGCACCCTATCTGCAAGCAAAAACAAAAATGGGGTTAACTTAAATGGCTAACCCCTTGAAATCATTGGAGGCGGCGACCGGATTTGAACCGGTGAATAACGGTTTTGCAGTGTGAACGGGAACTTTCATGGTGTTTCACGGTTTTTCTTAATATTTTGGAATCATTAGGGAAATGGGGACTTTGGTTTCCACCTTGATACCCGGTTTTTCACCCTGTTTTGGGATATTATGGTAGCAAAATGGTTGCAGTTTTGGGATCTCATCGCAAGAGGTTCTTTTGATTTATTCGCCTAAAGGCTAGAGTAATTGATGATTTGCGTTTGAAACATGGTATGGACTGACCATCGCCGATTTACAATATTTCAGTTAGTAATCGCTCCTCCTTGGATTCCCCAGCGCTTCCCGAATCGCCTTAGGGCGAATACAGCATCGGGTGTGTGGCAAAGAGGGGCCAGCACGGATAGAAGTTCGTTCGAGGCAAATAGAGGCCTCACGTATCAGGAAGCCACCAGCTCGATCAACTATCAAAGGAGAGACAGACGTGGATCTCTAAAACACAAAAAGGAGCTTGACACAAGGCGCCTCATAGAAGCAAGGGTCGCACACTGAGGTGCGGTGTGCGTTACATGCGGAAGAAACTGCCTCTTGCCTTGCCCGGGCCGGAGTAGAGCTTGACTCCTGGGATACGAACTCATTCAAAACCCCGAGCTTAAACCGGCAGTTTCTTAGGAGCACCAGACTCGGCCGCTTTTGCGCCCGAGTTACCAATGAAAGAAATTACTTTTGAGCAACTGCCGCATCAGCCTAGAACCCATTCCAAAACAGCAGCTTACAGAGGCAATTGCGGGGGTAGTTTCTTAGGAGAAATCGCTCCTCCTTCGGGTTCCCCGCCGCTTCCCGAATGGCCATTGGGCGAATAGAGCATTAGGTGTCTGGCAAAGAGAAGCCAGCACATATAGAAGGTCGTTCGAGGCAAATAGAGGCCTCACGTTTAAGGAAGCCGCT
>JBGVTJ010000030.1:0-10463 GCA_041862515.1 Thermodesulfobacteriota bacterium | reverse complement strand
AACCGTAAGATTTTGCGCCCACAAGAGAAAACAATTCATCCAGCCGGGGCTGGTTTGGTTTTTATGAATAATCTCTCAAATTGGATAGCCATCTTGGCTTCGCCAATGCGGTAACCATCACAAGCGTAGGCCAAGCTCCTAAACGCGGGGACAGAACCATCAGAGAAACATCGGCCTTAACTGCTGGATGAATCGTTTACCCTGCTGCGTGAGGGCGGCGCAACAGTAGGGATGTGGGTGTATAAGGTTTTAGTACCTGGAGATCCACTGGATCGATATGGAACCCACAGAACAGTGAATTGAACGTGGTGGACGATGAAGCATAGCCTCACAATTTTCCTGGCTCTCATCTCATTGCTTGTCCCCATCTTGCCATGGGCAAGGGGAGTGGAATTGCTCGGAGCGGGGGCAACCTTCCCATATCCCCTCTATTCCAAGATGTTCTATACATACTGGAGGGAAACAGGTGTGAAGGTAAACTATCAGGCGATAGGTTCTGGTGGCGGAATCAGGCAACTCGCGAACATGACTGTTGACTTCGGTGGTTCAGATGCCTTTATGACTGATGAGGAACTGGCCAGAGCTCCCGCAAAAATCCTCCACATACCCATCTGTCTCGGGGCAGTGGTCCTTACCTATAATCTGCCTCGGAATCCCAACGTCAGATTCACGCCGGATTTGATCGGGGATATTTTTTTAGGTAAAATCACCAAGTGGAACGATAAAAGGATAGCGGCGATTAATCCTGAAGTAAAACTTCCCGATATCCCTATGGCGGTTGTTCATAGATCGGATGGCAGTGGTACCACCTATGTATTTACGGACTATATTGGTAAGGTCAGCAGCGAATGGGAGAAGAAAGTCGGCAGGGGTAAAGCCGTCAACTGGCCCGTGGGTTTGGGGGCAAAGGGAAACCCTGGGGTTGCAGGACTGATTAGGCAGTTGCCGGGCGCTCTAGGTTACGTAGAGCTTGTATACGCCCTCCAAAACAGGATGCCCGTTACCCCCATAAAGAATAAGAGAGGAAAGTCTGTACAACCGGACATCGCGTCCCTGAGCCTTGCCGCAAATGTTCCCTTGCCAGAGGACACAAGGATATCCCTCACGAACACGGATGCCCCTGAGGGGTATCCCATCATCAGCTTTACCTGGGTATTGGTTTACCAGGAACAGTCTTACAGAAAAAGATCTCCGGAGAAGGGTAGGGAGCTTGTAAGGCTGCTGTGGTGGATGACACACGAGGGACAGAAATACACTGAGCCCTTACACTATGCACCCCTCTCCGCGGAAGCTGCCAAGAAAGCGGAAAAGATCGTCAAATCAATCACGTGCAATGGGAACCCGGTCCATAAGTAAGCCACTCACGCCAGCATTACGAATTTCGGGGCCGCAAGCAGAAGCAGTCTTCCAGAAATCCCTTGTTCTGTCTGCCCTGGCAATTGTGGTCTTGCTCACCGCTATATTCCTGAGCCTGTTCATATACTCCTTCCCATCGCTGGGGACCTTCGGCCTCTCTTTCTTCTTCAGCAAGACATGGAATCCAGTATCCAGGGAGTTTGGGGCGTTGCCCTTCCTGGTAGGCACACTTTTGACCTCTTGCCTTTCCCTGCTCGTCTGTCTGCCATTCTCCTTGGCCATCTCCATCTTCCTCGGTGAATATTTCAGGGAGGGACCACTCTCTTCCTTTCTCAAGAATGTGACTGAACTGCTGGCAGGAATTCCTTCAGTCATCTACGGCTTTTGGGGCTTGTTTTTCCTCGTACCCATAGTCAGGAAGGTTGAGATGAGTCTCGGCATTCCCCCCTACGGTGTGGGAATCCTTACCGCCTCGTTAATTCTCTCGGTGATGATCGTCCCCTATGCCGCCTCCATTGGGAGAGAGGTTATTTCCCTCGTTCCTTCTGACATCAAAGAAGCAGCATATTCTCTTGGGGCGACGAGGCAGGAGGTCATAACGAAGGTGATTTTACCCTATGCTCGCTCGGGCATAATGGCCGGCGTTCTTCTTGCCCTGGGAAGGGCCCTCGGCGAAACGATGGCCGTCACGATGGTGATCGGCAATTCGAACTTCTTGCCCCACAACATCTTCAGCCCCGGAAATACCATGGCCAGCGTAATCGCCAATGAGTTCACCGAAGCAACGGGCAGGCTCTACCTCTCCTCCTTGATAGAGATCGGTTTTCTCCTCTTTCTCGTTACCATGGTAATCAACATCATCGGGAGATACATTATCAAAAAGGTAAGCCTAGAGGTCTGAATGGACCGAGAACGGATAAAGCTTAGAACGGCAAAGGACATGAGCTTTAGGGCAATAGTGATTCTGCTCTCGTTTACGTCAATGGTCCCTTTTTTTCTCATTCTCTTTTACATCCTGAGAAATGGTCTCTCATCCTTAAGCTGGGAGTTTTTGACAGAGCTTCCAAAACCCGTGGGCGAAGCAGGGGGAGGCATAGCCAACGCCATTGTGGGCTCGTTGCTCTTAATTATGATCGCCAGCCTTCCCGCGATTCCCTTGGGGATAACAGCAGGGGTATACCTCTCCGAGCACAAAAGGGGCAAACTTTCCTATCTCCTGAGGCTTGCTGTGGAGGTGTTGCAAGGTACGCCTTCCATTGTCATAGGGATCATCGCCTACCTGTGGCTGGTGATATTGATGGGCGGGTTCTCCGCATTATCGGGAGGAATCGCTTTGGGCATTATGATGCTTCCCGTGATCGTGAGGGCAACCTAGGAGACCCTCAAGCTCATCCCGGATAGCTTGAAAGAGGCTTCTCTGGCGTTGGGTGTCCCGTACTACAGGACCATTCTGAAGGTCATCTTGCCCGCTGGCTTTAGCGGAATAACTACCGGTATCCTGATTAGCGTGGCGAGGATCGCGGGAGAGACTGCTCCACTCCTCTTCACCGCGTTCGGGAACCCTTTCATGAACGTGAACATCATCAAGCCCGTTAACGCCCTGCCTTTGCTCATTTACAATTACGCCACAAGTCCATATCCCGAATGGCATTCCATCGCCTGGGGTGCTTCCTGCGTTCTCGTAGGTGTAGTATTAGTTTTGAATTTAGTGACGAGGATCATGGCGAGGAGATGGAAAGTACAGTTTTGAGGACAGCGGACCTCTCCGCATACTTTGGGGAAAACCGGGTGGTCAAAGATGTGAACCTCTCCATCCCCGAGAAGATGGTAACCACCATCATGGGACCGTCCGGATGCGGAAAGACAACCCTCATCAGATGTTTCAACCGCATGCACGAACTAATACCAGGAGCAAAGGTCGAGGGAAGGGTGCTCTTGAGAGAAGAGGACATATACGGCATAAACCCCATGATCATAAGGCGGCGAATAGGAATGGTTTTCCAGAGGCCGAATCCTTTCCCCACCATGACCATCTACGACAATGTAATTGCTGGGTACAAGCTCAACGGTCTGGAGCTAAGCCGTGCAGAAAGCGATGGTATAGTCGAGGAAACTTTGAAGAGGGCGGCCCTCTGGGATGAGGTCAAGGACCATCTCCGAAGGAAGGGTACATTCCTCTCAGGAGGACAACAGCAAAGGCTTTGTATCGCGCGCGCTCTTGCGATGAACCCTGATGTCCTGCTTTTTGATGAACCGACATCTGCGCTCGACCCTAAAGCAACGGGGCTCATAGAAAAGCTGATGACAGAGCTTAAGAAAACGGTCACCGTCATCCTCGTAACCCATAACATCTCTCAGGCAGGAAGGGTCTCTGACTTTACCGCCTTTCTCTATTTGGGGGAACTGGTGGAATTCGGCCCGACGAAGCAATTGCACACTACTCCGAGGGATAGAAGGACAGAGGAGTTCTTGACAGGCAAGTTTGGATAGGAGGAAACCGATGCTTGGCGAACAGTTAGATCAAGTGAGGGAGAAATTGATGGAAAGCGCCTCCTTGGTCGAAAGCATGGTAGAAAAGAGCGTCCGGGGCCTCACACAAAGGGATGAAGGAGTGCTCCTGGAGGTGATTGAACGGGATGAGTCGAGGGAGAACGAGCTCGAGGTGGAGATAGAAGAGGCCTGCATCCACGTAATCGCATGCTATCAACCGCAGGCAAAGGACTTAAGGACTATCATGATGGTTTCGAAGATGAACAACGATTTGGAAAGGATGGGGGATGAGGCAGTAAACATCTCCGAAGGGGCCTTGTTTTTGATAGAGAGGCCCGAAGTGAAACCACTAATTGACATCCCTAAGATGGCGGACGAGACCAGGAAGATGATGAGGGACAGCTTGAGTTCGTTTATAGAAGAGGATACCCAACTGGCAAAGAACGTTTGCCAACGGGATGACATCGTGGATGGGCTGAGGGATCAGATTTTGACGGAGCTCATTTCCTTCATGGCGTTGGATCCCAGTACCATCGAGCGCTCGAACCACCTGATCAGGATTTCCCGGAGCTTGGAACGCATTGCCGATCTTTCCACGAACATCAGTGAGGACGTCATATATATGATAGAAGGCAAGACGATAAAGCACGGCAGGTTTGAAAAATAACCTAACCGAGCAGTGGAACACCCCAACAGAACTCAGTCAGGCTATCGAGTGCTTTGAAATCGGTCTCTGAAGGCAATTCCTCGTCGAGAAAGGTCATAAATCAAAGCGGGCGCAATCATCTATCCACTTGGGTTGGATTGCTCGGCAGCCCGGGCGATACGAACAATTCCCCTGTCAGTGCGGCAGAATACCCGGATTTGTGCGGGATAACGGCTAACCCGTATTTTGATCGACTCAGAAGAAGAATCCTAAATGGATAAAGCCGAACTCCTGTTGGCCCTCCATTATCTTCGCGAAGGCCAAGCGATTCGGCATGAAGTCTGCCCGGAAAAGGTTTGTTTTGGATCTGGGACAATAATCATATTGCCAATGGAAATGGGTTTTGATATGTAATACTATCGGGTAACGGAACAGGATAGTGCCATGGCCCAAAAGGATTACTATGGTGTGCTGGGCCTGAAGAGAGGGGCGAGCGAAGCCGAGATCAAGAAGGCCTTTCGAAGGTTGGCCCGCAAATACCACCCCGATGTCAACGCGGGCGATAAGGAAGCGGAGGCGAGATTCAAGGAAATCGCAGAGGCCTACGAGGTCTTGGGAGATCCCAAAAAGCGGGCTCAGTATGACCAAATGGGGGATGAGGCCTTTCGTGAATTTTTCACGGGCCGACGGGCGGAGGCCGCTGGATATGGTGGATACCGCTCATCCTTCCGGGACATGGACTTTTCCGACCTCTTCGGGGATCTATTTGGGGAGAGAGAGGTCTTTCGATCGCGTGGGCCGACAAGGGGCGAAGACTACGCCTATCAGTTGGAAATCGGGTTCATGGATGCCATTCGGGGAGCCACTACCCAAATTCGCTTGAGAAAGGAAGAGTTATGCCCGATCTGCAAAGGATCGGGTGGTGATCCATCGGGGAAATGGGTGACCTGTCAACAATGCGGTGGCAGCGGAATGGAGGAGCTTTCGAGAGAACGGACGGTTATTCGCCAGGTATGTCCCCGGTGCCATGGGGAGGGGAGAATGAACGAGACCCCCTGCAAAAGCTGCGGAGGGAGAGGACGTGTGGAAAAGGAGGAGACGATATCGGTGAAGATTCCACCGGGAGTGACTGATGGATCTAAATTGAGGATTGCTGGGAAAGGGAGCCAGGGGATGGATGGTGGGCCTCCGGGAGACCTGTATGTCCAAATTCGGATAAGGCCCCATGCCGTATTTACGAGAAAGGGCAACGATATCTATTCCAGGGTTGAGGTTTCCATCCCGGAGGCTGTTTTAGGGGGTAAGGTCCAAGTTCCCACCGTCGACGGGATGGTGAATATGACGATCCCCCCGGGGACGCAGAACGGGCAGAAGCTTCGACTCAAAGGAAGAGGGGCTCCGCGACTCAGGGGATCTGGGAGGGGGGACCACTATGTAGAGGTACGGGTATTGATCCCGAGGAAGATCGATGAGGAAACGAGGAGGATTTTTCAAGACCTGAGGGTCAAGCTTTCCTGACCGAGGGAAGGGAATTGAAAAAGAGGGGACAGCAGTTTACCGTGAGGGAGGTAGCCGAGGAATTGGGGGTTCACCCCCAGACGATTCGCTACTATGAGAGGGAGGGTATCTTGATCTCTCGGCGAAACCGTAAGGGGGTTCGAGTATTCGCCCGGGCCGATATCGACCGGATGAAAATGATTCAGAGGTTGAGAGACGAATTGGGCGTAAAGCTTGTGGGAGCTGAGGTGATCCTCAGGATGCGCGAGAGGATGGACGAGATTGAACGGGAGGTTGATCACTTCATCCATCGGATGCGAAGCGAAATCAGGAGGGAATTGAGACAATACGAGATGAGATCGAAAAACCCCCTGGTAGAGTCTCCCCGGGACAAGACCATTACCATCCCCATCGATGAAGAGAAATGATGAAATAAACCAGAAAAGGGATCCTTGAATTCGTTTCAAAAAGCTCGGTTACCGATGGAAGCCTTATTCCTTTTTCGCAGGGGGCCTTTTTGGCTTGCGGGGTATTTCCTCTGGTTTACCCCGCACGGCCTTTTCCACCCGATCAATGGCATCGGCCGTCTTCTCCTTGAAGGATTCCGTGAGACCTGTCAGATGTTCGACCTGTTCCTTCAAACCACTGCCAGCCCGGTCCTTGAGGGATTCCATGGTGGATGTAAGGGAGTCAACCGTTTTCTTCAATTCCTTTGCCCCCCCAGCCCTCCGGTAAGCTAAGACGGAGATGATTAGTGAGACTATGGCAATAATAAAGGTGACGGTCAACATGGTTTTTACCTCCTTCCTATAATATGGAGAATTTTTTGGCTCCTCTCCTGGGTATCTCTCCCTCCTTTTCCCTTGTGTGCAGTTCTTCCAGGTGAGGATTTCCCCAGTTGATGCCGGCAAAAAATATACGTACCCTCCAGACGAGGGCTCATCTCACTGGTGCTCAGGGAAAGAATTATTTCCAAAGCTCTATCCCTGCATTCGTCTAACTAAAATGTTCAGTTGTCTTTCCTGTGCATCAATGCCATGAAGCCAGCCACAATGTCAAGAAGTTCCTCGGTGATGGACATTTGGCGTTGCTGGTGAAACTGAGCGTTGAGCTCTCTGAGCCGTTCTTCGATATTCCTTTCAGCGCCTTGCATGGACGCAAGGCGACTGGCATTCTCACTTGCCAGGGACTCGGCAAAGGCCCGATAGAGGGAAACAAAGAGATACTGACGGATTAAAAGCGAAAACAGCCGATTCCAGCCCATGGTAAAGGTTGGCAGAGATCGAGTCGGCCATTCTCTCTTCTCCAGATTTTGAAGCCATTCAAGGTCAACAGGCCAAAGCCGAAGCGCATGAGGACGGTAAGACGCGCCTGAGAGATGTTCGTTGAAAAACAGATTTATCCGATTTATTTTCCGCTGGGAATGCCACTCCTCTATGATCATCACGATTTCCTGCACCATTGGTGTGATACCCGCAATAGAACCTGGAATAGATAGCCGTTTTTCAACAGCCTGCCCTGCATCTTCGAGTCGCGCGGCAACGCGGAGGCCCACCGCCAGTGCGAACCGATTTCCTTGCTTGACCCCAAGGTCATTTATCGTCTCCATCGCATGGGATACAATTTGATCGTTCAACTGACCACACATGCCCTGATCCGAGCCAAAAACGATCACCCCCAAGAGATTCGTCGGCTCAGGTTTTACCAGAGCGAGAGCTTCCGGTCTCTTTCTCAGGAGTATTCGGAGACCCATTTCAATCGTTCGATTGTATTCGGTTAGGGATTCTACCGCCTTTTCGTACTGACGGATGTTCACGGCTGCCAGGGCTTTCATCGTCTTTACGACTGAGTGAAGGTCTTCCGCTGTTTTGATTTTTCTCTTCAGTAACTCAGCCGTTTGCATGTCTCTCCTCTCCTTCTCCCGAATCGAGGTCCTTCCTCGCCATACGCACGAGCGCCTCGTAATCCTCAGGGCTCAATTTGTCACCCGACTGAATGCGTTCCCACAAACCGGGTAGTTGTTGCACAATTGCGTTTCGAACCTCCCTTTCAGCATCACCAATTTGATCCTCCGAATAATCGTCAAAGATCCCCGCGGTTACAGCTACGAGAGCGGCGATTTGTTCGGGAACCGGTATCGGTTCGTACTGAGACTGTTTCAGGATCGCCCGGACACGGCGTCCACGCTCGAGGGTTTTCCGGGTTTCTTCATCGAGGCGCGTCCCAAACCGGGCAAATGCTTCCAACTCCTCAAACTGTGAATAGGAAAGGCGCAGGTCACTCGCGACCGCCCGATACGCGGGTAATTGCGTCTTTCCTCCAACCCTCGATACCGATTTCCCTACGTCCACAGCGGGTAATATTCCCTTCTGAAAGAGGTCTGGGGAAAGGTAGATCTGACCGTCGGTAATAGAGATGATATTGGTTGGAATATACGCCGATATATTCTGGGCTTCAGTCTCAACGATTGGCAATGCCGTCAGGGAACCTCCACCGTGGTCCTCGTGTAAATGGGTCGAGCGCTCGAGCAGCCGTGAATGGATGTAGAATATGTCACCCGGAAAAGCCTCTCTTCCAGGTGGACGCCGGAGCAGAAGGGAAAGTTCCCGATAAGCCCGTGCATGAAGCGTCAAGTCGTCGTACACCACGAGCACGTCTCGCCCCTGCTCCATGAAATACTCCGCGATGGTTGTGGCTGCATAGGGTGCTGCGAACTGTAAGCCAGGAGGGTCTCCTCCCGTGGCAACCACTACGATGGAATACTCCATAGTCTGGTGCTCGTGTAAGTCGGCAATCACCTTGGCTACTGCGGAATTCTGTTTCCCTATGGCGCAGTATATGCAGAGGACGTCTTTATCCTTCTGGTTGATAATGGTATCCAGCGCGATGGCGGTTTTGCCGGTCTGGCGATCGCCGAGGATGAGTTCTCTCTGGCCCCGGCCAACGGGGATTAAGGCATCTACTACCTTGAGCCCAGTCTGGAGAGGAACGGTCACAGGAGCGCGATCCATGATTGCAGGTGCTTCCCGTTCGATGGGTCGACGTTGTGACGTATGGACTTGTCCCTGGTTGTCCAACGGACGGCCCATTGCATCCACAACTCGGCCCAGAAGGGGCTCCCCCACGGGTACATCCAACACCTGTCCCGTCCGCCTTACTTCTGTCCCTGCACTCATATTCTCGCTTTCGTCCAGCATAATGACGCCCACTTCTGTGGGATCTATGTTGAAGACCACTCCCAACAGGTTTCCGGGAAACCGGACGAGTTCCTCCGATTTCGCACTGGGTAATCCAACGACACGGGCAATGCCTTGTCCTACATATTCCACCGTGCCGACCTCATGGGCACCCAGTTCGGGTTTTGATCCCTCTAACACGGTATCGAGTATCGTGAACGTATCATCGAGAAATGTCTTGAGTCCCTCCCGATTCTTTTTCACGCTCTTCATTCTAGCGTTTTCCCCTTTTTTGCTTTGGTTTTCTCGGATGTTTCAATTGAACCTTTTCATCTGCTCTCCTGCCGATGGATCTGTCTTCCATTTCCCCTGAAAGGGCTTCAGATACGCTCTCCTCGAGAGAGTCTAAGTAGTCATCTATGCTCCATGCGATCTTATGCCCGTGGGTTTTCAACTCGATCCCCAGGATCATATCCGGAGAAATCTGGTACCGGATGTCGATCGCATCTCCGATATGATTTCTCACTACTTTCGTAATCTTTTGTCGTGCATTGGTTGGGATCTCAAAGGCACTGTTTATAACGACTCCGTGATCACCCCTTTGCGTCGATGCCAGAATGGCTTTTTGCTTTTTCTCGTCGAGCTTCGCAATCCGCTCGACGAAGGCTTCAACCATCCGTTGCTCAAGGTGAGCATTTGCCAAATCCGTCAAGGCCCGGCGCGCAATGGTGTAAACCTGTTTGCCAGTCCGCTGGCGGAGATCCTGGAGAAACGCGTCCTTCTCTCGCTGGATCGCCTCGTGCCACCTGGCCTGAATTTGATCGACTTTACCATGAGCCCTCTTCATGAGTTCTTTTCGTTTGAGCTCCACTTCCTCCTTGACTTGGAATAGCATCTCCTCCTTCTTCTCATCCAATTCCCGGTTCGTTCTTCGATAGGTTTCCGCCTCACGTTCAGCCTCCTTTCTCTTCTTTGCCGCCTCTTCCAACTGGGAAGCGATCTTCTCCTCACGCTGGTCCATGGCCGTGATAATTCGGCCATATAAGAACCGTTTAAGCAGGGCTACAAGCACGAGGAAGTTGACGATCTGAGCAGCTACGGTGAACCAATCGATGAGCATGGTCTATCTCCTATTTGGATACAACGTAATCCCAGAAGGGGTTGGCAAAAATAAGGATCATCGATATAACAAAGCAGTATATTGCGGTGGATTCGATCATTGCCAACCCAACGAACAGAGTTCGCGTGATGGTATTGGTTTCATCCGGCTGTTGGGCAATGGAGCTCAAAGCTTGGGC
>JBGVTJ010000029.1:0-7786 GCA_041862515.1 Thermodesulfobacteriota bacterium | reverse complement strand
GATTCATTGGTAAAAAGGCAACGTCAATATCCTTAAGCTCCTTCATCTCCGAAATATTTTCCGTATCCCCGGCGATGTAGACCTTTCTATCATTAAACGTAATCACATAGCCATTGCCCACTCCCCGCGGGTGAAAGGGGTTGCCCGGGGTGCGCATGTGAACGAGATTATAGGCGGGTACAACCTCTATTTCTAAACCCTGGATGGTTTTAACATCCCCGTTTTTCATTACAATGCAATTATCTATCTGGTGCGCGCAGGGTTCATTTGCTACCACGGCCGTCCCATCTCTGCGGAGCAGTTCAATCGTCTTCGGCTCAAAATGGTCAAAATGTTCGTGGGTAACCAGGATAATATCCGCTTTGGGCAAATTGGCATAATCTCCCATATCACTCACTGGATCGACATGGATCACCATACTGCCAAAGGTAAACATCAGCGTCCCATGACCGAGAAAGGTAATCTTGAGATCTTCCCCTGAAGATTTAATGATATCCGTCTTATACATGAGCGTAACCTCCTCCCAAAATGATAAAAACCCCCTTCTGGGTGAGTTGCAGTATAGGATAAAGTCCCCTGCGGGTCAACGAAAAATGGATAACCAGATTTGGAACGTGGATTTGATACGGTTGTTGGAAGCCCCACGGGAACCGTTCATGAAGAGGTCACAACTGAAATTTGGGGTATTCAGCCAATTTTAATTGCGCTGGCGTAACGCTGATTTTCTTGATATGCGAGCGGGTTTTTGCTAAAGTATCACCATGGGAAGCGCAACAAGAGCAGGACCTCAAGGCTAATCCCATCTTGTTATCCAGCAAGGGTGCTGGCACTGTCGACCTGGAACGCAGAAGTCTTACCGGAGGTATTGTATCGCCAGAATTTTTCTCCATTAACTCAAGGGGGGTGAAAGGAGGCGTACGATGATGATGAGAAGAAACATTGGAATCGCATTGCTTCTCACCGCTGTACTGTATCTCCTGGGTGCCTGTGCAGGGCGCCAATTGGAGGTAGAGCCAATTGCGAGGTCGGAGAATCCAACAGAGCACATTAACCGCTTGGATACCGACATCGGCAAGGCCCGAACAAATCAACTCAATGTCTTAGCTCCAACCTGGTTTGCTAAGGCCGAGACATCCCTCAAGGATGCCAAAGAATTACTGAATCGTGGGGATGAGCTTTCGAAAGTCTTGCAGAAGATCGCAGACGGACGAGCGCAACTCCGGCGTGCTGAGGAGATGGCTCAACTCGCCAGACCCGCTCTGACCGATGCCATTAAAGCTCGAGGCTCGGCTCGGGCTGCGGGCGCCACTCGCTTGGGAGCGGATTATGCTGAAGCGGAAGAGAAATTCCTCCAGCTCACCAGAGCGATTGAGAACAACAACCTGGAATGGGCTCAGAGAAATAGGGCAAAGGTCGCCACAGCTTTTGATGAGCTGGAGCTGCGAGCAATTAAAGAGCACACCCTCAGCGAGGTTCGTAAGCTGATCCAGCAAGCGGAAAACAGGGGGGCACGGAAAACCGCCCCTGCAACCTTCGCAGTTGCGCAAAAGAAATTGACAGAAGCTGATGCCTTTATTTCCAAACACCGCTACCAAAAAGAAGAGATACACCAGAAGGCAAGCGAAGCACTCTTTCAGGCTCGGCGTCTTCTTCAACTGACACAGCAGAACGAGAAGGTTCGAACAATGCAACCCGAGCAGATAACGCTCTGGTTTGAAGGTGTCCTCCATAAGACGACAAACAAACTCTCCGCGCCTGATATGCGTGACCGAACGTTCGATACGCAGGTAGAAAATATTCTCGGCTCGATTACCGCGCTCCAGAAAGATTATCAATTCATGGTCTCTAAAGTGAAGGCGCAGCAGGCAGAGACCGCAGCATTGCAGAAACAGATTGCCTCCTTGGAGGGAAGGACTCGCGCGGAGCAAACTTCAAGGGAACGCTTGGCGGCAGAAAGGCGATTTAACGAATTGTTCAATGAGGTCCAAAGCTACTTCAGGCCGGAAGAGGCGGAAGTGTATAAACAGGGAAATCGACTGGTCATTCGCTTGAAGGCTATTCAATTTCCCGTTGGCAAGGACTTTATCTTGCCAAGTAATTACCCCCTGCTCAGTAAGGTTCAACGGGCCATTCGCATATTTGGGGAGCCGCATGTCGTAATCGAGGGGCATACGGATAGCACTGGGTCAGATGAGCTCAACGAATACCTATCCCAGCAACGAGCCGAAGCCGTTCGCGCGTACTTTGTGGCGAACGGGACCTTACCAGATAGGAGGATCGTTGCCGTCGGTTACGGATCCAAGCGGCCTTTGGCATCCAACCAAACGCCCGAGGGACGGGCTATCAACCGCCGGATCGATTTAATGATTGTGCCTCCCCCCCCACCGGTGCCGTGACCCATTCCAGACCGAAGGGGTGAGTTTTTGTGTCGATGGCACTGGAGAATGGGCAAACAGCTGCCTTTGAATCTCACTCGTTCTTTGGCATATTTCCGTGAGATCTATACTTTACGAAGCGTCGGTATTTTGCATCGCCTTCTGGGCCATATCTGCCATGGTCTGTTGGCACGCAATGACAGATCAAAAGGACTTACGGGCGGGCAATTACGTCTTCTTTCGGCTGGCCGATCGGAAAGCAGAAAAATATATCCAGGTACTATTCTTGAGAATCTTCCCGATTCCTGAAGTCGTTATGGGGTCCGAAATTTTTGAAGAATTTTCTCTCGATCTTGGGGAGGTAATCCGTTCCATTTTTCGAGTTTTTCCCGGATCATCCGGCGTTCCTCTGGAGAAAGTTTTTTCCACTGATCAAACCGTTGTTCGTAAAGCGTACGTTCCTCTGGAGAAAGCTCCATCCACTGTTCCATTCTATGACGGAGGGTCTTCTGCTTCTCCGGGGGCAAGGACTTCCACCTTTGCATTTTTTTGTTGAACCCGGTCTCTTCTTCAGGAGACGAGCCCTGATAACTCCCCCAGTGCTCTCCCTGGCGTTTTTTGGGTTGGCTCCAAACCGGGGCGGAAAAGCACATTACAACCCCCAAGCCGAGAGCGATAACTACACCCCATCGGCTCAAATACCGTAACCCTCTGTGCACGCGTTCCACCATGCTGAGCCTTCCTCCAGACCCTTAATTGTGGGTTGTATGGGAAGGTACGTCCCCGTGGTCAACCACTTGAACCAATTTCCGGAGGGTATCCATCTCTTCCAGGAGTTCCAGGTTCTTAACGATGTCCAAATCCTTGACGAGTACCTGCTCCTCTGATTTGAGATTCGACAAACTCCTGATGGAGAAAGAGCTTCTGAACCCTTTCATGCTGAACCAGCCAAATGCCACTATCAGTATGGAAGCCGCGGCCAGGGCGGGAACTAACCTATTAGGCCTACCCCAAAGCCATTTTCGCCACCACGTCTCCTCTCGTTCATCCCTCAGCTTCCGAGTGATGGACCTGGCAAGCGCATTGGTCTTCTCACGAGAGAGCTCGGGAGAAGGCATGTTCACTTTCACTGCTTGAAGCAGTCGAAACAGTTGTGTTCGTTCTTGACGGCAACCCTCGCACGTCTCAAGATGTTTCTCCCAGGCTGGACGCTCATTGGGGTCCAATTCCCCATATACATCCAACCACAAAGTCTCTTTGTGATCAGGACAGAGTTTCATATCCTTACCTCCTCTAAGGCACGGCCCATTCTTTTAGCGTGGTTCGCAGGGAATGTGTTGCTCGAAAGAGATGGCTCTTAACCGTCCCCTCCGCCGATCCCATCACCTGAGCGATTTCGCGGATGCTCATTCCTTGAAATACCTTGAGTTGGAATACTATCCGCTGCCTTTCAGGGAGTGACGTCAGGGCTTTCCGAATCTCCCGGGTCAATTGCTTACCGCTCAAAACCGTCATGGGATTATTACCTCCCCCCATATCCGGCTGTTTTTCGAGTACTTCTTTTGATGTTTCTTCCTCCCTTTGCCCTGGCCGCCAGAGTGAAAAGATTCGTTCCCACCTCCGACGATGCCTTCTTCTATCTAAACAAGTATTTACAACGATGCGATAAAACCATGTGTAAAATGAAGAATCTCCTCGGAACTTTTTTATATTTCGAAAGACTCTTAAGAAAGCCTCCTGGGTGAGGTCTTGCGCTTCCTCACTGTCTCCAGAACACATGTGGTAAGCGATTGCATAAGCCTTTTGCTTGTAGCGACTCACAAATTCCTCTATGGCCAATTGATCGTCTCTCTGGGCGCGAGCGACCAATTCTTCATCTTTCAACACCATCGGGGATCCTTCCCCTCGGAGTTCACTTCCCTGATCGTCTCGGTGAATTCGTTTTGCTGGTTTATTAAACACAATGGATATTCTCTAATCAGCGGATCTGTTCGTGGCTACGGTCGTCGTACGCACGCTCGCTGCCTTTTGGTGTTGAAGGAACCCTTTCGAGACGTCTCAGCGGTTCACGGCCAAGGTGCCATACACCGTAGGAGAAACCCGGGCCCCGAGCGGTATTTATACCATGAAAAACAGGAACTTCACAATGTCAAAGTTGATCCTAAAGTACCTCGCCGTTTTTTGTCCGAGTCCAGTTCTTGACGGGACCAACCCGGGATTGGGCACTCGGTGCTCCAGGGCGGTTAGGAAGCCGTGGGGAATATTCTCTTCCCGAATATTGTCTGCGTTGTGTCTGTTGTTGTTGCTGTCCTGGATGCCACCGGCGCAATCGCCTACCCTGAGTTTCCTCCCTTCCTTCTGGTCTTTTTTGGAATTGTTGTTCAGTTCTGAGTGGAATTCTTTCCCCTCCCTTCCGTACTTCACTTCTAGTAAACCTCTGTTCTTGCTGTTGCACCTCTTGCCCCGTTACAGGCTTGGCATCCATTTTTCTCCACACCTTTTGCCCTTCTCTTCTAGCCTGTCCTTGATTTTCCCGTCGTCCCGTCCGGCTAGTAAGGGGTTTAGGCGGTATTCTCCCCCACCGTTTTTGAACTTCCCCGTTACCCTGTTTTCGATTTTTCCCGTCTAATGTTGTCTCCCTCTTGGGTTCTCTTTCCTCGGATTTTACTCGCGACACTGGCCTACGAGCCTCATTCACGGGGACCACCCTGTCCTTGCCCTCTTGCGGCCTCATCGGGGCTCCCTTTCCAATTCTGCCCCGCTCCATATCCTTACCATTTTCGCGAACCCTTTTGGATCTAACCTCTCCATGTCGCTTTGCGGCTGATTCGTTCTCACGATTTTTCTTAATGACCATCCGTTGCGGGTTCCGCGTCTCATCAAGATTTGTCACAGTATACTTTTCCTTAATGTTCCCGTAATCTTTTATGACCCTGTGGTTGACAACGGGTACCGCTCGGTAGTTTCTCAGGGTCGCGGTACTGTTTATGTTCCTGATCCTGAATTTTCTGTAGCTCTTGACGTTATACAAGTGTCTCTTATCGATTATTACAGCATGTTTGAAGTGTTTATATCTGTGGATGTTAACGTTTATCTTCGTTACATTGACGTTCTTAACCGTGACCACTCGCGGTCCCCAATGGTGGTGACAGTAGTAGGGCTCCCATGGAGCTAAGGGAACCCAACCGACATGGGCACCGAAGTGTATCCAGGCTACCCTCCCCGGATACCAAGCAAATCCAATATGAACAAACGGACGACCTATGTGAACCCTGACGTAGGACACGGGCGGGACCCAATACCAAAACCCTCCGACCAATACCCAGTTGCCGTAGTGGTGAGTCACGTATCCAAATGGCTCGTGAGGAATCCAGGTGTGGTCCCCGTACCATACGACCCACCTGCCTACGGTAAATGGTGCCCACCCAACGCTGACATAAAGGGGACGCCAAAAATAGTGGTACTCTCCATGGTAGTAGACCCTTTCCCATCTGCCATGCTCTTCCAGAACGTAGGCTTCATGATGCAGCCTTGGAGGGAGATATCTTACCGATTTTCCTTTTACCCTCATCCTCTTGGCCCAGAGAGTGTCTCTCTTCCTATTCCACGAATGCCAATAAGGGTCCGTGTGAGCCTCCCCAGCTGTCACCTGCCGGCTGTCTGCGAGGATGGATGATGAACCGGCAATCACTTCAAATTCTGTCTCCGAGGTGCTGTGGGTAAAATACACTGTTCCCTTCAAAGCTACTACTTCCACGGAGTCATCGCCCACATCCAGATCAAAGGTGGTATCCCCTGGCGCCATCACATAACCGAAAGTTGTTCTGGCTCTAATCACCGCATCAGAGCCCTTGTTGTAGAATCGAGCTACGCCTGACTCCACATCGATCTCGGTTACATCGTCTCTGAGGGCAATAAGCTGAATCCGTGTGTCGCCATCAATCCTCGTCCACGTGTTGTTTGGCATCATAATTTCCGCTCTTCCGCCTCTATCGGAATATATGGCATCATTTACGCCGAATGGAGCGTCCTTGACTGTAGCAACCCAATCTTCTTCCTCAGGCACATATCTCAACACCTCTCCCTCGACGTGCGAAATGTGCCCCACGAGGATTGTTTCTTCTCCCTCTGCATCTTCCGATCGTGGGTGTCCCTGTGGTGAGGTAATAGGTATCATCACCAGGAGCAAAATAAATGGCAGCGAAAGCAGCTTTCCCATTCTTTCCATTTTCCCTTCT
The DNA here is from genome assembly GCA_041862515.1 of Thermodesulfobacteriota bacterium. Classification (GTDB taxonomy): domain Bacteria; phylum Desulfobacterota; class BSN033; order WVXP01. The sequence goes on along the minus strand of JBGVTJ010000029.1, from coordinate 1,173 downwards.
CCCTTGCGTGCGTTTTATAGGTTTAGACGTCGTTGGGGTAGAATGGTTTACCAAAGACCTCTTTTAACGAATTCTATGATATTCCTATAACCCTGAGCTCGGCTGATGCTCATGCGGGTCGAGTCTATTTGTCCCTCAATGGGCCCTTTCAATGGTTCCAGACTGAAGGATCCTGGAATACCGTGGAATTCCGTTCAGATGGAATGATTTTCACCGTATAATCCTGGAACCATAGGCCTCACTTTGTTGATATGAGAGTGGGTTTTGGGAGGCAATGATTTTGTGGGAGACACAGTGAGACTCAAATGAAGGCAATTGCGTTCTCTTCCCGCCGGGGGATCTCCGAAACGGGAAATGTCAAAGTAGATACTGCGGTGTTATTGAGAGATAGATCAAAGTGGATAGAATACGGTGCCACCGGGTCGGCCAAATCAGGAGAACGGCTCATTCAACGTATAGTCAAAAAAGGATTTGATCCTTCCTTTCCCTCATACGTGGTCGGATCCTGGGGGATTGGCCTTCCGGTCAATATCTTCGTGACGTCCTCCGGCAGGGAGAATTCTTCCAGTGTATAACGATTTCTGAGGTGGCAGGCACCCCGAATGGCGGTGGCCAACCCCAGCGTCTGGGCTCGAGAGGCGAAAAATGAAAGGCCTTCACCGTGCATGAGACCACCTTGACAGGGAGAAATCTGTCATGCTAAAGTGTGCCAACCCCTGAGAGGGGGGTAGAGAGCAGTGTTATCTCCCGTCGTGCCTCAGGAATTTAATCTCGCCTCCTCCCTTCTCGACCATCACCTCGCGCAAGGTCGAACGGGTGAAGTCGCCGTTTACTGCGAGCATGCAGGTATCACCTATGCTGAGCTGGCCGAGGCAGCTAACCGTCTCGGCAACGCCTTGTTCAGCTTGGGTGTGGAGATGCTGCTCATTTTTTGCAGCCGGGAGGAAAGCCTGTGAGACTACCAAAATTTGACTATGTGGAACCCAAGGACATCAAGGAGGCCTCTTCCATACTCCTTGACGATCCGAAGGCCAAAATACTCGCGGGGGGGACGGATCTATTGGTAAACATGAAACATCGGGTTGAAGTACCCTCTGTTATCGTTAATATCAAAAGGATATCTCACCTGGACTTTATCGAAAAGCAGAATGGTGCCATAAGGATTGGTGCCCT
>JBGVTJ010000028.1:0-8291 GCA_041862515.1 Thermodesulfobacteriota bacterium | reverse complement strand
CAGGATCGAAGACTCACAACGAAGCCTGCTCACGCTCGATGGGTACCCCACTTTTCCAGCAAATTCGCTCACGGACAACGGTGTTCTCAAGAGACTTGGGAAATTTCCATCCTCTATATATTGTACTATTTTCATTTGATACTACAATATATAGGGTTTGTCAAGGGAAAAAAAGCAAAAAAAATTATCTCATGTTTTTCAGGAGGTGGGGCAAAATACGCCCGGATTTTCCGAGGATTGACTCATCTACCCATCCGGAAATGGGCGTTGGCTCCACATTGATCTCCACAACGAAGGCCCCTCCACTGCGGGCTATGGCGGGAAATGATGCCACGGGTTGGACAACGGCGGATGTACCAGCCACCAACAGGAAGTCGCATTCCCGTAAGGCCATGTGGGAGTCGCGTAGGTCTTTCTCCGAAAGAGATTCCCCAAACCAGACCACCTCGGGTCGGAGAAGGGCCCCACACTCGCACCGAGGGGGAATCTCCTTTAAGGGCACCTCCTTATTGGCGAAAACCTTTCCCTCACCCATACACCTAACCTTCCAGAGATTACCATGGATTTCGATGAGCTTTCTGCTTCCGGCCTTTCTGTGGAGTCCATCCACATTTTGCGTGATCAGGAGAAACTCTGCAAAGAGACCTTCCATCGCGGCAATTGCCAGGTGTCCTGCATTGGGTTCCCTTTCGGAAATCAATCGCCTCCTCCAATCGTACCATTCCCAGACCAATCGGGGATCTCTCCGAAAGGCCTGCGGAGTGGCCAGATCCTCCGCACGATATCGCCCCCAGAGTCCGTCGCTTCCCCGGAAAGTGGGGACCCCGCTTTCCGCTGAGATCCCGGCCCCGGTTATCACCACGAGCCTCTTGGCCCTCCTGAATCTTTCGATCGTCTTACGGGAAAAAATCATCGAGCTCGTCCTGGGGGGGGAACCACCTCAGTCACGGCTGCTGGAGCCAGCGCCCGTCATTCCTTCCCCATGGGAATGATGTGTATGGGGGTCTCTAAAACCCTCCTAATGACCCCTATCAACCCCTTCTCCATTGACTTGAGGGGGATGTGCCTCACCTTTGGATTGGAAAAATCCCCCTTCACTTCAACGTAGTAGGCGATGACCGCATCATCCTCCCCCGCGAGAATCCTTCCAACCACGGGCACCTTGCTCACAATTGTGTCGACGGTGCCCAGGGGGCAGAGGCCCATGGTTAAATCCAGGGCCTCACGGGCGATGTCCGCCTCTCCGATGATGGTGATCCTTATCGCGTCGCTGTCCACGAGGAGACTGTTCGTTCTGGCGATTCCCCCGGCAATCCCAATCTCTCCGCTGATCCTGTTGTAGGGAAGCCCTTCGCCGGTCAGCCCCGGAAGTTTCCCCTTGAATAGTTGGAGGACGTTGAGCAGCGAGAAGACCTTGGAGAGGAGGCGAAAACGTCGAATCCTCCCCTTTTCCATCCCCACCCTGAGCTTCCCCTCGAGGGATCGCCTCAATTCCTTCCCATTACGACCCCTTCCCATCACCTTTCCCCGCAGGCTGAAGGCCCCGGTAATCCAGACACGCTCCTCCAGGTCCAGATCCCTGAAGAACCGACCGGCATCCACATCGCTCAACGTTGGGTGCAATGCAAAGGCAACCTCACCTTTTCTGGCCAGATCCACCCAGGCCGTCACGTCAACCTTTCCCCCTTTCACCTCGCAATGCAATCTCTCCAGGTTAAGTCTGCCCTCGGCCAGGGTGATATCGGCGGTGAGGTTTGAAAAGTCAGTATAGCGCCATTTTCCCTCCTTTACCCGAACAGTCACTCCTCCAAAGTTGGGGAGGACGATCCCACCTCTCCAAATCCATTCCCCATCCCCCCCTTTTTTCAGTCTGAAATCTCTTATATCCAGGTTTGAGGCACGGATGCGGAGGTCCATCCTTGACCGTTCCCAAGCGAGGTAGTCCCGGAGGGTTCCCTCAATTTTGAGATGTGACCCCCTTAATCGGGTCTCCATCTGAGAAACCCGAATCACCTTTGGGGTAAAATGGATGTGTCCTTTGCGAAACCGGACCGGAGAGACCATCCTATTGTGTCGAAGAATTGCATCTCCCAGGCTAACCCTTCCCTCGTAACGTATCCCCTTGACCCCCTTTCCCCCTTCGTTGAGCTCAAGGGTTACCCTCGCCCCCCCTGATACATCCGAGAATGATGCCATGGTCTTGGAGATCTCGGGGAAAAGCCCTGGGAGGATGCGGGAAAACAATTCCCGCAAATCCAACTCCCCTCCCATGGCAAGGTTAAGCCGCCTTCCGCCCTGTTTCCCAAGCCAGGGGTTTCCCATCTCTCCCTTGCCCCAAAAGGCCGAGTTCCCCACCTTCCCTTTGGCGCCTATGATACGAACCCGATTGTTCGAGAAAGTGGCTTTACCTGAAACCGTCGCAGCCGGAAGGTTGACCCCCTTCCCCAGGGCTTTTCCCGGCCTGGCGAGGGCCATAATCCCCTTCAGATCGACCTCTCCGTCGAGGGAGAGATCCAATTGGGGAGAGGAGTAGACTCGGGAGATAATCATTTCTACGGCATTCAACCTCGACTTCCCAAAGGATCCCCTCAAATCCTGGAACCTCAGGGATCCCTCATCCAAAATCATCCATCCTGAGATGTTTTCGATTGGATGAAGAGCCTTGGCGAAGGGAAAGACGACGTCATCCAATCGCATCTTCCCATAGATGAGATCCCCCTTTTTCGGGTCTTTGAGCCTTGAAAAGTCCTCTATGGGTCCTCTCATTCGGAGGGATACAATCCTCCCCCTTCCCCTGCTGGTGACCTTCTCCAAGAGCTTCTTGAAGCCAGAGGGAATGACCCTGAGGGGAAAATACTTCCTGACCTCTTCGAACCGAAAGGAACCGGTGTTGGCGAAGGCCTCTATGCGTCTTCTTGGAGAACTGATCTCGTGAATAGCACACCTTCCCCTTATTTCGATCTCAGGGAGCCGGAAAGAGAGGTCCGAGATAATTAAGCTCCCCATATCCAGCGTGACATCGTAATCGACGTCAAACTTCTTCGGCCTCAAGGCCGCAACGAAGAGCTGCGGATGATCCAAGGCAACATCCTTTAGCTTGATCTGCCCCCAGGATCGAAAGAGCCCTGAGAAATTCCCTTCGTAATGCGCGTGGATATCCAGAAATCCCTCGATCCCCTTTGCGGAAATGTGGGGCCTGTAGTACGGTCGGAAGGGAAGGGGATTTACGCTTTTCGCAGACACCTCTGCGGCTATTCGTATGGTGGACCATTCGAGGGGATCCGGGAGGGGATGGAGCTTACCGATAATCGAGATTCGACCATCCGGTCCTTTAGAATTGGGTTGCCTTGCTTGGACGCGGAAGGCGATAGGTCCATCCAAGGATATTGACGTCAGTTCAACGGAGAGGTTCTCTATCCCTGCGATAATGGGTCCAGATGCTACAAAATCGTCCTCGAAACGGACACTCCCCTTCCGAATCCTAATCTCCCCCCCGGTAAAGGAGGATAAAAGGCGCAGTATATGGGGATGTTCCCTTTCCCCTTTGAGAATCGGCTCCTTCCTCTTGCCTGAAAAGTCAAAATCACCCTCGCGGCTTCGACGGAGGTGAACGGAGGGCTTTTCAATGATGAGCGACTTCCACTTCAACTGCCTTCTTAAGAGGGGAAGGAGCTTCATCTGGAGGATTAACCCCTCAGCTCGGATAAGATCGGCTTGCCCATCCCGATCCTTCATGACGAGATCTTCAAACTCGATCCCGATTCCCCCCAGGAAGCGCAAGCTGGCCCCACGGATTCGCACATCCCTGTCCGTAACCCCTCTCAGCCGAGACTCGATAAGTCCCCTATAGCGTTGGGGGAGTGCAATCGATCTCAAGAGAAGGATTGAACCAGCAAATATCGCGATGAGGAGCCCCGCAATGATCCAAAACAGGACTCTTCTCCTTACCCTCTTCACCTTTGCCTCCCCATCGGGATCAAACGGCCCTCGCTAGGGTGAAGACATCGACTTCCCCAGCCCCGGCCTTCAATAATTCCCCGGCGCATTCATTGACCGTCGACCCGGTGGTCATCACATCATCGATCAACAGGAGCCTCTTCCCTCGGACTCCTCCTGGGTCCGTAACGGCAAAGGAGCCCTTCACGTTTTTTTGCCTTTCCTGAGGGCTCAAATCAATCTGGGGGGGAGACCATCTGATCTTCTTCAAGAGGAATCCCCTGCAGGGAACCCCCTCCCTCCGCCCGATAGCCTTACCCAATATCAAGGCTTGATTGAACCCCCTCTCCTTCAGCCGCTTTGGGTGCAATGGAACGGGCACCAGAAGATCATATGAACCATAGTCAATCAATGGATAGCCCCTGTCCAAAAGCCCTGCCAAGGACTTGGCCAGAAAGGACTTGCCATGATCTTTCAAGCCATGAATCGCTTCCCGCATCACCCCCTCATAGAACCCCAGGGCCCTGGCCGAGCCGAAATGCCATTGCCTCCGAAGGCATTGCCCACAGAGGTGATCCTCCCCAACTCCCATAACGAAGGGATAGCCGCACTTCGGACAGATGGGGGGTGAAATAAAACGGATATTCCGAAGACAACCCGGGCAGATTTCGGCCGTGTCATCTTCGGCCAAAGGGCTGCCGCAGAAAGCGCAGTGAGGAGGGAAGATCAGATCGATCAATCCTTTGACAATCCCTTCCATCTCCCTCTGTGGAGAAGGTTTTCACTTTTCTTATCTCAACCTGGATGACCTTCCCCATTTCCCTTTCATAATGGATTTTGTATGAGAAGGTGAGACTTGTCAACTAAGTCCTTCGATTCATAAGGTCGAAGACGAACTTATTTACTCAGGACTTAGTGCTGAGTGAGCTATTTCCTAGACTCAATTTGGCAAAATATGTCACCGTATGTGCGAATCGAAGCACTCAGTTGTTCCAAAAGCAAGGCGAATAATCTCCCTCTGTGAGAGCATCAGAGGAGAAACTTTTCAGCCTGTAGGCTATTATAGTTTTTGTGGCCATGGCTTTTCAAAAAAGAAGGCATGTCCCTCTTGGGAACTTCCCTTTGAGATTGGTGGGATAGTATTGGCGAATGATGGGGAGGCCTTGAAAGAAGGCGTTGCCTCTTTGAAAGTTGGCATCGACAAATACACGCCCGTAACGGAAAATCTTTGGTACGAGATCCCGAATCCCCCCTATCCGCCTTCAATACCGGACGCCTTCACGATTGGCACCTCCCAGAACAAATACGTTACCCAGGGCTTTAAGGTAAACGAGGCCTGCAGCCTCAAAATGGTGGGGATCATAGTTTGGCAACAATGGGGCCAAAGCCCACCTGGTCTAAAGGTGATGATCTATACTGATGATGGAAATGGCAATCCCAACACCAAATTAGGCGAGGCAACGTTCAGTGGAATAAATACTACAGAAAACTGGAGATTTGCAGAATTCGGCACTGCCATTTCTTTATCAGGCGCAACTCAATACCATAGGGTTTACTGCCGTACCGATGAAGGAACGGGAGATTATTATGAATGTCGAGACCGATACGGAGATCCTTCTTACGATTATGTGCAGTATGGAACGTCTTTGTCCACCCTTACCGCGAAGACAGATTGCGATCTCATTTTCAGATGTTTTAAAGATGAAGCCACCCAAAATTACCATTTCAAAATCACTTCTTTGGGCGCAAAAAACATATCAGGACTTTTGGGGATTGAATATTGGATCAAGTCAAATAAGACCACGGCCAATTGGCTTCAAGCATCAATGGGCGAATCTGCCCTTGGAGAACAGACCAACAATCCAACAATAGCTACGAGCTGGAGTGGGATAGCCTGGGATATTTCGGAAATAGCGCCAGCGAGTCGAGATGCAATTGTTTATTTTGGTTTTAAGGTCTTGGATGCCGACCAAAGCGGCGTGAGTGACTGGGGTCCGAGAAATGGCAAAATCTGGCTTTGGATTGATTATATTCGAGCAGCAGGGCTGAAAGAAATTAAGGTCAAATTTTCTGATGAAATCCTCAGACTTTTCCCTCCACGGGTTCATGAGGGATTTCGGGATGGCTGTTGGCCAGATTATTATTTGGCTGATTCGCTTAAAATCAAGCCAGAAAGCATTGAAATTGATGGGTTGCGGGCAATATTGTCATTCGAACTTACTATCGATTGGACCAATCTGGATACCGGGTCTGAGAAAATAGCAAGTGGTACTATGTTTATCTTATTAAACCCCCAAAAGATGGGGCAGCTCCTACCGCCAAAATCTCGCTTACATGCCCCAGTGGTGCTCCGGGAAAGCGAAGCCGTTACCATCCCAGCCACTCAGATTGGAGATGTATTGGCGGTTTTTATAATGACTCCAGTGGGAATATAAAGAAGTTCAAACGAAAGAATGATGGATGGGTACATTGGTATGAGGCCACAAGCGGCAATGTCTGTAACGGAATTGCGCAAGGACAAAGCTGGTACACAGCCCAAATGGGTGAATGGGCATCTCACCTATCTGATATGCTCCAGGTTCTCCACGAGGGTTCCAGGGAAGGCGCAACGCCGGTCACTGCTTCAATTATGTGCAAGGCAAATGATATGGGGAATATCGGATCTCCGATACTCAAGGTCACTACCGAGTCTCCGTGGATGGGAACCATTCAGATTCTGCATTGCTACAATATAGGCCCTGGCGTTTATGTGGCATATCAAGTCCGATGGGATACGGCTGGTACGAATAAGATTTATGGGACTCTTTTGGCTTATCATGAAGATATTTAAGGGGGATAGAAGAAATGGGCCAATATAAGACTGGCACGGTATCAGTGACAAATAGTTCCCCTAATGTCACGGGATTCGGGACGCTTTGGAATAGCCTGTCAACGCCTTTATATTTCAAAATCGATGCAGATGGCTCGTCTGTCTATGAGGTCGCTTCAATAACGGATGACACTCATCCTGTGTTGGCCAGCAATTATCAGGGCAGCACTCAATCGGAGCTCCAGTATCAGCTCGTCCAGGATTTCTCCAGCAATCTCGGTATTCCGCTGCCAAGCCAGGGCGATGCCGATGCGGGGGATTGGCTGAGGCGATCCATTGTGGAGATCGACCAATGGCTCTTTGCCCCAAATGGGGAGAAAATACCGAAACCTTGACGGGGGTCAAAGTTTTAACTGCGACCTCGGCGAGATTTCAATTTTTAAATGCAAGTGGAGCTCCCAGACAGGTTACTTTACCAGCGGAGGAAGATAGTAAGGGATTATTCTTTATTATCTTCGAGACAGGAGACAGTTATGGCCTGGCGGTAAAAGAAGATACCGGAACTACTACAATTATAACGATTTCTGCTGGTAAAGCTGGTTTGGTAGCCTGCAACGGCACCGTTTGGAAGGGCTTGTTGGGGAGTTAAAATCGCCTCAGAATCCATTCCCGGGATGCTGAATTTTAAGTCCCCAAAATCCCCAAATTTGCCTTGTTTTTTCTCGCAGATTTCATTTGACATTTCGTGTACCTCAATTCAAAATATCTCAAGATAGCTTAGGAATACTACGAGTTATAAAAGCTTATGGGCATGAAAAGGAGGGATAAATGTGGGATGAAATCATTCAAACGCTCTCAGGCCTTCTGGTTCCTTTCATCGGAATTACTACAACCTATATCGCAATAAAACAATACCACCTAGCAAAGATGGGGATTCGCAAAGAGCTTCTAGACCGTCGGCTTGGCGTCTTTAAAGCAACTATGGAGTTCATCCCACACGTCATGTCACGCCGGGGGGTTGAATTCGAAAAGCTTCAAAACTTTAATCGAGAAACCGCCGATTCCTTCTTTCTCTTCAAGGAGGACATTCAGACTTACATTGACGACATTTATAAAAAGGGCTCTGACTACCACGCAATAGGCCGTAAACTCGACGGAGATGTTGTTGAGAAGCGGACCCAACAGGTAGAGAAAGCATCTGATCTAGGTGAATGGTTTAGCCGTCAATTTAACGTTGCACGTCAAAAGTTCAAACCTTACCTGTCCGTCGTCTAAGTAGCCCAACCGTCATGGCACTCATAAGGATACAAGCGGCTTCATAGAAGTATTCGCTCCCCGGCGCTTCCCGAATCGCCCTAGGGCGAATATAGCATCGGGTGTCTGGCAAAAATAGACCAGCACGGATAGAAAGTCCCTCGGGGCAGACAGAGGCCTCACGTCTCAGGAGGCCGCTAGCTCGATTGACGCCTGAAGGAGTAACGGATGTCTTAAGCGAAAAATGGAGCTTGACAACAGGCGGCCTCATAGAAGTCATCTTCACCTAATC